>JACSRE010000173.1 GCA_014879945.1 Myxococcus sp.
CGCTTCGCGCTGGGCCTGGGCCTCGAGGGCGCGGTCACCACGAGCGCCACGGTCGGCGCGATGGCGCCCGGCCCTTCCTCGGGGAGCGCCGCCATCGGCGTCAGCCCACGCTTCACGCTGACGAGCCCGAGCGCTCCGGTCGCCTTCACGGTGCTGGCGACGGCCTTCACCGGCTACTTCAGCCAGGGAGGAACCTCGCTCATCACCCCGCTTGGGGAGTTCCCCGCCGGTGCGCAGACCCTCACCGTCGGCGCCATGGGAGGCATCGCCCTCGAGAAGCGCTTCCTCGAGCGGTTCGCCGTGCGCATTCAGGCGCAGGTGGCGCGGGTGTCGTTCAACCGCAGCTGGACCGCGTTCCCCACGCAAGACCCGTCGACCGGGGTCGTCAGCGAGAACCGCAACGCCGCCTCGTACGTCAGCGCGAGCTTCGTCCCCTCGCCGTCCATCGAGCTGCGGCTGTACCTCTGACGCCCGACTCAGAGCGCGCAGCTGCTCCACGCCGGGTTGCAGAACGACGCGTCACGCACCACCACGCGCTTGACGTCATTCACCCACGTGCGCCCGTCGGTCGAGAACCGCATCGCGTACTCGTAGCGGCTCCACTTCGGGCCGTAGAACAGCGCGCTCTTGGGCAGCTCGAAGCGGTACCGGTAGTCGTTGCCGAAGCGGCCGACGAAGCCGACGCGCTCGGCGGGCATCGCCACGCCGTCGAGGGTCGCCTGCACCTCGGCGAACACCGCGTACGACGCCAGGCCGCCCACGCCGTCGGTGAGGCCGGGCACGTAGACGTCGGCCTCGACCCACACGCACGCGCGCTGCTGGAGGTAGCTGTCGAGGGTGATGGAGTCGGGCGCGCCTTCGCTGCGCGCGCAGGCCCGCGAGGTGCTGGCGCCGGGGCGGCCGACCCACTGCACCGCCGCGTACGGCTTCGCGGCGACGGCGAACTGGTAGTTGGCGCCGCTCTTCGAGTCCCACGCCTCGCAGGTGGAGCCCGCGCCGGTGAAGTTCTTGAACCACACCTCGGCCGAGGTCGCGGTGCGCGGCACCTCGAAGGTCCACGGCTGCGACACCACGCTCAGCGACGACGGGTTGCCGCCCATGGTGACGGTGCCCTTCACCGAGCCGCTCACCACTTCACCGCCGGGCGAGAAGCGCACGAAGGCCGTCACGTCCCACGCGGGGTAGCCGTTGTGCGTGCCGCGGCAGGTGGTGAGGCGGTCGAGCGCGTAGGTGATGGTGCCCTTGCCACCGGCGACGAGCGCGCCCTGCTGCGACTCGGTGTACCCGAGCGCGAAGTCGAGCCTCGCCGGCAGCGCCGGAGGCCCGCACACCGAGGCGTCCTCCGCGACGACCCAGCCGAAGGCCTGCGACAGCGTGTAGTTCTGGAAGTCGGTCTGCCCGCGCTGCTTGTCGAACAGCCGCGCGCCGTTGGGCATGAGGATGTAGGGGGCCACGTCGATGCGCGCGCGCGACAGCGCCGTCGCCGACATGCCGTCGCTCATGGTGTTCTTCTGCAGCGTCACCTTGTACCGCTGGTACCCGGCCGGAGCGCCCGTCACCTTCGTCGGCGTCACCCGCGTCCACGCGCTCGCGTCCTGGTTCTTGTACATGACGTACGGCTTCGCGCCCTCGCCCAGCGCCTGCGCCGAGACGTCGAGGAAGCCGCTCCACACCACCGCGCAGCCGCTGGTGGCGGTGCACTTCGTGGCGTAGCCCGCCCCGCTCGGCACCCGCGCCAGCGAGCGCAGCACCACGTTGCACGCGCGGTCGGAGGCGTCTTTGCCGTCGGCGCCCAGCAGCGGCCCTTCGGCCACCTCGAGCTCGTCGAAGCCGCCCTCGTCAATCACCACCGAGCCCGTGCCGCAGCCCAGCGCCACCACCACAAGCCCACTGATGAGAAGTCGCTGCATGGTCCCCGCCTTTGTGCCCGGTATCGGCCGGCATGTAGGTAAAGTTGCTACACGACGCAAGGGTGGCGTGCCGCAGCCGCACAATCAACGGGTTGGAGGCGCTCGCGAAGTGCTCGATCGCCGCGCGCAGGCCGGTACAGTCCGCGCGGTTCGTATTCTCACGGGAGGGGCACATGGCAGCGAAGAAGAAGGCGGCAGTGAAGAAGCCGGCGGCGAAGGCGAAGGCGGGCGCGAAGGCGAAGGCGAAGGCGGGCGCGAAGGCGAAGGCGGCAGGGCCGGCGAAGCAGCGGCTGGCGGTGAAGCTGCTCACGGCGCTCCCGCCGCTGGACGAGCGGCGCCGTCGCGTCTACCGCGCCGCGTTCAGCGACGAGCAGTGCGACGCGTGGGGCCGGCGCACCAAAGCCGAGAACGTCGAGGGCGAGGCGGAGCGCTTCGTCGGCACGCTCGACGCCATCCTCAAGAAGGGCGACATCGGCGGCTACAGCCGCTACCGCCTCTCGTGGCTGTGTCACCTCGTCGGCGAGCTCAACGACGCCATCGACTCGGACGGCGCGAGCTCGGCCGACGCAGCCCGCACCGAGCGCGCGGCCGCGGTCGCCATCGCCGACAAGGCGCGCAAGCGGTTGGTCAACGGGCTGCTCTCGGTGGCGCTGGGGAACAAGGCGTTCACCAAGGAGATCACCGACCGCAACGAGCCGAACCTCGCGCCGCACGCGCTCGAGTCGACGCTCACCGGGCTGCTCCAACTGGCGGTGCGGGCGCGGCGCTTCGAAGACGGCGCGCTGTTGAGCGACGACGCGGGCCTCACCGAAGAGTTCCTCTCGTCCATCTCGGCCATCACCGAGGCGCTGCGCGAGTCGAACGAGGCGACGTACTCCGAGAACCGCGGCAACGACTCGGCGCGCACCAACCGCATCGAAGGCCGGGTGCTGCGCGAGATGGCCTTCGCCTACGCCACCATGCGGCGCGCCCGCGAAGCCGGAGAGGCCGTGCCGGCCATCGTCCCCGGCAAGAACCTGCTGTCGCTCATCAGGCCCCAGGGCAACGGCGGCGGCGACGACGCGCAGCCCGTCACCGCGCCGAAGTAGGCCCGCGTCGTCTCCCCGCGAAGCAACCCACCTGCCGGGCCGGGCGCACGACCGGTCCGGCGCGTTCAGCAGCCGCGCCCGTGCGTTCAGCAACGGAGCCTGTGCGTTCAGCAGCCGCGCCCGTGCGTTCAGCAACCGCGCCCGTGCGTTCAGCAGCCGCGCCCGTGCGTTCAGCAGCCGCGCCCGTGCGTTCAGCAGCCGCGCCGATGCGTTCAGCAACCGCGCCCGTGCGTTCAGCAACCGCCCCGGCACGGTTAGCAACCGGTCCGGCACGGCCAGCAACCGGTCCGGCGCGTTTAGCAACCGGTCCGGCGCGGTTAGCAACCGCTCCGGCGCGCTGAGCAACCGCTCCGGCGCGCTGAGCAACCGCTCCGGCGCGCTGAGGAAACAGCAGCCGGACCTCGGGGCGGTCGCCTGGGTCAACGCGCCCCACATCGGCGATGCTGGAGCACGCCTGACCCACCCAGTTCAAACACACCCAGGTGTGGGGTCGAAGTTGCCCAGTGAGATCAGCACACACGCCGTGGCACCCCCCTTGAGAAGGCCCACGCCGGGGCATTCGCGCCGAGGGGACTCTCATGCGTCACTTTCAACCCACCGTCGTCCTCATCGCGGTCGCCGTCGCGCTCGCGGGGTGCCCGCGCAACGCCGTCGAGTTGGTGTCGATCTCCCTCACGCCCGAGAACGCGCGCATCAACCGCGGGCAGTCGGTCGACTTCGTGGCGACGGGCGTCTACTCCGACAGCTCCGTCCGCAACGTCACCGGCGAGGTGCGCTGGCAGGTGCTCGACGGCTTCGTGGCGGCGGTGGACGCCGAGGTGCCGGGCCGCGTCAGCGCCCTCAACGTGGGCACCACCAGGGTGCGCGCCTCGCTGGGCGAGGTCTCGCGTGAGCTCTCCTTCTCGGTCGTCGGCGGCACCGTGGTGCGCCTCGAGGTGCAGCCCGCGCGGCCCGTGGTGCCGGTCGGCCTGGCGGTCCAGCTGACGGTGAACGCGGTGCGCGCCGACGGGAGCGTGGAGGACGTCACCCGCGCCGCCCTCTACGGGGTGACGAGCGGCGCCTCGTCGGTGACGGTGCGCGACGAGCTGCCGGGCGTGCTGGTGGGCGCCGAGGCCGGCACCAGCGAGCTCAAGGTGTCGTTCGACGGCGCGCAGGTGCAGGTCACCGTCGCCGTCACCGACGCCACCATCCAGCAGCTCACCCTCTCGCCCTCGGGCCCCTCGTTGCCGCTGGGCTCCACCCTGCGGCTGCGCGCGACGGCGAGCCTCTCTGACGGGCGCACCCTCGACGTCACCGAGCAGGCCCAGTGGACCAGCAGCGCGCCGCAGCTCGTCTTCGTCTCCACCCTGGCCGGCGAGCGCGGCACCCTCACCGCCCGCGCGCTCGGCACCACCGAGGTGCAGGCGTCGCTGCGGGGCGCCGAGGCCGCCCTGCCCGTCATCGTCACCGACGCCGTCCTCTCGCGCGTCGAGGTCTCGCCGTCACCGCTCACCCTCGCGCGCGGCACCCAGGCCAGCCTCGTCGCGCACGCCGTCTTCTCCGACGGCACCCGCAACGACGTCACCACCACCGGCGCCTGGAGCACCGACCGCCCCACCATCGCCACCGTCACCCCCAGCGGCCAGGCGCGCGCGCTCAACCTCGGCGCCGCCACCCTGCGCTTCGAGTACCTGGGCGGCGCCGCCACGGTGCCCGTCACGGTGACCGCCGCCGAGCTGGTCTCCCTCGAGGCCTCGCCCTCGCCCCTCACCCTCGCCGTCGGCACCTCGGCGCAGGTGACCGCGACCGGGCGCTTCTCCGACGGCACCGTGCAGGACCTCACCAACGCGGTGCTCTGGGGCGTGCGTGACGACACCATCGCGCAGGTCTCCAACACCCAGGGCCAGCGCGGCCTGGTGCAGGGCCTGGCGGTGGGAGCCACCGACCTGACAGCGACCTTCAGCGGCGTCAGCGTGGCGGTGCCCATCACCGTCACCACCGCGCGCCTGGTCTCTCTCGCGCTCGCGCCCGCGACGCTCTCGCTGCCGCTGGGCACCTCGACCAACGTGGTGGCCACCGGCACCTTCAGCGACGGCTCCACCCAGAACCTCACCACCCAGGTGTCGTGGACGAGCAGCGCTCCCAACGTCGTGTCGGTGGACCCGGCGTCGAACCCCGGCCTGGTGCGCGCCCTCGCCCTCGGCAGCGCCACCATCCGCGCGCAGCAGGGCAGCGTGACGGCGCAGCTGCAGGTGACCGCCACCGCCGCGGCCCTGCGCCTCATCGAGCTGACGCCGACCACGCCCACGCTGGCGGTGGGCACCTCGGCGCAGCTGACCGCCACCGGCGTCTACTCCGACGCCACCACCCAGAACCTCACCGCCCAGGCGACGTGGAGCAGCGACGACCCCGCCATCGCGTCCGTCTCCAACGCCGCCCCCTCCGCGGGCCTGGTGCGGGCGCTCGCGCAGGGCAGCACCCAGCTCCACGCGGCGTTCCAGGGCGTCACCGCCACCGCGCCGCTCCAGGTGACGGCGGCGGCCCTCGTCTCGTTGTCGCTCTCGCAGACCTCGCTCTCGCTCCCCATGGGCGTCAGCGCGCCGCTGACGGTGACGGGCACCTACTCCGACGGCAGCACGCAAGACGTCACCGCGCAGGCCACCTGGAGCACCGCCGACGGCGCCGTCGCCACCGCCTCCAACGCCAGCGGCAGCCGCGGCCTGGTGCGCGGCGTGGGCGTGGGCACCACGAGCGGCCAGGCGGCGCTGGGGAGCCACACCGCGTCCTTCACCGTCACCGTCACGCCCGCGCTCCTCACCGCGCTTTCGCTGACGCCGCCCACCACCACCATCGCGCGCGGCTTCACCCAGACGTTCGTCGCCACCGGCACCTACTCCGACGGCACCACGCGCGACGTCTCGTCGCAGGTGACGTGGAGCGTGACGGGGCCCGCGCTGGCGGTGTCCGCCGCTGGCGAGGTGTCGGCCCTCGACGTCGGCACCGCGGAGGTCGTCGCGCGGCAGGGCACCATCGAGGCGCGCCGCGCCCTCACCGTCTCGCCCGCGGTGCTGGTGGGCCTCGACATCACCCCGGCGCTGCCCTCGACGCCGCTCGGCCTCTCGGTGTCCCTCACCGCCACCGGCACCTACTCCGACGGCAGCACCGCCGACCTGACGGCGCAGGCGACGTGGAGCTCCTCCAACACCACGGTGGCGACCGTCTCGAACGCCAGCGGCTCCGAGGGCCTGGCGTCGACCGTCGGCACCGGCGCCGCCGACGTCTCGGCCACCCTCAGCGGCCAGACGGCCACCACCACCCTCACGGTGCTCGCGGCGGCGCTCGACACCATCGAGGTGACGCCGTCGATGCTGCGCATCGCCAGCGGCACCGGCGCGCGCTTTCAGGCCACCGGCCGCTACACCGACGGCACCACGCAAGACCTCTCGGCGCAGGTGACGTGGAGCGTCAGCGACGCCGCGCTCGCGTCCGTCTCCAACGCGCCCGGGAGCCAGGGCCACGTCACCACCCAGCAGCCGGGCCAGGTGCAGGTGCGGGCCACCCGGCAAGGCGTCACCGGCGCCGCGAGCCTCGACATCGCGAACATCGCCCTGGTGTCGCTCGCCATCTCGCCCTCGTCACCGAGCGCGCCCGCCGGCCGCACCGCGGCGTTGACGGTGGTGGGCACCTTCAGCGACGGCTCCACCCAGGGCCTCACCGACCAGGTCACCTGGGGCAGCAGCGACGCGACGACGGTGACGGTCTCGAACGCCGCGCCCTCGCAGGGGCTGGCCAGCGCGCGCGTCGTCGGCGCCGCCACCGTCTCGGCCACCATGCTGGGGCAGACGGGCACCGCCACCTTCACCGTCACCGACGCGCTCTTGACCGGCCTCGAGGTGTCCCCCCTCTCCACCTCGCTGCCGCGCGGCCTGACGCGTGACTTCGTGGCCACCGGCCGCTTCTCGGACGGCAGCACCGCCGACGTCACCACGCAGGTGACGTGGAGCTCCTCCAGCCCCGCCACCGCCGCCATCTCGAACGCCAGCGGCTCGCACGGGCGCGCCACCGGGCTGGCCCTGGGCACCACCACGGTGAGCGCGCAGCTCTCGGGCCAGACGGCGAGCGCCAGCCTCACCGTCACGCCCGCGGTGTTGCAGCAGCTCCAGGTGTCCCCCGCCAGCGTGACGCTGCCGCGCGGGCTGAGCGCCTCGCTCACCGTCACCGGCGTCTACTCCGACGCCTCGACCGCCGACCTCACCACCCAGGTGACGTGGAGCTCGACCGACGGCGCGGTGGCCACCGTCTCCAACGCCTCGGGCTCGCACGGGCTGGTGCAGGCGCTCGCCATCGGCAACGCCACCATCAGCGCCACCCTCGGCAGCGTCACCGGCACGCGCCTGGTCACCATCACCGCCGCGCAGCTGACGTCGGTGCAGGTCGGCCCCCCGGCCCCTTCGGTGCCGCGTGGGCGCAGCCTCCAGCTCTCGGCGACGGGCCACTACACCGACGGCAGCACGCAGGACGTCACCGCCGCGGCGTCGTGGAGCTCCGCGGACACCAACCTCGCCACGGTGTCGAACGCCACCGGCAGTGAAGGACGGGCCCAGGCCGTCGCCCAGGGCACCGTCACCCTCACCGCGACCGTCGGCGCGCGCAGCGGCACCGTGCAGCTGACCGTCACCCCCGCGGTGCTGCAGGCGGTGCAGGTGACGCCCTCGATGCCCAGCGTCGCCTCAGGCCTCTCGCTCCAGCTCACCGCCACCGGCGTCTACTCCGACGCCTCGACGCAGGACCTCACCGGCCAGGTGACGTGGACGAGCGCCAACGGCGCGGTGGTGTCGGTCAGCAACGCCAGCGGCTCCCACGGGCTGGCCACCGGCGCCGCGCAGGGCACCGCCGACGTCACCGCGACGCTGTCGGGCGTCTCGGGGAGCACCCCCTTCACGGTGACGCCCGCCGTCCTCCAGCAGCTGCAGGTGACGCCCGCCAACCCCTCGCGCCCCCGCGGCCTCGGCGCGCAGCTGACGGCCACCGGTCTCTTCTCCGACGGCTCCACGCTCGACCTCACCACCCAGGTGACGTGGACCTCGGGCAACACCACGCTGGTCGCCGTCAGCAACGCCAGCGGCAGCGAGGGCCAGGCCTCCGCGCAGAACGTCGGAGCCACCACGGTGACGGCGACGCTGGGCGGCATCGTCGGCTCCACGCCCTTCACCGTCACCGCGGCCGAGCTGGTGCGCGTCGACGTGACGCCCACCACGCTCACGGTGCCGCGCGGCACGGTGCGGCAGCTCCAGGCCATCGGCCGCTACACCGACGCCTCCTCGCAGACGCTCACCACCCAGGCCGCGTGGAGCTCGAGCGACCCCAGCGTGCTCGACGTCTCGAACGCCGCGGGCAGCGAGGGGCTCGTCACCGCCGTCGGCGTGGGCACCGCGCAGGTGACGGTGACGTACGGCGCCTTCACCACCGTGGCGACGCTCACCGTCACCCAGGCCGCGCTGGCCTTCATCGAGCTGACCCCCGCCTCGGGCGCGACGCCGCTGGGCTACACCCGCCAGTTCATCGCCATCGGGCACTACACCGACAGCACCACCCAGGTGCTGACGTCGCAGGCCGTCTGGTCGTCGAGCGACACCACCAAGGCCCTCATCTCGAACGCGTCGAGCTCGCGCGGGCTGCTGTCGACGGTCGACGTGGGCACCGTCACCATCGAGGCGACGTACGGCGGGGTGACCGGCTCCACCACGCACACGGTGAGCGCCGCCACCCTGGTGAGCCTCACCTTGTCGCCCTCGCCGCTGACGGTGGCGCAGGCCGCGTCGGTGGCGATGACGGCGCTGGGCTCATACTCCGACGGCTCCACCCAGGACCTGACGGCGACGGTGACGTGGACGTCGCTGGCGCCGAGCGTCGCCCAGGTGTCGAACGCCTCGGGCAGCAAGGGGTTGGTGACGGGGGTGACGCAGGGCAACGCCACCGTGCGGGCGCAGTCGGGGAGCGTGTCGCAGACCGCCTCCGTCACCGTCACGCCCTGAGGCGCGCGCCGGGCGCAGGCGCACCGCACGACGCGACGAGGCGGGCGCGCTGGGGGCCGACGGCTCGGGATGACGACACGCCCTCCGAGCGACGCGACGAGGCGTGCGCGCGGCTGGGGCCGACGGTTCTGGATGGCTCCGTGTCTGGAGGCCCGCTCACCCCGACGACACGCGCTCCGAGCGCCTCGACGCGGCGTGCGCGCGGCTGCCGACGGTTCTGGATGGCTCCGTGTCTGGAGGCCCGCTCACCCCGACGACACGCGCTCCGAGCGACGCGACGAGGCGTGCGCGCGGCTGGGGCCGACGGTTCCGGATGGGTCGGCTGCGCAGGAACGCTCACCTCGCGGCGGCGAACGCCGAGGACCAGCGCGCGCGACGAGGCGCACGCGCGCTGGCCGGCGCGCGCGCCCGGTCGCAGGAGCGTCGCCTTTCCTTCGCCCGACACGCCTTGCCCGCTGGGCGGCGCCCTCCGGCGTGCAGCCGCGCCCGTCGACCGTGAGCGTCAGTCGCCTCCGTTGAGGCGCCGGACCCTTCGGGTGGGTGCGTGACGGCCACCCTCGCACCCCCTGATTCACGGGATGGAGCAGCGGAGCGCCCGGAGGCTCAATGCGCCCGTCGGTTCATCATGCTCGGGAGGTCTCGTGTCGCATCGCTTTGGCTCGTGGGTGCTGGGAGCGCTGGTGCTGTTCGTCGGTGCCTGTGGAGGCGCGCCGGCAGAGGACCCGGCGGTGACGTCGTTCACTGCTGAGCGCGAGGTGGTGACCGTCGGCCAGCGCGCGAGGCTGACCGCAGTCTTCGTTGGTGGGGTGGGGAGCATCTCTTCGGTGAACGGAGAGGTGAGCAGCGGCGTGCTCCTCGAGACGGAGCCCCTGGCGGGCGACACCACCTTCACCCTGACGGTCACGGGTGCAGATGGAAAGAAGTCCGCCACGGCCTCGGTCACGGTGCGCGCAGCCCCGCTGCCGGTGGTGACGTCCTTCAGCGCGGCCTCGCCGGCGGTCGCACGCGGCGAAGCGGCCTCGCTGACCGCGGTGTTCTCGGGGGGCACCGCGGACGTCGCCCCGGCAGTGGGCGCGGTGGTGTCGGGCGTCGCGCGCTCGACGGGCCCGCTGATGGCCACCCAGACGTTCACCCTCACCGTCACCAGCCCCAGCGGCGAGGTGGTGCGGGCCACCACGTCGGTCGAGGTGCGCGAGGCGCCCGCCATCACCACCTTCACCGCCGCGAAGGCCATCGTCACCCGCGGCACCGGCACCACCCTCACCGCGACGTACGGCGGCGGCGCGGGCGTGGTGAGCGGCGGCCTCGGCGCCCTCGCCTCGGGGGCCACGCTGCCGACGGGCCCCCTCACGCAAGACACCACCTTCACCCTCACCGTCACCGGCACCGTGGGCACGCCGGCCACCGCGACGGTGAGCGTGCAGGTCGTCGACCCGCCCGTCATCCAGAGCTTCACCGCGGCGGCCTCGAGCGTGACGGCGGGCACCTCGACGACGCTCACCGCCTCCTTCACCGGCGGGACGGGCAGCGTCGACATGTCCATCGGGAGCGCGGTGAGCGGCGCGCCCCTCTCGGTCTCGCCCACGCAGACGACGACGTGGACGTTGACGGTGACGAACGCGGCGATGGAGTCGGTGACCGAGACGGTGACCGTCACCGTGGTGCCGGCGCCCGTCATCATCTCGTTCACCAGCTCGGCCACCGACCTCACCGTCGGGTCGGCGCCGGTGCTCACCGCCGAGTTCAGCGGCGGCACCGCCACCATCACCGGCATCTCGAGCCAGTTCGGGAACGGCCAGCCCGTCGCCTCGCAGCCCCTCACCGCGCCCGGGCCTCGGACGCACACCCTGACGGTGACGAACGCGCTGGGCGCGACGGTGACGCGCTCATTGACGGTGACGGCGTGGCCGTTCGCCAACATCTCGAACTTCGCCGCCTCGCCCGCCGTCGTCACCGTCGGGGGCACCGTCACCTTCACGGGCACCTTCGTGGGTGATGGCAGCATCGACCAGGGCGTGGGCCCGGTGACCAGCCCGTTGAGCAAGGCCACCACGGTCACCAGCACCACCACCTACGCCCTGACGGTGACCAACCCGGCCGGCGACAGCCTCACCCGAGCCGTCACGGTGACCGCGGTGCCGCCGCCCACCATCACCTCCTTCACCGCGGCCGCGGCGAACGTCAACGTGGGCGCCCAGCCCAGCCTCACCGCCACCTTCACCGGCGGCACCGCCACCATCTCGCAGGGCGTCGGCGCGGCGATGAGCGGCACGCCCGTCTCGGCGCCCGCCCTCACCACAGCCGGGCCGGTCACCTACGTGCTGACGGTCACCAACGCGGCGGGGGCGCAGGCCACGCAGAGCGTGACGGTCACCGGCTGGGCGCCGCCCAGCATCGCGTCGTTCACCGCGACGCCGAGCCACGTCACCCAGGGCACCTCGACGGTGTTGTCAGGCACCTTCTCGGGGGGCACCGGCTCGCTCAGCCTCGGCGGCGCGGTGGTGAGCCCCTTCATGCGCTCGCAGGTGCTGAGCGCCAACACCACCATCACCCTGACGGTGACCAGCCCGACCGGCAGCACCGCGACGGCCTCGGTGGCCGTCACCACCACGCCGCCGCCCGTCATCACCTCGTTCACCGGCCGCCAGCTGCCCTCGGGCGACGCCGGGGTGACGGTGACGGTGCCCCTGGGGAGCTCGGTGGGCCTCACCAGCGTCTTCTCGAGCGGCGCCGGGCGGGTCTCGTGGCCGACGGGCGCGAGCAACGTCGCCTCGGGTGTCGAGCTGGTGCGGGGGCCGCTGTCGAACGACACGCTCTTCACGCTCTCGGTGACCAACGACGCGGGCACCGCGGTGACGCGCACCGTGCCGGTCGAGGTCGATCACCTGATGTACATCGCGGGCACCGCCGGCAACATGGGCGGGCCAGGGCTGGTGTCGGTGTACCCCAGCCACTTCCGGCAGCCCGGCCCCAGCCTCAGGCGCACCTACGTCGCCAACTGCAACTGGCCGACGGGCCTGGCGTACGAGCCCGCAGCGGGCGCCGCGGCGCCAGCCCTCTGGGTGGTGTGCCGTCCCATCTTCACGCAGACGTCGCAGATCGTGAGGCTCGAGAACCCGCAGAGCATCAGCAGCACGCCGTCGACGCCGGCGCCCAGCACCATCACGCCCATCTCGGGCGCCAACACGCTGATGACGGGCCCGCAGTCGATGGTGCTGGTCGGCAACGAGCTGGTGGTCCTCAACCAGGCGAGCGCCACGGTGCGCGCCAGCATTCAGGTGTTCTCGAAGAGCCTGGGCGGCAACGTCGCGCCGGTGCGGGCGATTCTGCCGCCGTCGTCGGGCGACCTGACGCAGCTGGGGCAGACGTCGCAGGTCTTCGCCTACCAGAACGAGCTCTACGTCACCTCGAACACCATGAGCGGCGTGGGGACGCAGGGCGTGCTCGTCTACCCGTTGAACTGGAGCGGCACCAACATCGCGCCCACCCGCACCCTCGTGCACCCCTCGCTCACCGACGTGCGCGGGGTCTTCGTCGACGCCGACGGCATCTTCGTCGGCACCACCACCGGAACCCACCGCTTCGCCCTCGGCGCCAGCGGGACGACGGCGCCGCTCCAGACGTCGAGCGCCACGGTCTTTCAGCAGCTCACGCGCTTCGACGACACCCTGTACAGCGGGTACCGGTGGGGCCTGACGCGGCAGCCGGTGTCGCTGATGGGGCAGGCGGTGAACGTGGGCAGCCTCGCGATGGACTACGACTCACCCGCCGCGACCGTCATCGATCCGGCATACTGAGCACGCCAATGCCCGAGCACCACGACAGGCCGGCTCGGGTTCGCGTCGCGCTGGTCGAAGACGACGACATCTTGCGGGCCGAGCTGAGCGAGCGCGTCGCGGCCTCGGCCACCTTCGAGGTGGTCGGCGCGGCCAGCACGCTGCAAGAGGCGCGGGAGCTGGTGGCCTTCGCGCCGCAGGTGTTCCTCATCGACCTGGCGCTCCCCGATGGCTCGGGCCTCGAGCTCATCACCGAGCTGGCGACGGCGGCGCCCGAGTGCAAGGCGCTGGTGATCAGCGTGTTCGGCGACGTTCGCAACGTGGTGCGCGCCATCGAGCTGGGGGCGGCGGGGTACCTGCTCAAGGGCACCGAGGCAGCGCAGGTGGCGGCGGCCATCGAGACGGTGCTGCGCGGGGGCGCGCCGCTGAGCCCGGCGGTGGCGGGGCACATCCTCAACCGGGTGCGCAAAGACGCCGCGGTCGCGAACGCCAGGCCGGTGGCCAAGCTTACGCCCCGCGAGATCGACCTGCTCGAGAGCCTGGCGCGGGGGCTGACGGTGAAAGAGGTGGCCGCGGTGCACGGCATCTCGCCGCACACCGTGGGCGACCACGTGAAGGCCATCTACAAGAAGCTGGCGGTGAGCTCGCGCGGTGAGGCCATCTTCGAGGCGGCGCAGAGCGGGTTGATTCGACTGCATGACTGAGCCTGACCGCGAGAGCCCGCTCATCAAGGTGGGCGACCGGTTCCTGCCGGAGCGCCCGGGAGACCCGCAGGAGCTGCGCCGGCTGCGCGCGTCGATCCTCCAGGGGCTGTTCGGCTTCGTCTTCGCGGTGTCGTTCGGCTGCCTGTACGGCTTCCTGGGGTCGCCCTGGTCGGGCGTGGCCATCGCGGCCATCGCCGTGGGCGTCGCGGTCGCGCCCTTCGCGCTGCGCCGGGGCGTCACGCCCTTCGTCGTCGGCAACGCCACCATCGGCATCACCTACCTGGCGACGTTCGTGGTGGCCTCACGCTCGGGTGGCTTCAGCTCGCCGGCCATCGTGTGGTGCTTCCTGCTGCCGCTCACCACGTACGTGGCGTGCGGGAGCCGCTCGGCGCTGGTGTGGGCGGGCCTGGCCTCGCTGCAGCTGGCGCTCTTCTTCGGGGCGCAGCTCGCCGGGGTGCAGTTCGCCAACGACTTCAGCCCGGGCCTGCTGGCGCTGCTGACCATCTCGAGCAACGCCGGCGTGCTGTTCGCGACGGTGATGGTGCTCTTCGTCGTCGATGGGGCGCGCCAGGCCTCGGAGCGCGCCATTCGGCAGGCGCAGCAGGCGCTCGAGCGGGAGCGCCTGCTGGGCGACATGCACGACGGCGTGGGCAGCCAGCTGCTGGGGCTCATCGCGCAGGCCCGCGCCGGCAAGCTGGGCGGAGAGCAGCTGGTCAGCGGCCTCGAGGGCTGCCTCGACGACGTGCGGCTCATCGTCAACTCGCTCGACCCGGTCGACCGGCCGCTCGAGACCGCGCTGGGCGAGCTGCGCGCCCGGGAGGCGCCGCGGTGCGAAGCGGCGGGCGTGGAGCTGTCGTGGTCGTGCGAGCTGGGGCGGCTGCCGAGCTGGCCGCCGGGGTCGACGCTCCAGGTGCTGCGCGTCGCGCAGGAGCTGCTCACCAACGCGCTCCGGCACGCGCGCGCGCGCCACGTCTCGCTGAGGGCCTCGCTCACCGACGCGCCGCAGCCCTGGCTGGTGCTCGAGATTCGCGATGACGGCGTGGGGTTCGACGCGGCGCGGCCTCCGAAGCTGGGCCGGGGGCTCAAGAGCCTGCGCGGCCGCGCGCGGAAGCTGGGGGGCTCGCTCGAGTTCAGCGCGGCCGACCCCGGCACGCGGGCGGTGCTGCGCTGCCCCACGGCCCTCGAGCCTTCGCCACCGGCGTAGCGGCAGCGGTCAGGCGGCCCATGCATCGGCACCGCGGGCGCGTGGAGGCCGCGCCCGGGCCGGCGCTCTTCGGGTCGGCGGCGACGGCGGAGCCGAGGCGCTGCGTGCCGTCGCGAGCGTGGCTCCCGGTGCAGACCCGGCCCGTCAGGGCTGCATCACCGCCAGCGCGCGCATGGCCTGCTCGACGTCGCCCTGCTGGGGCACCGAGGCGGCCTCGAGCGTGTCGGCCAGGCCGATGCCGGGAACGAACTTGCCGGCCAGCACCTTCGGCGGCGCCAGCAGGTGGTAGAAGAGCTTCTCGGTGACGCGGCGCGCGAGGTGCTCGCCGAAGTTGGTGACCTCTGTGTCTTCGTTCAAGAAGAGCACGCGGCCGGTCTTCTTCACCGACGCGACGATGGCCTCCCAGTCGTAGGGCCACAGCGTGCGCAGGTCGATGACCTCGGCGTCGAGCCCTTCGCCGGCCAGGGTGTCGGCGGCCTTCTTCGCCAGCGGGAGCGTGCGGCCGTACGACACCACGGTGAGCTGCCGGCCCTCGCGCACCACCTTCGCCTTGCCCAGCGGAATGGCGGCGTCGGCGAGCTCGGGCCACTGCGGCGTCCACTTGCTGCGGTCACCCAGCGGCGCGTCGATGAGCTTGGAGAGCTGCTTGTCGTCGCCCGGCTCGCCGGGGATCAGCTCCTCACCCCTCACGCGCATCAGCGCCTTGGGGATGAGGAACATGACGGGGTTCTGCTCCTTGCACGCCGACAGCATCAGCCCGTACGCGTCGAGCGGCGTCGACGGCATCACCGTCTTCCACCCGGGGATGTGGGTCATCGTCGCGTCGAAGGAGTGCGAGTGGTAGATGCTGCCGCGAATGCCGCTGCCCACCGGCGTCATCACCACCATGGGCAGGTTCCACTGGCCGTTCGACGCCCACAGGGTGTTCCCCGCGAGCTTGAGCAGGTCGATGGTGTTGTAGACGTAGTCGCAGAACTGAATCTCGGCGACGGGGCGCGCGCCGGCCATGGCCAGGCCCATCGCCGCGCCGATGATGCCGCGCTCGTCGAGCGGCGAGTTCCACGCCGTCTTGAGGCCCTGCGTGCAGGTGAAGACGCCGCCCAGCGGCGCGCCGACGTCTTCTCCGAAGATGTCCGTCACGCCGAGGTTCTCTTCGGCGTAGTGCAGCGCCATGCGGATGGCCTGGGCCATGTTCGCCATGGTGTTCTCCCGTGGTTGAAGGTGAAGGTCAGTCGGCGAGCGGGTCTTTGCCCGGCTCGCCCGCGTAGACGTGGTCCCAGATGGTGGCGCCGTCGGGGAAGGGCTCTTCCTTCGCCTGACGCGCCAGCTCGGCGTAGGCCTCGGCGTACTTCTCGCGCAGCCGCTTCGCCTCGGCCTTGGCGCGCACGCCGTGCTTGTCGAGGCGCTCCTCGAAGAGGCTCAGGCAGTCGGCCTCGACGGTGCTGAAGTTCGCGCCCGACGCCGACGAGTGGCCGTACAGGCGCGAGACGCGGGCCTCGACGAGGTACGGCTTGCGCTCGGTGCGCACGTACTCGAAGGCCTCTTTGAGCTCGAGGTACGCCGAGATGGGGTCGTTGCCGTCGATGGTCTTGGTGCGCATGCCGAAGGGCACGCCGCGGTCGCTGATGCGCTCGACCCCCTGCACCTGGTCGTACGGCGTCGAGATGCCCCAGGTGTTGTTGGTGACGATGATCAGCACCGGGAGCTCTTCGTTGGGGCGGCTCGACCACACCAGGCAGGTCGCGAAGTCACCCTCGGCGGTGCCGGCGTCGCCGCCGGTGACGATGCTGATGGCGTCTCCGCCCAGGCGCTTCTGGGCCATCGCGGTGCCGATCACCATCGAGTACTGCACCTCGATGGGGCTCGAGACGGGCACGATGTTCCACGCCTTCTTCGAGAAGTGGCCCGCGAAGTTGCGGCCGCCCGAGTAGGGGTCGGTCGAGGTGTTCTTCATCTGCCGAATGGCCCCCAGCGGCTCTTCGCCCATGGCCAGGAGCGTGGCCGACTGCCGGTAGTGGAAGTGGCAGAAGTCGAAGGCGGGGCCCTGGCCCTTCTTGATCAGCATGCCCAGCGGCACGTTGAAGGCCTCTTCACCGGGCCCGCCAATCCAGAAGTAGCCGTGCCCGGACTTGTACATGGCGATGAGGCGCTCTTCGAGGCAGCGCGCCTTCACCATCGTCTCGTGCATGAACCGCAGGCGCTCGGCGTCGAGCGGGAGCTCGTCGCTGCGGGTGATGGGTTTGAACTCTTTGACGGGTTTGAGCTTCTTCGCGTCGCGCGCCATGGCGGGAGCGGCTCTACTTGAGGGTCGGCGCGCTGTCGACGACGGGCGCAGCCGGGGGTCTTTCGCCCTGCGTCACGGAACGCGCGCTCAGTCCACCACGCGGTAGAACTGCGTGTGGAGGCGCCGCACGTCGTCGTCGCAGTTGAGCAGCTTGAGCTTGGTGTTGGCCTGCTCGCACTGCGCCTTCACCTTGTTCAGCCGGGTCTCGAAGTAGTCACGCTTTTCGCTGTTGGAGCCGATCTCGGTCGCCATGCGGTCGAGCATGGCGTCGATGCTCTGCCCGTCGCGCACCTCGCGGCGGAACTCGCCGATGGTGACGTCGTCGACCTCGGAGTTGTTGTCGACGAACTTGGCGAGCACCCCGGTCGCGGCGACCGAGTTGATGGGGTCGAGCGCTTCTTCACCAGCGTCGCTGTCCACCTCGGCGATTGGGTCGGTCGCGTTGGCCACCGGCACGGGCGTGACGTCGGGGTCCTTCACGGTGGGCGTGCCGTTCTTCGGGTCGTCGCCGAGGGGCTTCGTCGGCTCCTTCACCGCCACCACGGGGTTCTTCACCAGCGGCGGCAGCTTGACGGGCTTGGGGGGCTCCACGGGCCCTGCGGGCCAGAGCGCGTAGACGAGCACGCCGAGCAGCCACACCCCCACGAAGCCGCCCACCATCAGCGGCCAGCGCTTCTTCACCTGGCGCTTGACGTCTTCGACCTGCGCCTTGACGGCCAGCTCACGGGCGCGCTCGTCTTCAGCCTTGTTGCCCTTGCCGCCGGCCGTGGCGGGCGCGCCAGCGACGGGCGCGATGGACATCAGGCTCATCATCGTCGAGGCGTTGCGCAGCTGCTTGGTGGCCGCGCGGAGGTCGGCCTTCACCTGGTTCGCGTCAGGGCGGGTGCCGGGCTCCTTGGCGAGCAGCTTGAGGATGAGCTCGGAGAGCGCCTTGGGGATCTGCGGGTTCACCTCGTGCGGCACCGGGGGCTCGTGGTGCACGTGCTTCTCCATCACCTCCATCGGGGTGTTGCCGGTGAAGGGCAGCTTCCCGGTGAGCATGTGGAAGCAGAGAATGCCGAAGCCGTAGAGGTCGGCCGGCGGGCCGGCGGGGCGGCCGCGCGCGTGCTCGGGCGAGATGTAGTCGGGGGTGCCGGCGATGCGGGTGACGTTCTGCTGCTGCCTTCGCGCCAGGCCGAAGTCGAGCAGCTTCACGTAGACCTTGTTGCCCTCTTTCACGAGGAAGACGTTGGCGGGCTTGAGGTCGCGGTGCACCACCCCGGCCGCGTGCGCGGCGCCGAGGGCCGAGAGCACCTCTTCCAGAATCAGCACCGCGTCGCCCGCCGCCACCGAGCCTTCGCGCTGCATCATCTGCTCGAGCGACTCACCCTCGAGCAGCTCCATGATGAGGTAGTGCCGGCCGTCGTCGAGGGTGCCGGCGCCGAAGATGTTGATGATGCCGCGGTGCTTGATGCTGTTGATGATGCGCGCTTCATCCAGCATGCGGTCGACGTCGCGCGGGTCGGTGACGACGTCGCTGCGCAGCACCTTGATGGCGACCTCTTTGCCGATGAGCGTCTGAACGGCCCGGTAGACGACGCCCATGCCGCCGACGCCGATGCGCTCCTTGATGACGTACTCCTGGAGCTTCTGTCCGATGAGCGAGTCGCGGCTGGCGCTCGACATCGAGGGCGGCGTCGCCGGAGGCCTGGGCAGCGCCTTCATGGCAGCGTTGGAGCGCCGCCCGCCCGGCTCCTGAACCGCGGCGACGTTCGGCATGCTCTGGCGGGTCGCCTTGGGGCGCGGCGGCGGGGCGGGCTCACGCTCGACGGTGTCGGCGAAGCCCTCTTCCGCGGCGGTGTTGGCCGGGTCTTCCCCCTGCTCGGTGCTGGCCTCGACGCGGGGCGCCCTGAGCTCACCGGTGCGCCGGGCGCCCGGCCCGGCCGACGCCCTGGGGCGCCCGGGGGACGAGCCGAGGGACTTGCTCAGCGAGGTGCGCTTGTCGCCTGCGACCGCCAGCGAGACGCCACACGAGGTGCACGCGAGCGACTCGCTCGAGTTCACCGTTCCACATTTCGGGCACATCACTCCGGCCGGCATTCCGGAGCGGATTCAACCACATGATCGACTTCGCTCGCGCGAAAAGCCCTGCCTGGGGGCCCACCTACCCTGTCAGGGCGTGTAGCGAATCACCTGACCAGCCACGAGCGAGGGCATGCGGTAGGAGTGCTGGAAGCCGTCGAGGCCGTCGAGCGACTCGAGGCCGATGGAGGCCTCGAGGCCCAGCTCCCGGTCGGCGTCGAACGGGTCGCTGCCGGCGGTGAGGGTGCAGGCGTTGAGCTCGATGACGCCGGTGGTCTCGAACAGGCGCGCCTGGAACGTCACCGACGCGCCGGTCGCGTCGATGGGCATGAGCTGCTCCCACTGCACCGTGAGGTGGCGGGTCGCGCCAGCGCCGAAGACCGCCGAGACGACCCTCGAGGTGGCGGGGTTGACCAGGTCGAGGTCGTCCCAGAAGGGGGCCACGAGGCCCTCGGGGGCGCCCACCGTGGGAATGGCCTCGCTGAACGCGCCGGTGCTCCCCACGCCGGCGGCGGAGGTGAACAGCTGGAGGAAGCCGTTGCTCGACACCGTGAAGTGGGAGACCGGGGTGCCGAAGAACGAGAACGGGAACGGCAGGGGCGCCGCGGCGCTCACCACGTCATCTGCCAGCGCCGGCGTGGTGAGGTCGGTCAACACGGGCGTCGGGGTGACCGCGGCGAACGAGTCGCAGGCGCCCGACAGCAGCGACACCGTGTACGCGGGTGGTGGAATGGGGCCCAGGGTGACGGAGAGGTCGTAGACGCCAGTCGCGGCCGAGGCGCCGAAGGTGTCGACGATGAGCGCCATCGCGCGGCCGGCGTCAGCGGTGTTGTCGAAGCGCAGTGACTCGACCACCGGCGTGCCGACGCCCTGCCCCTCGCCGTCCACCGAGGCCAGACAGACCAGGGGGCTCGCCTGGCAGGCGGCCACGTCTTGCACCAGGCTGAGCGTGACGTCGCTGAGGCTGGTGGCGCGCACCTGGAGGCGTTGCCCGGCGGCGACCGGCACGGTGTAGACCCGGTCAGGGCCCGCGCCGAAGGCGCAGTTGATCGCCGCGGCGCCCCGGCCGTAGTCGCTCTGGAAGCTGGCGAACGCCTCGCCGGTGACGGTGACGCCACCGTCGGCCGGGCTCAGGGCGGTGGGCTGGTTGCACGAGTCGCCCGGCGGCACGGGCTCGACCGAGAGCGAGAGCGAGAAGGTGGCGCCGGCTATGGCGGTCCGCGAGTCGACGACCAGCAGCACCGGGCGCGGGTTCGGCGAGGCGTTCTCGAGCACGAGGGTCTCGGTCTGGCTGGCCCCGAAGCCCACGTCGTCGACGCCGACGCTGCACGCGACCGGGCTGCCGGTGCACAGCGCGAGGCTGTCGACGGTCGAGAGCGAGAGGTTGAGGCTGCTCGTCGCCGAGGCGACCAGGCGGAGGTTGGGCGGAATGACCAGGCTGTAGACGCGGTCGGCGCCCGGCATGAACTCGCAGTCGGCGGCGTTGCCGCTGGTGTAGTCATTGGTGAAGAGGTCGAAGGTCTCGGTCGCCAGAACGACCCCGGCGTCGGGAATCGCGACCGCGGTGGCGGTGGCGCAGGTGTCACCCTGCGGAGGCGTCGCCACCCGGAGCAGGAGGGTGAAGTCTCCCTCATCGGCGCGGTAGCCGTCGATGACGACGAAGACGGTGATGGGCGCGCCGGTCGAGTTGGTCCAGGTCGCGGTGTCGGTGCCGGCGATGGCGCTGTCGTCACCCGCGACGCACGTCTTGGGGTTGACCCCGGCGCCGCCGTCGGGCTCGTCGCCACAGTTGGAAGCGGGCGCCGCGATGAGGTTGAGGGTGGCGTCCCACGTGGTGGTGACCGACGCGGAGAGGAGGTCGCCGGCAGGGACGGTGACGGCGTAGACCGCGTCGGGGGCCACGTCGCCGGTCGCCGAGGTGACGCACCCCATGTCGCTGGCCTCGAACTGGTAGTTGCTGGTGAGGCCCGTGGTGGTCGAGGTGAGCGTGACGCTCGAGCCCGTCGGGACGGCCACCAGAGTCGCGGTGGTGCAACTGTCTCCGCCCAGCAGGGCGCCGCCGTCGGTCGCGATGCCGCCGCCAGTCGCCATGCCGCCGCCAGTCGCCATGCCGCCGCCAGTCGCCATGCCGCCGCCGGTCGCCATGCCGCCGCCAGTCGAGCCACCGCCGGTCGAGCCACCGCCGGTCGCCAGGCCGCCGCCGGCCGAGCCGCCACCCGTGAAGGTGGAGCCGCCGCCCGCGCCGCCGGCATCAGGCTTCGCCATGGTGCCTCCACAGCCAACGCCAACAACGAGACTCGTCGCCACCGCGCACCAGGACCATCGATTCATGTGGGCTCCCCGAAACCGGTCTCATTCGACCGGGCCTCGCGTCATCACGGCCAGAGACGCGGGCGCCCGCCTAGCAGAGGCCGCGTCCGCCGAACAGCGCGCACGGCCCGTGTGTTGAGGCCCGTGACGCGGCCCGCGAGCGCCTTCGCCGTCGCCGCGTCGGGACCTCGCAAACCGGCGGGGCACGCGGCTCAGCCGACCGAGCGCTCCGCTGGGGCCGCGACCGCGATTCGTCGGGGCGCTCGCTCCAGCAAGGCCTGCACGACGCGCCGGGCGCCCCACGCGCAGGCCGGCACGCTCTGCCCGGGGAAGACGGTGTCGCCGACACGCGCGAGCCCGGGCACGCGCGTCAGGCCCGTCGGGTAGCCGCGCGCCAGCGTGGAGAAGCTGAACGGCAGGCCGCCGACGCGCCCGCCAAAGCGGCCGGTGAAGCCCGCCCAGGTTCGGGGCGTGCCGGGCATCACCACCGCCTTCTCGGCCGGCTGCACCTGAGGGAACACGGTGGCGAGCGCCGAGAGGAGCTCCTCGCCGACCGAGCCCTTGCGCTGCTGGTGCGCGGCCTCGTCGAGATCGGCCCACCCGGCCGGCCGGGTGTGGCAGCTCATGGTGATGGCCCGCCAGCCCTCGGGCGCCGCCTGCAGGTCGCCCCGCTTCGAGAGGGTGACGAAGACCGAGTGACTGCCCGACGAGGGCATCGGCGTGTCGAGCAGCACCTGGTGGTAGGGCGCGACGTCGGCGTCGAAGGCGTCTCGCACGCCGAGGTACAGGGTGCAGGCAGCCCACCCGTCGGGGTGCCGCCGCGCGGTCGAGGTGAACGCCGAGGCCAGCGACGCCTCGACGAGGCCGGGCGCGTCCCAGTGGGTGACGTTGAGCACGACGTTCTCGGCCTCGAGCGCGCCGTTCACCGTGCGCACCGAGAAGCCGGCGCCGCGCTTCGAGACGCCCTCGACGCGGGTCTCGAGGCGCAGGTCGCCTCCGCGTCGAACGAAGACCGCGGCCAGGTGCTCCAGCAGCGACGGGAGGCCGCCGTCTGCCAGGTAGAGGGGGCGCTGCAGGTACTCGACGCCCAGCGCACCGAAGAGGTGGGGCGTCTGCCGCGCGGTAGCCTGGGTCGACACCAGCAGCAGCTCGTCGAGCATGGCGCGCGCCTCGGACGGCACGTCGCCGGCGGCGTCGAGCGCGGCCTCGGTCGAGCGCAACAGCGAGGGCAGGAGCCTCCAGGCGGCCGGCTGGGCCGCGGCGTGGGCCAGGTGGCTCAACCGTGAAGGCGGGAACTGCACTCGGGTGACGAGGTTCCAACCCGCCGCGCCGATGGCCACGGCCTCGCGCCAGAAGCGGGCGAAGGCCGCGCCATAGCGGGCCTCGAGCTGCGCCTCGTTGCTGCGAGCGTCGGTCGAGAGCGTCACCGCCTGGCCGTGCTGCCAGACCGACAGGTTCTTCTCGGCCACCGGAGCGTCGAAGGTGATGTCGAGCTCGCGCAGCACCTGCCCCAGCGGCATCGACGGCTCGAGGCCGATGAGGGTGGTGGCGCCAGCCAGGAAGCGGAACCCCTTGATGGGAAACGCCGAGGCGCACCCTCCAACGCGGGCCTTCGCCTCGAGCAGCACCACCTGATGCCCGGCCTGCTGGAGCGCGAGCGCGGCGAACAACCCACCGGCCCCGGCTCCGACGACGATGCTCGACGACATGGCGGCCACCTCACCTCACGGCTGGCGCGCTCCAGTGGCGCCTCGCGAACGCTGGCTAACGAGCGAGCCACCGCGCCGCCCGGTGTCGTGGCGGTGCAGAAACGCAGGCGAAAAAAAACAGGCGCGAGCGAACTCGCGCCTGCATGCTGCTCGGCTCACGTCGAGGGCCTTCGCTACGCCTTCACGGAGGACTTCTTCAGCGAGATCTTCTTCGCCTCCGTCGTCGACGACGTTCGGGGAAAGACGACCGACAGCTCCCCGTTCTTGAGCTCAGCCACCACCGACTCGGGCTTCACCGGGTACGGCAGCGTGTACGCCACGTTGAACCGCCCCGAGGAGCGCTGCACCAGGTGGTAGTTGGTGTCGTGGTCCACCTTCTCGGCTTCGCGTTTGCCGCTGAGCCGGAGCACCTCACCGTCGATGGTCACCTCGACGTCCTCCTCGCGGAACCCGGGGAGGTCGGCCTTCAGCATGATGCGGTCCTTCTCTTCCCAGATGTCGACCGCGGGAATGAAGCTTCGCGAGCCCGCGAGTTCATTTCCAAACGGCAACACCGAGCCCGTCAACGGCAACAGCGAGCGCATCACCCGGAACGGGTCCATGTCGTTCATCCAGTCCATCGGGCGGAGTTCGTTTCTCCTGGTAATCGTGTTCATGGGTTTCTCCTTTTGGATTTCGAGTGGCAGAGCGTCGCGCGAACTGCTTTCCCCCCGCACGCCGTCTCTGTTTGATGAACCCATCTTCTCGCAGCCGTGCCCCGGGCGCGTTGATGCCCATCAACATCACCGGGGATCACGCCTCGAAAGTGGAGCGATCAGCCGTAGCGGACCTGCACGCGCTGGATGATGCCCAGCAGCGCCTGCTTCGCGCCCTCGGTGGTGGGGGCCTTCACCAGCGCGTGGCCCTCACCTTCGTAGCCGCTCGCCCGGGGCATGCCGACCTTCGGCGTGCGCAGCTCGACCAGCGCGTCTCCGGCGGCTTCGACGGCCGCCTCGAGGCCCTGCACCGAGACGACGCGCTCTCCCCGGCCCTGCCCACGGAGGAACGCGGCGCCCGCGGCCCACTTGCGGGGCTTCGGCGTGAAGCGGTCGAAGGCGATCAGCTCGCACCAGTCTTCGATGAGGTTGGTCTCATGCGCGAGGCTGTTGAGCGGCATGATGTTCACGCCGGGCGGGCGCGCGCCCACCTCGCCCACCACCAGCTGGTCGTCATCGGTGAAGAACCACTCCATGTGGGTGAGCGCGGTGGCGGCCTCGGGCGACGCGCCCGCGAAGAGCGCCTTGAGTGCGGCGTCGTTGACGGGCGCGAAGCGCGACCACGGCTCGCCCTGCTCCTCGCGCGGCAACAACACGCAGTACTGCATCCACGGGTTCTCGAGCGCCTCGAGCGGCGAGGGGAAGTAGCGGGTGCCCGAGCGCCACGCCGTCTTGCCCGCGATCGAGACCGTCTCGCAGGTGAACTCGCGCCCGCGCACGAACTGCTCCACCTGCACCGGGCTGTCTTTCGACGGCACCAGGCCGAGGTGCGGGAGCGCGTCGACGTCCTCCATCGACTCGAGGCGGAAGGTGCCCTTGCTGCCCAGGCCCGCGGGCGGCTTGGCGATGAGCGGGAAGCCCAGGCGGCGGGCCAGCGCCGAGACCTCGTCGAGTGAGGTGGCCAGGTCGCTCTTCGCCACCGGCACGCCTGCCTGCCGCAGCACGCGCTTCATCTCGTCTTTGTCGCGAAAGCGCCGGGCGTGGGCCATGCGCATGCCGGGAATGCCGGTGAACTCACGCGCCAGCGCGAGCGGGAGCTGCAGCTGCTCGAGCGCGCCCGTCAGCCGGTCGATGGGCCCCAGGTGCCTGGCGAGGGAGCGGCACGCCTCGGCCAACTGCATGCCGTCGAGCGGGTTCTTCACCTGGTAGTGGCCGCCGGTGAGGCGGGGCTTGAGCGCGCCGGGAATGGCGACCGACGGGTCCTCCGAGATGACCGAGACCTTCAGGCCGTCGAGCTTCGCGAAGCCCGCGAGGTAGCGGTTGGTGTTCTCGAGGAACTTCGGCGCGACGAAGACGAGGTGACGCATGGGCCTCACTCTACGAGGTTGGAAGCGGCCGCACAGTTACGACAGCGCGACCGCCGCCGGCAGGAAGCCGGGCCCGCCGTCCTGCGCCAACACCAGCTGCCCACAGGCCGCGGCGATCTCCCGCCCGCGCGGCCAGCGAATCAGGCACAGCTGCCCCTGCCGGGCGACCCGCGCGTGGAAGGCCTTCACCCGCTCAGGGCCCGGCGTCTCGAGGCCGGTGCCGGGGAACGGGTTGTAGGGAATCAGGTTCACCCGCGCCGGCAGCCCCGCGAGCAGCGCCACCAGGCGGTCGGCGTCGTCGTCGGTGTCGTTGACGTCCTTGAAGAGCACGTACTCGACGAAGGTGTCGCGGTCGGGGTCGACGGCGGCGGCCTCTCGCAACGCCTCGAGGAGCGCGCCGATGGGCCACGTCTTGTTCTGCGGCATCACCCGCGCGCGCACCTCGTCGGTGGTGGCGTTGAGCGAGAGCGCGAGCGACGCCTTCGACTCCTCGAGGAAGCGCACCATGCCGGGCAGCACGCCCGAGGTGCTGACGGTGACGGACTGCTGGCGCAGCTGCGGGAAGGGCCCCTGCGTCAGCACCTCGACGGCGCGCAGCACCTCGTCGAGGTTGTCCATCGGCTCGCCCATGCCCATGAAGACGACGTTGCGGGCGGGGGCGCTGGCCGGCGCCTCGGCGCGGGCGAGCAGGTACTGGGCCACCATCTCCTCGGCCTTGAGCTGGCGAATGAAGCCGAGCTCCTTGGTGGCGCAGAAGACGCACCTGCGGGTGCAGCCGGCCTGGCTCGAGATGCAGATGGTGCTGCGGCCCTTCGCGGGGATGCGCACCGTCTCGACCGTCGCGCCGCCCACGTCCACCGCGTACTTGGTGGTGCCGTCTTCAGAGACCGAGCGCTCGCTGACGCGCAGCCGGCTCACCCCGTGCTGCTGGCGGAACGTCGACCAGACGCGGTGGCTGACGCCCGGCATCAGCAGCGGGAGCTCGGCGGGCAGCTCCTTCAGAGAGCCCAACCACTTGAGCACCTCGACCGCGCGCTGACGGCTGTCGAGCTCGGTGGCGAGCTCGTCGAGGGTGAGGCCTGGCAGGTCGCGCGACACGGCGTGCGCCACCTCGCAGAGACTGGGGCCGGGTGTCAAACGGGGCCGCCGCAGGCGACGGACGGGAGGACGCGTGTAGAGTCGGGGCCATGCGCGCTCTCACCGCTTGCCTCGTCGCGGCTCTCAGTGGCTGTCAGTGTGGTGGCGACGGCGTGCTGCTCCCCGATGGGGGCAGGAGCCTGGGGACCGGCGGCTTCGGCACGGGTGGCTCGACGGCGACGGGCGGCGGCGCGACCGGAACCGGCGGCGGCGCCGGAGGCACGGGCGCCAGCGGAGGCACGGGCGGCGGCGACGCGTGCGCGACGGTGACGTCGATGGCCAACCTCGACAAGCGGCCGGTCGACGTCATCATGGTCATCGACAACTCGTGCTCGATGACCGACGAGATCGTCGCGGTCGAGGCGAACGTGAACACCAACTTCGCCAACATCATCGGCAGCTCGGGCCTCGACTACCGCATCATCTTGATCAGCAAGCACGGCAGCGCGAGCGGCGACCAGAGCGTGTGCATCGGCGGCCCGCTGTCGGGCAACACCACCTGCACGCCGCCGCCGGCGCGCCCCACCAACGGTCCGCGCTTCTTCCACTACAGCGCCGAGATCGGCTCCTCCAACTCGCTGCGCCGCATCATCCAGACCTACAACGCCGCGGGCGTCGACGGCACCGGGCCCAACGGCTGGAGCGGCTGGCTGCGCGACGGCGCGTACCGGACCTTCATCGAGATCACCGACGACAACGAGTCGGGCCTGACGGCGGCGCAGTTCGAGCAGCAGCTCACCGCGTTGATGCCGGCGCGCTTCGGCACGGTGGCGAACCGCAACTACGTCTTCCACTCCATCGTGGGCGTCGCGGCCAAGGCCAACCCTTCAGAGGCGTACCAGCCGACCGAGGCGGTGGTGAACTCGAAGTGCTCGACGGCGGTGAACCCGGGCATGACCTACCAGGACCTCTCGAGGCTGACGCGGGGCCTGCGCTTCCAGATGTGCCAGCCCAACCTCTACGGCACGGTGTTCCAGGCGGTCGCGCAGGGCGTCATCGCCAGCGCGCAGGTGGCGTGCGACTTCGCGGTGCCGACGCCGCCGCCGGGCTTCTCGCTCTCCAACCGCATCTACGTGGCGTACACGCCGGGCGGCGGCGGGGCGCCGACCGAGTTCGTGCAGGTGTCGAACGCGGCGGCGTGCGCGGCGAACAGCTTCTACGTGCAGGCGGGCCGGGTGCTGTTCTGCCCGCAGACGTGCTCGGCCGTGCGCATGGACACCATGGCCCAGGTGGCGGTGCGCTTCAGCTGCGAGCCGATGATCGAGTGAGGCCGCTGACCTCGTGTTGTGCCGTCGGGGTGTCGTCGCGTTCCCTCACGGCAACGCGCCCTGGCTCACCGCGATGGTGACGGACGACGGGTGCGCCGCGTCGCGGAAGAGCCGGTGGGTCGCGGCCTTGAAGTCGCCTTCGGTCGCGGTCGCCGGGTCGACGAAGGTCTGCGGGTTCAAGTCGACGAGGGGAAACCAGGTGCTCTGCACCTGCACCATCAGCCGGTGGCCGGTGCGGAAGGTGTGGCTCACGTCGGGCAAGGTGAAGCGCACCCGCGCGGGCACGCCCGGCGTGAAGGCCTTCGGCGCCTCGAAGCCGTCTCGGAAGCGGCCGCGCATCACCTCGCCGCGGATGAGCGTGTGGGCGCCGGCCAGGCGCGCGCCGTTGGGGCCGTTGGGCTTGTCGAAGGGCTGCACGTCGATGAGCTTCACCACCACGTCGGCGTCGGAGCCGCTCGTCGACAGCCACACGTCGACGTCGATGGTGCCCACCACGGTGACGTCTTCGGTCAGCACCGGCGTCTGGTACGAGATGACGTCAGGCCGGCGCGAGGCGAAGCGCTGGTCCTCCACCATGTACTCGCCCTCGTTCTCGAGCGTGTAGCCGGCGCGGTGCGGCACCGGCTTCTTCGGGTCTGACACCCAGGCGTCGAAGGCCTCCTGCTCCTTCGGCGCCCGGGTGAGCAGCCGCCCGTCACCGCCGAGGAACAAGGTGGTCGCCACCGACTTCGGCGGCCAGGCGTCATGGCGCAGGAAGACGTTGGTGCCGGTCTGAAAGACGATGGCCTCGGCCGGCTGCTCCTCGTTGCAGCCCTTGAGCGCCTTCCTGAAGAAGGGCAGCTCGATGGTCTCCTGGTAGTGGCGCGAGGTCTTCCACCCGAAGCTCAGGTCGCCGAGCGCGTCGCCGTCGGTGCGCGCCCAGCCGCCGTGACGCCAGGGGCCCAGCACCAGGCGCACGTCGGCGCCCGGGCTCTGCGCGTCGAAGGCGCGGTAGGTGGCGACGGTGCCCCAGAGGTCTTCCGCGTCGAAGAGGCCGCCCACCACCAGCACCGCCGGCTTCACCTGTCGGTAGCGCGGGCGCGGATCTCTCGCCTTCCAGTACGCGTCGCGGTTGGGGTGCGCGAGGGCCTCGTTCCAGAAGGTGATGTCGCCCTTGAAGTAGCGCTCGTTCGCGTTCTTGAGCGGGCCGAGGTTGAGGAAGAACTCGTAGGCGTCTCCGGTGTCGTAGTCGAAGCCCCAGCTCGACTTCCGCGTGGGCGCCGGCCGGGGTTTGCCGAAGCTCGAGAAGAAGTTGAACGTGTCCATCAGGAACAAGGCGCCGTTGTGGTGGAAGTCGTCGCCCAGGTACCAGTCGGTGACGGGCGCCTGCGGAGAGACGGCCTTGAGCGCCGGGTGCGCGTCGATGGCCGCCTGCGCCGCGTAGAAGCCGGGGTACGAGATTCCCCAGGCGCCGACCTTGCCGTTGTTGGAAGGCAGGTGCTTGACGAGGAAGTCGATGGTGTCGAACGCGTCGGTGGCCTCGTCCACCGCGGCTTTGGGGCGCACGTCGACGAAGGTGCCCTCGGACATCATCTTTCCGCGCACGTCCTGGTTGACGAAGATGAAGCCATCACGAATCGCCGCGGGTGACAGCGCGTAGCGGGCGAGCACCCGTGGGTTCTTCAGCTCGGGGTAGACGTCGACGCCGGGGGTGACCGCGTACGGCGTGCGCATCAGCAGCACCGGCCACGTGCGCGAGCGGTCACGGGGCACGTAGGCGACGGTGTAGAGCTTCACGCCGTCGCGCATGGGGATGCGGTACTCGTATTTGGTGTAGTGCTCCTTGAAGGCCTTGTCGGCCTCCGCGGGCTCGTGGAGCGGCGTGGGCAAAAGCGGCGGTGCGCAGGGCGCGGCGAGGACAACCAGGAGCAGCAGGGCGGGCATGAGCTGCGTCATAGCGCAGGCCGGTGTCTTGTAAGTCCCTGAATGAACTGGCGGTCTGGCCCGACTTCTTGCGTGGTGAGAACATGGATCCTAGGCAGAGGGCCGTGAGCAACCACCTTCGCGCGGCCTTTATCGTTCTCGTAGCACTGACAAGTTGCACCCAGCCGGTAACGCCGCCGGTCGAAGAAGTGGGGGTCAACCGCAGCGCGGTGTTCATCAACGGCGGCTTCGAGGCCGACGCCATCAACGCGTCGCCGTCATCGTGGACGGTGGAGAAGTACCTCAACAACAACGTCACGCCGCTGGCGGGGGGGGCGACGACGAACAACCTCGGCTTGCTGGCGGTGCCGCCCACCTCGATCGCCGACTTGAACCTGACGGCCAACGCCGGCGGGCTCAACACCCGGGTGGTGGGCGCGGCGACCGTCGAGTCGGTGGCCGACCCCGACCTCGGCAACGGCCAGCCGTTCCGTTACCCGAAGTTCGGCACGCGCTCGGTGGTGATCAACCCGGGCACGGCCAACCAGGGCCCGACCGACGCCCAGCCGACGGGCCGCAACCGGAGCGTCAACTCGATGAAGCAGACGATGACGCTCTCGGCCGGCGACATCGACCCGGTCGACGGCAACATTCACATTCGCTTCGTGGCGGCGCCCGTGCTCCAGGACCCGGGCCACACCGACTTCGAGCAGCCGTACTTCTTCATCCAGGTGCGAAACGTCACCCGCGACGCGGTGCTCTATTCGAACTTCAACTTCTCGGGTCAACCGGGCGTGCCCTGGGTGACGGCTGGGTCCATCAAGTACACCCCCTGGCAGCTCATCGACGTCGCGCCCGGAAACGGCGCGGCCATCGGCGAGCAGATCGAGCTGATCGTCTTCGCCGCGGGCTGCAGCCGCAACGGCCACTGGGGGCGCGTGTACGTCGACGCCTTCGGGAGCACGGTGCCCGGCCTCTACGTGACGGGCACGGCGCCGCAGACCTCGCCCAACAACACCAACCTCACCTACACCTTGAGCTACCGGAACGGCGCCGGTTCGACCGCCTCGGGCACCCAGGTGATCTTCACCGCCCCGCCCAACACCACGCTGGTGTCGACGACGCAGGCCGGGTGCGCCATCGCCTCGAACACCCTGACGTGCCCCATCGGCACGGTCGCCGCGGGCGCGGGTGGCTCGTTCGACGTGGTGGTCAACATCAGCTCGACCTTCACCGGCCTGCTGACGGCGCAGAGCTACCAGATTCAGGCGACCGGCGTGAGCCCGCTCATCGGCTCGAAGATCGACACCGTCGTCTACAACGGGCCGGCCACGCTGAGCGTCGTGAGCGGCACGCCTCAGGCGGCGGTCGTGAACACCCAGTTCGGCGCCGACCTGGTGGTGCAGGTGCTCGACCGCAACAGCCTGCCGGTCTCTGGCGTTCAGGTCGGCTTCGCGGTGCCCGGGGCGGGCGCCTCGGCCACGACGACGCTCCCCTTCGCCATCACGGGCTCCAACGGGCGCGCCGCGATTCGCCCCACCGCCAACACCGTCGCGGGCGCGTACAGCGTGACGGCGTCGGCGCCCGGCGTCGCGTCGACGGCCACCTTCAACCTCACCAACACCGCGGGCGCCCCCGCCACCATCACCGCGGTGAGCGGCGGCGGCCAGTCAGCCACCGTCAACACGGCCT
>JACSRE010000329.1 GCA_014879945.1 Myxococcus sp.
CGCGGCGTCGACCGCACCCGTAAGCGATCGACTTTCCTCGGGCGGAAACCTGATCGGCGCTCTAGCAGGGCAGGGCGGCGACGCGCTCAGCCTCTCCGAACGCGCTGGGCTCGGCTGGCGCCGGCGAGGAAAACACTCGACGACTTTGACCTCTTCTGGTGTCAGGTGTCGCAGCCGTGATGACGCTCCTTCGCGCGACGTTGCCGCTGCTGCTCCTCGGCCTCTTCGGCTGCGGGCAGAAGACGCCAGCCGGAGCCCAGTACTCGACCACCAGGGTCGACAAAGGGCCGGTGATCGGTCGCGTCACCACCACCGGCACCGTCTCGGCGCTCGTCACCGTGCAGGTGGGCGCCCAGGTCTCTGGGCGCATTCAGACGCTGAACGCCGACTTCAACTCGAAGGTGACGAAGGGGCAGGTGCTCGCGAAGCTCGACCCCGCGCTCTTCGAGGCCCAGGCGCAGATGGCGCACGCGAACGAGCGCGCGGCGCTGGCCGGGCTCACGCGCACCCAGGCCCAGGAGAAAGACGCGCAGCGAAAGCTCGCGCGCGCCCGGCAGCTGTCCGATCAGAAGCTGGTGCCGCTGGCTGATCTCGAGGCCGCCCAGTCGGAGCTCGAGGTCGCGCAGGCCAACATCCAGGCGGCCGAGGGCGCCGTCGCGCAGGCCCGCGCCGCCAGGCAGCAGGCGCAGGTGAACCTCGCGTACACCACCATCACCTCGCCCATCGACGGCACGGTGATCTCGCGGGCCGTCGACGTCGGCCAGACGGTCGCCGCCTCGCTGGCGGCGCCGACGCTCTTCACCATCGCCGAGAACCTCTCGAAGATGCAGGTCGACACCAACGTGGCCGAGGCCGACGTGGGCAAGCTCTCTGACGGCATGGAGGCCACCTTCTCGGTCGATGCCTTCCCCAACCGCGCCTTCAAGGGCCGGGTGCGGCAGATCCGCTACTCGCCCCAGGTGGTGCAGAACGTCGTCACCTACGACGCGGTGATCGACGTGGCGAACGACGAGCTGCTCCTGCGCCCGGGCATGACCGCGAACGTCGCCTTCATCTACGCCCGCGCCGACGACGCGCTGCGGGTGCCGAACGCCGCGCTGCGCTTCCGGCCCGACGCCGAGCTCATGCGCAAGGTCTCGAAGCCCGAGCCCGGCAAGCGGCTGCTCTGGGTGCTCGAGGGCGACACCCCCAGCCCCGTGGTGGTGACGGTCGGCCTGTCGGATGGCTCGGTGACGGTGGTCGAGGGCGCGGTGAGCGAGGGGGCCCGGGTGATCACCGACAAGCAGAGCGCTGACGGCGCCAGGCCGGCGGGGCTGGGCGGGTCCTCGGTGGGCAGCGGCGGCATGCGGAGGGCCTTCTGAGATGGCGGGCCCGGTGGTGGCCCTCGAAGGCATCACGCGGGTCTTCTCGCTCGGCGACGTCGAGGTGCACGCGCTGCGGGGCGTGACGCTGCAGGTCGCGCGCGGCGAGTTCGTGGCGATCATGGGGAGCTCGGGCTCGGGCAAGTCGACGCTGATGAACGTGGTGGGCTGCCTCGATCGTCCGACCGCAGGCCGCTACCTGCTCGACGGCGTCGACGTCTCGCGCCAGTCGCGCGCCGAGCTGGCCCGCACCCGCAACAAGACCATCGGCTTCGTCTTCCAGTCGTTCAACCTGCTCTCGCGCACCTCGGCGCTCGAGAACGTCGAGCTGCCGCTCCTGTACGCGGGGGTCGGCACCCGGCAGCGCAGGGCGCGCGCGGCCGAGGCCCTCACGCGGGTCGGGCTCGGCGATCGCCTCGAGCACCTGCCCAACCAGCTCTCGGGAGGCCAGCAGCAGCGCGTCGCCATCGCGCGGGCGCTGGTGACGAACCCCAGCCTGCTGCTGGCCGACGAGCCCACCGGCGCGCTCGACACCAGGACGAGCGAAGAGGTGATGTCGCTGCTGACGGGCCTGCGCGACCTCACCGTGGTGCTGGTGACGCACGAGCACGACGTCGCCGCCTGGGCGCAGCGCGTGGTGACGCTGCGCGACGGGCAGATCCTCTCCGACACGCAGCAGACGCCATTTCGGCTCGACCCGAACCGACACGAGGCCTGAACTCGATGGGACCGCTCCAGACCAGCCGGCTCGCCCTGCGCGCGCTCCTCCGCAACAAGCTGCGCAGCTTCCTCACCGCGCTCGGCATCATCATCGGGGTCGCCGCGGTCATCGCCATGGTGGCCATCGGCGAGGGCGCGCGCACCCAGGTCGAAGAGACCTTCGCGGCGATGGGCACCAACCTGCTCATCGTCATGCCGGGGTCGAGCTCGTCGGGTGGCGCCCGGGGCGGCTTCGGCACCCAGCCCACCCTCACCTGGGACGATCTCAAGGCGATTCAGACCGAGGCGTCGCTCGTCTCGGCCGCGGCCCCAGCGTTGCGCCTGAGCGGGCAGGTGCAGAGCGAAGAGCAGAACTGGGGCACCAGCATTCAGGGCACCACGCCCACCTACTTCGAGATTCGCCGCTGGCAGACCGCGCTGGGCGCGCCGATGAGCGACTCGGACCTCGACTCGGGCGCGAAGGTGATGTGGCTGGGCGCCACCGTCGCCGAGAAGCTCTTCGGCCCGGGCGCCGACCCCATCGGCCAGTCGGTGCGCCTCAAGGGCGTGCCCTTCGTGGTGGCCGGCGTGCTCGCCAGGAAGGGCCAGAGCCCCATGGGGCAGGACTACGACGACACCGTCTTCATCCCCAGCTCCACCTTCAAGGCGCGCCTGAGCCCCGGCCTGGGCAACTTCCTCTCGGGGGTGATCTTCGTGCAGGTGCGCTCGGGAGAAGACACGGCGCGCGCCCAGCGGCAGGTCAGCTCGCTGCTGCGCGATCGCCACCGCCTGGGGCAGGGCGCCGAAGACGACTTCAGCATTCGCAACCTCGCCGAGGTCGCCAGCGCGCAGCAGGAGGGCGCCAACACCTTGAGCGCGTTGTTGGCCAGCATCGCCGCCGTCTCGCTCCTCGTCGGCGGCATCGGCATCATGAACATCATGCTGGTGAGCGTGACCGAGCGAACGCGCGAGATCGGCATTCGCATGGCGGTGGGCGCCACCCCGGGGCAGATCCTGGCGCAGTTCCTCGTCGAGGCGCTGGTGCTGGCGATCGTGGGTGGGCTGGTCGGCGTGGGGCTGGGGCTCTTCGCGGCGCAGCAGCTGTCGGTGCAGTTCGGGTGGCCGCTGCTGGTGCGGGCCGACATCGTGGCGCTCGCGACCGGCTTCAGCGGCGTGGTGGGCGTGGGCTTCGGGCTCTACCCGGCGCTCAAGGCCTCACGGATGGACCCCATCACCGCCTTGAGGTTCGAGTGAGGCTGGCGCTGGCGCTGGTGGTGGTGTCGTCGGTGGCCCGCGCGCAAGAGGGGCTCACGCTCGATGACGCGCTCGCGAAGGCCCTCGAGCAGGTGCCGGCGCTCAAGGCGGCGCGCGCGCAGGAGCTGGCCGCGCAGGCCCGGGCGCGTGAGTCGTTCGCGCCGCTGCTGCCGCAGGTCAGCCTGGGGCTGCAGTACTCGCGCTCGACGGCGAACTTCGTGGCGCGGCCCGGCGCGCTCCCGTCTTCACTGTCCGGCGCGTCGAGCCTGAGCCTCGACTCGTTCGACTTCTTCTCGGGCAACGTGAGCGCGCAGGTGCTGGTGTGGGACTTCTTCTCGACCTGGAACCGGCACCAGGCGGCGCGGCGCTCGGCCGACGGGCAGGCGGCGCAGACCAGGAGCCTCGAGCTCACGACGGCGCTCAACGTCCGCACCGCGTACTTCTCGGTGAAGGCGCAGGAGGAGCTCGTCGCCGTCACCCAGGCCGCCCTCGACAACACCGCCGCCCACCTGACGCAGATTCAGGCCTTCGTGGCCGCCGGCGCCCGGCCCGAGATCGATCTCGCGCAGGCGCGCGCCGAGGTGGCGAACGCGAGGCTCTCGCTGGTGAACGCGAAGAACGCGGTGTCGCTGGCGCGCGCGCGGCTGGCGCAGGTGGTGGGCGTCAAGCAGGTCAAGGCCGCGCTCACCGATGGGCCGCCGGGCGCGATCGCGCGCGAAGAGGCGAGCCTCGACGCGCTGGTGGCCGAAGGGCTCGAGGCCCGCCCAGAGGCCGCGCAGCTTGCGGCCTCGGTCCAGTCCCAGGAGTTCGCCCTGGCCGCGGTGAAGGGCTCGTACTGGCCGACGCTCTCGGCGCAGGTGTCGACCAACGCCCAGGCGCGCCAGCTGGGCGCCATCGTGCCCAACCTCAGCGGCCAGCTCTCGCTGTCGTGGCAGCTCTACCAGGGCGGGCTCACCCAGGCGCAGCAGGCCGAGGCCGAGGCGACGCTGGTGGCGACGAAGGCGCAGGTCGAGACGCTGGAGCAGCAGGTGCGCCTCGACGTCGAGCAGGCGCAGCTCGACGTGCACGCCGCCCGCGAGGCGCTCGAGGTCGCGCACGAAGCGAAGACGGCCTCGGGTGAGCGGCTGCGGCTGGCCGAGGGCCGGTACCAGGCCGGCGCCGGCAGCGTCATCGAGCTGTCTGACGCGCAGGTGGCCTTCACCCAGGCGGGCGCGCAGGTGGCGCAGGCCGGCTTCACGCTCGCCGCCGCGCGGGCCCGGCTGCTCGCCGCGGTCGGACGCGAGCGGTAGCGCGTCGCGGGGCCTCAGGCCTTCGAGCGCTCGAGCCAGCGCGCGTACGACGCCGGCCCCGACTCGATGGGATCGCGAAAGAGGGCGGCGACCTGCCGGCTCCCGAAGCGACCCGCGCGGTGCGCCTGGTAGAGCGCCTCTCCCAGCAGGTAGCCGAGCGCGTGGCTGACGGCGTGGAACTGCTCCAGCCGAGAGGGCAGCAGCCGCTTCGCGTCGGCGCTGCGCACGTCTGGCAGGCTCGAGAGCGCCAGCACGAAGGCGGCCGTCTCGCGCTGCTTGCCTTCGCCGTGGGTGAACACGCCCGTCCATTCGCTCAGCGACGGGCAGGTGCGGCGCGGGTTGACCAGCTTGGAGCCGAAGAAGCCGATCGCCTCCTCCACGCAGCGCGCCCAGAACGCGTCGGCGCGCGGGCGCTCACGGTCCATCGGGGCGTCGAGCGCGCAGTGCCGAACGAAGTGCGCGGCCTCTTCCGCGGCGTGGTTGAGCGAGAAGCCCGACAGCCAGATGGTGCGCGCGCGGGGCACGAACGCGCTCTGCCCCGAGAGGACGTGGCGCTCGAGGTGCTCGAGCTCGACCCGCGTGAAGCCTCCCCGGCGCTCGAGGCGCTCGAGCACGTCGAGATCGTTGGGCGTCAGCACCTCGAGCTTCGACAGCGGCCCCGCCACCTGCACGCCGACCAGCTTCGCGATCGCCTTCACCAGCGCCCGCACCGTCGCGGCCAGGCCACCGTCTTCGATGGGCGCGTCGCCCGCCTCCGCCTCGCAGTAGTCGAGGAAGGTGCGCTGGCTCACCAGCGGCGAGGCGTTGAAGATGCCCACGACGTCGTCGCTGAGCTCCACCGCCTCGGTCGAGTCGGCCAGCCCCTTGCTCGCCAGCTTCCACCACACCCCTTCGGGGTTCTGGAGCACCACCAGCTGCGCGCGCGCGTTCGTGCCCAGGGCGCGCTCGACCGAGGCCGGCAGGTGGGGCGGGGCGACGTGGTACTGGCCCATCAGCACCAGCACCAGCGGGCGATCGGGCGCCAGCGCGGCCTTCGCGATCAGCTTCGCCGCCGCCTCGTCACGGCGCTGGAGCGAGTCCTTGCCGGCGGCGCGCTTGTCGATGGCCACCACCTGCAGCCGGTGACTTCGCGCGAACTGAAAGAGCGGCTTGAAGTGCGGCCAGATGTCGAACGCGCCCGAGTAGGGGTGGCCGATGCGATCGAGGAAGGCGCGATCGCCCAGCCGGCCCTTCAGGTACCGGTCGACCGTCGCCTGGTGCCGCGCCTCGACGAACTCCAGCGCCAGCACCACCCGGCGGCCGCTGCCGACGGCGCTGGTGGCCAGCTCCAGGAAGGCGCGCTGGGCGAAGCGGAGCGTGTGGTAGTCGCCGACGTGCACCACGTCTGCGCTCGTGACGCGCCGATGCACGCCGCTCATGTCGAGGGCCCGGCGGTAGCGGCTGCTCAGCCTCCGGTAGCGCGCCTCGTAGGCCTTGAAGGCCGGCGACGCGCCGACGACCAGGGCGTCGATCTGCCGTTGTTGATGACGGAAGAGGGCTTGCTGCAGGGCGAGCGACGGCTGCATCGGAGGAGAGCCGGTACGCTTCCATGCACCTGGGGTGACGGCAATTTCCTGGCTTGCGTTGTCGGCCGCCGCGGCCCACCATCGGGTCCTCGTGCCCCGCGCTCCCTGGCTGCTGCTGTTGCTGGCTCCGTGCCTCGCGCTGGCTGCCGACCCGAAGGTCGGCTTCCTGCACACGCCGCCCCTCGAGCTGAAGGCCGGCGCTGACTTCACGCTCGAGGGCTCGCTGACGGGCGACTCGCTCTCGACGGTGTCGTTGAAGCTTCGCGCGCCGGGCAAGGCGTACGAGTCGCTCGCCCTCGAGCTGCAGTACGGCGACCTCTACCGGGTGGTGGTGCCGGGCGCGCGAATCACCCCGCCGGCCGTCGAGTACTACGTCGAGGGCACCACCCGGCTCGGTGAGGTGCTCACGCTCTTCGGCACCGCGTTCAAGCCGGTGAGGGTGCCCGTGCCAGGCGCGGCCCCCGTCGACCCCAAACCAGAGCCGGCGCCGATCGACGAGCCGAAGCCTGTCGAGCCGCCCGTGAAGGTGAAGTGCAAGAAGACGAAGAAGGGCAAGAAGTGCGTCGAGGAGCCGGTGGAGCCGCCGCCTGATCCCGAGCCCGCCGAGGTCAAGCCCGAGCCCGCGGCGAAGCCGGTCGAGAAGAAGCCCGAGCCCAGGCCAGTCGAGAAGGCGCCCGAGGCCAGGCCCACCGAGCACGCCGCGGAGCCGCAGAAGGGCGACAAGCCCGAGCCGCCGAGGAAGCGGAGCGAGCTGGAGGAGGAGCTGGCGATGTACGCGGCCGAAGAGACCGGCGCCGTCGTCCAGCGGGTGGTGGAGTCGAGCGCGCGCTCCGCGTGGATGCCGACGGTGCTCACGCAGGCGCAGCTCAAGCAGCTCGGCGTTCGCTACGTCTTCGAGGCGCTCGATCTGGTGCCGGGCCTCAACGTCTCGCGCGACGTGCAGGGCACGTTTCGCCTCGGCGTTCGCGGCCTGCGCGGTGAGGCCGACATGCTCTTCACGCTCAACGGGCAGAAGCTCAACGCGTTCTACGACGCCAAGGCGCTGGCCAACCTGCCCATCGACACCCTGGAGCGCATCGAGATCTACCGCGGGCCCGCGACCGCCGAGGTGGGCCTGGGCAACTTCACCGCCGTCATCAACCTGGTGACGAACCGGCAGCAGGGGCTCCGCGCGTCCTTCACCGGCGGGCTCTTCGGGGCCTTCGATGGGCACCTCTCGGCGGCGAAGGCGTTCGGCGGGCTGACGCTGTTTGGAGACGCCGACGTGGCCACCCAGCAGGGCGCGAAGCGGCCCATCGTGCGTGACGGGCTCGACACCACCACGCCGCAGGTGCCCGACAAGTTCACCAACGATCAGCGCCTGCTCGTCAACGCAGGGCTGGGGGCGTCGTTCGAGGCCGACGGGCTGGGCAAGCTGACGCTGCAGGGCAGGGTGATCAGCGAACAGCGCGCGGCCTACATCGGGCGCTTCGACGCCGTGGGCAATGACTCGAAGCTCGACTGGCTGGCCGTTCAGGCGCAGC
>JACSRE010000266.1 GCA_014879945.1 Myxococcus sp.
AAGAGACAGCTCGACGCGCCGTAGATGGGCGGGGTGGAGCGGACCGGGAAGTCGTAGTCGACGCCCAGCGAGATGGTCGCGCTCGGGGTGCTCGCGACGGGGCTCGGGCTCGACGCCGGCCTCGGCGAGGGCATGCTGAAGGGCCGTGGAGAATCGAACCCGGTCGCCTTGCCCCAGTCGAGCTCGGCCGCCGACGGCGCGGGGGCCTCGGGGGCGTGCGGCGAGGGGGCGCGATCGGGCGCCGCAGGCGCTGCGATCGGCGCGACCGCTGGCGCGACCGACGGCTCGAAGGCCGTCTCTGCCGAGGTGGTGCCCTCGGCCTCGGGCGGCACCGGGCCGGCCCGGAGCAGCTGCTCCGCGCGTTCGTTGGCCGGGTCGAGCTTGAGCGCGCGCTCGAAGAGCTTCCGCGCCCCGTCGAGGTCACCCGAGAGCCGGAGCCACACTCCGGCGTCGACGAGCTGTGCCGCCCGCTCTTTGCTCATCCCCCGGCACCCATCACTTGATCCGCTCCAACACACCCTTGAAGAGGCTGACCGTGCGGGTCAGCACGTCCATGCTCTCGGTGACCTTCGAGAGCACCGGTGACTCGAAGGCGCGCCGCGCGTTCTCGAGGGCCGCCTTGGCCTTGCTGATGGCCTCCTGGCCGAACTCGGAGCCCTGGGTGGCCTTGTCGAGCTCGGGCATCAGGTCCTCGACCTCCTTCATCAGCCCCTTGAGCTCGAGCTTGCGGCTCTGGAGCTCTTCGCCCGTGCGCGCCTCGAGCAGCAGATCGGCCTGCTCCTCCATGATGCGCTTGAGCTCCTCTTCGGTGAGGCCGCCCGAGGCGGTCACCTGAATCGACTGCTGCAGGCCGGTCTCGCGGTCTCGCGCCGAGACCGAGACGATGCCCTCGGAGTTGATCTCGAAGGTGACGTCGATCTCGACCTCGCCGCGGCGCGCGCTGCGCAGGCCGGTGAGGATGAACTCGCCCAACAGCTCGTTCTGGTGGGCCACCTCGGCCTCGCCCTGGAGCACCATGATCTTCACCGTGGTCTGCTCGTCCTTCGAGGTGTTGAAGATCTCGGTCACCGACGTCGGCACCGTGGTGTTGCGCGGAATGAGCCGTCGCACGTAGCCGCCCGCCACCGCCACTCCGAGGCTCTGCGGGGTGACGTCGAGCAGCACCACCTCGCTGTCGGCGCTGGTGAGGGCGTCGGCCTGCACCGCGGCGCCGAGCGCCACCACCTCGTCGGGGTGCACGCCCTTGCACGGGTCGCGGCGGAAGAACTGCTTCACCGCCTCGACGACCTTCGGCACCCGCGTCATGCCGCCGACGAGGATCATCTCCTTCAGGTCGGTCGACTTCACCTTGGCGTCGTTGAGCACCTGCTCGCAGATGGTGATGGTGCGCGCGATCAGATCGCCGCAGAGCTCTTCGAACTTCTCGCGGGTGAGGGTCTTCTGCAGGTGCAGCGCCGCGCCGCCGCCGGGCGGAGACGAGATGAAGGGCAGGTTGATCTGCGCCTCTTTCGCGCTCGACAGCTCGATCTTCGCCTTCTCGGACGAGTCCTTGAGCCGCTGCAGGGCCATGCGATCTTTTCTCAGATCGATGCCGTTCTCTTTGGCGAAGTCGAAGACCAGCCACTCGATGAGGCGGTTGTCGAAGTCTTCGCCGCCCAGGTAGGTGTCGCCGCCGGTGGCGATGACGTCGAACACGCCGCTCGACACGTCGAGCACCGAGACGTCGAAGGTGCCGCCGCCCAGATCGAACACGGCGATCTTTCCGTTGACCGACTTGCCGAAGCCGTAGGCCAGGGCCGCGGCGGTGGGCTCGTTGATGATGCGCAGCACCTCGAGGCCCGCGATGCGCCCTGCGTCTTTCGTGGCCTGGCGCTGGCCGTCGTTGAAGTACGCGGGCACGGTGATGACGGCCTTGCGCACCGGCTTTCCGAAGAAGGCCTCGGCGTCGAGCTTGAGCTCGCGCAGCACCATCGCGGAGATCTCAGGCACCGAGTAGTGCTTGTCGCCGAGCTGAATGCGGATGTCGTCGTGCTGGCCCGCCGACACCTGGTACGAGAGCGACTTCACGCCGTCTTGCGTCTGCGGGGCCGAGAACTTTCGCCCGATGAGTCGCTTGGCGGCGTAGACGGTGTCGGTCGCGTTGGTGATGGCCTGACGTTTGGCGATCTGCCCCACCAGCATCTTGCCGGTCTTCGAGAGCGCGACGACGGAAGGCGTCAGGTTCGTCGAAGCACGGTTGCGAATGACGGTCGGCGTGCCGTCCTGCATGAACGCCACGACGCTGTTCGTCGTCCCGAGATCGATCCCAATGACTGGCTCACGCTCTGCCATGAATTCCGGACGTTAGAACGGCCAGCGCTTCTTGACGTGTTTTTTCACTTCGGGGTGATCGGGACCCAGGCGCGCCGCCTCTTCGAAGTGCTTCTTGGCCAGCGCCTTCATGCCCCCTTGCTCGAGCATGCGGCCCAACAACACCCGCGCTTCGACGTTGGTGGGCGCAGCGTCGACGGCCTTCTGGGCAAAGCTGCTGATTTCTTTGACGTCGCCGCCGCGTTGCTCGAGCAGTTGGGCCGCCTTCAGCGCCGCCTGGGCGTTGGAGGCGCTGGCGTTGACGGCGGCACGGAGCGCCTGCAGCGCGAGGTCGTCGTTGCCCTGCTCGAGGGCGGTGAGCGCGCGCTTGTAGTCAGTCTCGCTCCGCAGCAGCTCGGCCTTCTTGCGCACCTCGGGCAGCAGCGCCTTCACCTCGGCGTTCTGCGGGTCGATCTGCGCGGCCAGGTTCAGCATGGTGAAGGCGTGGCTGAACTCTCCTTTGGCGATGTGCGCGCGCGCCTTGTGGAGCTGCTCGAACACCTTGGACGACCTGGCCAGGTACGGGTGCCGAGACAGCCGCGCGCGGCGCTCGGCGTCACGGGCGTCGTCCTCGGCGCTCCTGGGCGCTTCGGGCTGGTGCGCGGGCGTACTGCCGGTCGCCGCGCGAATCGCCGCGCGCACGAACGGGTTGGCGTCGAGGTAGGCCTGCCGCTTGTCGGGGTCGGTGAGGACGTTGTTGGCCTCCACCAGCCGCTTGAAGATGGTGTCGATGCGCGCCCGGAAGGACCCGAGCTCCTTTCCGTGGAACCGGTCGGGGTGGAACCGCCGCGAGAGCGCGTGGAAGGCGTCGCGCACGTCTTCTTTGCTGGCCCCCGCGGGTACCCCAAGCACCTCGAAGTGGTTCGCGCCGAGCTTCGCCTCGATCGCCAGGATCTCTCTCTGGCGCTCCTCGGGAATGTCGACCTTCTCGGCTTCAGGCATCGCTCGCTACACCCCAGTGGCGCATCTCAGAGCGAACGCTCGAAGAGCGTCAACCCCTCGGTCAGTTCATGGGAGCTGGTCACATACGGCGGCGCGAAGCGCACGGTCTTTTCGCCGGCGAGGTTGACGAGCAGCCCGTTCTGCCGGCATCGCGCGACGACGTCGGCGGCGCCCGAGTCGACCTCGATGCCGAAGAGCATTCCGCGGCCACGACACTCGACGACCCGGCCCGGGTGGCGCGCCTTGATCGAGGCGCCGAGCTGGTGGAGCAGCGCGCCGTTGTGAACGTTCGAGGCGAGCATCTGCGGGGCGGTCGCGAGATCCCACGTCGCGACGGCCGCGGCGGCGGCGACCGGGTTTCCTCCGAAGGTCGACCCGTGCGTGCCAGACGGCAGCGCCTTGCCGACGGCGTCGCTGCACACCATCGCCCCGATCGGCAGCCCGTTGCCGAGCGACTTCGCCAGTGAGATCGCGTCGGGCTGAATCGCCTCGACCTGGTAGCCGAAGACGGTGCCGGTGCGGCCGATGCCGGTCTGCACCTCGTCGATGAGCAGCAGCAGGCCGTGCTCGTCGCACAGCGCGCGCAGCGCCCTGAGGAAGCCGGCGGGCGCGGGCCGCACCCCACCCTCTCCCTGGATCGGCTCCACCAGGATCGCGGCGGTCTGGGGGCCCACCAGGCGCTTGACGGCGTCGAGGTCACCCATGGGCGCGTAGACGAAGCCCTGGGGCAGCGGCTCGAAGCCGGCCTGGTACTTGGGCTGCGCGGTGGCGGTGACCGTCGCCAGCGTGCGCCCGTGGAAGCCGCCCTCGAAGGTGATGATCTCGGAGCGCTGCTTGTTCCCGGCGATCTCGTGCTGCCAGCGGCGGGCGAGCTTGATGAGGGCCTCGTTGGCTTCTGCGCCCGAGTTGCAGAAGAAGGCGCGGGCGTCGGCGCCTCCGAACGCCGAGGTGAGGCGCTCGGCGAGCTGGATCTGGGGCTCGGTGTAGAAGACGTTCGAGGCGTGCCATAGCGTCTCGAGCTGCGCCTTCGCAGCCCCGACGACCGCCGGGTGGCAGTGGCCCAGCGCGCAGGTGGCGATGCCGCCGATGAGGTCGAGGTACTTCCTGCCCTCGGCGTCCCACACCCACGGGCCCTCGCCCTTCACGAGCACGATGGGCTGCTGCTTGTAGTTCTGCAGCAGGTGGTGCTTCGCGCGCTCGATGATGCGGTCGGTCCTGGTGGGCGCGGCGACCGACGTCGCAGCGGCTTCGGCGGGCTTGGCTTCGATCATGAGGGCGTTCCTTACAAGATGTACCGCGACAGGTCCTCGTCCTTCACCAGGTCGGCCAGCTTCTCGCGCACGAACGCGGCGTCGACGACGATCTGCTTCTGGCTCGAGTCAGAGGCGCTGAACGAGACGTCTTCGAGCAGCCGCTCGAGCACCGTGTGGAGCCGGCGCGCGCCGATGTTCTGGCTGCGCTCGTTCACCTGCTGGGCGAGGCGGGCGAGCGCCTCGATGGCCTCGTCGGTGACGCTCAGCGCCACGCCCTCGACCGACAGCAGCGCCGTGTACTGCTTGAGGAGCGAGTTCTTCGGCTCCCGCAAGATCCGCACGAGGTCCTGGCCGCTGAGCGCCTCGAGCTCGACCCGAATGGGGAAGCGGCCCTGCAGCTCGGGGATGAGATCGGACGGCTTCGAGACGTGAAAGGCGCCCGCCGCGATGAAGAGCACGTGATCGGTCTTGAGCGGGCCGTACTTGGTGGTGACGCTGCTCCCCTCGACGATGGGCAGCAGATCGCGCTGCACGCCTTCACGCGAGACGTCGGGGCCGCCCTTGGCGCCTTCGCGGTTGGCGATCTTGTCGATCTCGTCGAGGAAGATGATGCCGTCGTTCTCGGCGCGCTTGATGGCGTCACGGGTGATCTGGTCTTGATCGACCAGCTTCGCCGACTCCTCGGCCTCGAGCAGCTTGAGCGCCTCGGGCACCGGCGCCTTGCGCTTGCGGGTGCGGCTCTGCCCGGGGAACCCCTTGAAGAGGTCTTGCAGGTTGACGCCCATCTCCTCGAGGCCCTGGCCCGAGAAGTTGCGCACGAAGGTGAGGCTCGAGTCCTGCACCTCGATCTCGACGATCTGATCGTCGAAGGTGCCCGCGCGGAGCTGCGCCCGCAGCTTCTCGCGATCGCCGTCCGACAGGCGCGGGGCCGGCCCGGAGGCAGCCGAGAGCCCGAAGCCTCGCGGGGCCGCGCCGCCGGTCTTCAACAGCTCGGCGAGCCGGTCCTCCGCGCCTTCGACGGCCCGCGGCTTGACGCGCTCGAGCTCCTCCTCACGCACCAGCGAGATCGCCGCCTCGACCAGATCGCGCACCATCGACTCGACGTCGCGGCCCACGTACCCGACCTCGGTGAACTTCGACGCCTCGACCTTCACGAAGGGCGCGCCGGCCAGCTTCGCCAGCCGCCGCGCGATCTCGGTCTTCCCCACCCCGGTGGGCCCGATGAGGATGATGTTCTTCGGCGTGATGTCGTCGCGCAGCTCGCCGGTGACCTGCTGGCGGCGCCAGCGGTTTCGCAGCGCGATGGCCACCGCGCGCTTGGCGTTGGTCTGGCCCACGATGTAGCGATCGAGCTCGGCGACGATCTCTCGCGGCGTCAGCGACGGGCGCATGGTCAGAGTTCCTCGAAGGTCAGCGAGGGGTTCGTGTAGATGTCGATCTCGGCGGCGATGCCCAGCGAGGCCTCGACGATCTGCCGCGCCGAGAGCGAGGAGTGCTGGAGCAGCGCCCGGGCCGACGCGAGGGCATAGGAGCCGCCCGAGCCCACCGCCGCGATGCCGTGATCGGGCTCCACCACGTCGCCGGCCCCAGACAGAATGAGGGTGCGCTCGGCGTCGGCCACCACCAGCAGCGCCTCGAGCCGCCTCAAGAACCGATCGGTCCGCCAGTCTTTGCCGAGCTCGACACAGGCGCGCGGCAGGTTCTTCTGGAACTCGAGCAGCTTGGCCTCGAAGCGCTCGAAGAGCGTGAAGGCGTCGGCGGTGCCGCCCGCGAAGCCCGCGACGACCGAGCCGTCGCCGAGGCGCCGCACCTTTCGCGCGTTGCCCTTCATCACGATCTTGTCCAGCGTCACCTGCCCGTCGCCGCCAATGACCGTCTTGCCGTCGCGCCGGACGCACAGAATCGTCGTCATGGGCGCGATGTAACAGGCTTCGAGAACCCGGCCCACCGCCCGGTCAGGCGTGCCAGAGTCGCGCGGTGTCGTCGCCGCTCGTCGCCTCGGTCTGGGTGGGCCACGCGCCTGACGAGGCCGCGCTCGAGGAGCTGCTGCTGGCCGACACGACGCCGTGTGATGGCGACGCGCTGGGCTCGGTGTTCTCGCGCGCCGCCGGGGCGCCCGCCCTCGCCAGCGCGGTGCGCGAGCTCCGGGTGCTCTCGACGCCCACCCGCGAGGTCGCCGCGCTGCTCGAGGGCCTCTCGTTCGCGGCGCGGCTGCGCAGCGCGCTGCCAGCAGAGACCGCCGCGCCCTGCTCGGCGGTGGTCGTCTTCTACGGCGTGGCGCCCGAGCGCGGCGCGCCCGTTCACCTCGGCGGAGTGCACCTCGAGCCGCTCAGGTGACGGCCTCGGCCCCGACGGTGAAGCGGAGCGCGGCGGCTCAGCGCCGGAGGAGGACGTACAGCGCGCCGACGCCGCCGTCCTCGGGGCGCGCGGTGCAGAACGCCAGCACCTGCCGCGAGAGCCGGCCCCGGGTGAGCCACCCCTGCACGCCCAGCTTGATGACGGGCACGGCGTCGGGCGAGTTGAGCCCTCGGCCCGTCACCACCAGCACGCAGCGGTGGCCCGCGACCTTCGCGTCGGCGACGAACTTCTCGAGCATGGGCCTGGCCTGCTCTCGCGTCTTCCCGTGCAGATCGAGCGTGGCCCGCGGCGGGAACTCGCCGCGCTTGAGCTTCTTCATCACGCGCTCGTCGAAGCCCTTCACCGCGCCTTCCACCGCCTCGGTGTCGTCGGTGAGCTCGAAGGCGTCGTCGGCCACCAGCTCGGCGAGGCGGGCCAGCGACTCGGCCTCGTCAGTCTGAAGGCGCACGGCATCGGCGGCCGGCGGGGCTCCCGGCGCGACCCTGGTGGCCTTCACCTTCACCCGCGCGACCTCGCCCACGCTCTCGAGGAAGAGCGCGGCGTCGTCATCGAGGCTGCTCCTCCTCGGCGCTTCGCGCGCCGGAGCCGCCGCCTTCGGGGCCTGCTTCGGCGCCTCGAGCTTCACCTGCGCGAAGGGGTTGTTGAACGGCTCGGGTTTCTTCGCCACGTCACGCCCTCGGGTGTGCGTCGTCGTAGACCTTTTGCAGCTGCTCGAACGAGACGGCGGTGTACCGCTGGGTCGTCGACAGGCTGGCGTGGCC
>JACSRE010000180.1 GCA_014879945.1 Myxococcus sp.
TGCGCGAGCGACGCCTCGAGCGCCTCGGCCTCGAGGTACTGCAGGCCGACGAGGATCTCGCCCAGCGGCGGTCGCTCGAGCACCACCGCGTCACCGCGCGAGATGGCCGTCGAGAGCGCGCGCTGGAGCTGGGGGCGGGTGAGGTAGCCGAGCGACAGCAGGGCCTCTCCGACCCGCGCGCCCGTCAGCGGCTGCACCGCGAGCGCCTCTTGCACCTGGCCTTCGGTGACCAGGCCCAGCTCGATGAGGAGGTCGCCGAAGCGCCGGGTCGGTTCAGTCATCACCGCGAACGGCGAGGCTACACCCGTCCGGCCAGGCGGGGCGAACTCGCGACGCCGGGGACGGCACCTTCGACCGGTCGTCGTGACCGGGGGTGCGCGCGCCGAGGCCCGGACCTCAGCGCTGCGCCGCGGGCGGCCGCCCATGGCCACGCGGGCTCAATGGCCCTGCACCTTCACCAGCGCCATCACGATCTCGAGGAAGATCAGCACCACCACCATCAGCTCGAGGGTCAGCGACCGATCGTGATCGACCTCGCCCTTGAGCAGCCCGTAGGTCTGCAGCAGCAGCTTGTGCTTGCGCGAGACCTGCTCCGACCACTGCTTCACCCGCAGCTGGCGGACCGCGCTCTCGTAGACGCGGGCCAGGTACACGTCGCCGACGATCTTCAGGGCGTTCTCGACGCGCTCGATGAACTCCGACAGCTCGATGACCGTCTGCATCAGCTCACGCAGCACCTTGCGGTACGGACTGAAGAGGATCGACCCCTTGCCCTTGCCGATGCTGTCGTAGACGCGCGTGAGCTCGTCATCGAGCACCGCGTCGAAGTAGCGCAGCTCGAGGAGCTGGGCGTTGGCGATCTCGAGCAGGTCGACGATGTCGCTGCTGCCTGACGGCTCGTAGAGGAAGGCGGCGTTCCACTCGACCAGCGCCAGGTCTTCGGCGGTGTAGCTGTGGTGGTGCTCGAGCACCTCGCGGGTCTCGTTCTGCGAGAGCGCCGTGGGGCCGACCTCGCCGAGAATCAGCCTGGCCAGCGACGGCTCGGCGAGCACCGCCTCGGCGTTGGGCTGGGTGTCGAACGCGCGCACCGACAGCACCGTGTACTCCTCGTGGTGGTCCCAGAGGTGAGCGCCCTTGAAGGCCGACTCGAGCTGGGCGCGCAGCCGGGTGAGCTCGTCGAGCGCGAGCGCGTCGATGGCCTTCGAGTCGTAGAGCTCGTCGGCGAAGGGCGCGACGTCGTCGAGGCTCTGCCCGGCGTCGATGGGCACGGTCAGCACCACCGCGAGGCAGCCGTGGTCGAACAGCCGAACGCCCAGGCGCACCTCGCGCGCGCGGCCCAGCACCTCGAGCGACCGGACGCCGAGGTCGGCCGCGAGCGGCGCGTTCGAGAGCTGCAGGTAGGCGCCGTCGGCGCGCGAGAGGCCGACCCGCCGAACGCCCGCGCCGTCGTGGTTGAGCAGGGCGCGGCACTTCTCGAGGTCGATGGAGTCGGCCACGTCGAAGAAGCGGTAGCACACCGCCGAGGCGTCCTTGAGGCGCAGCACGGCAGCCTTCTACCTCAGGAACGCGGGCGGGCGGACTTCTCGAAGGCCTCGCGCTTCTGCTCCCAGACGCCGCGCGCCCTGAGCACCCGCTCGACGAAGTCCTCATGCACGCGCAGGAGCGCGTCGCGCACGCCCTCGCCTTCGAGCCGGCCCAGCGCCTCGGCCACCGCCTCGAGGGTCGAGCGGCCCTCTTCGAACGAGGTGTCTCGCAGCCGCAAGACGCTCGCGGCGGGGGTGTCGAGCTGCACGCGGGGCAGCGGGTGCAGCCTGGGCAGCTTGGTGAACATGCGGCGCGTCTGGCGCCAGGTGCCGTCGAGCACCACCAGCGTCTTCGGCGGGGTCTCGGGCCACGGCGCGGGCGTCTCGCACGGGAAGAGCAGCACCGCGTCGTCGAGCACCGGCAGCTTCTCGTTCACGCCCTTCGGGTCGTCGTCGAAGTCGACGAACTGCAGGTTGGGCATGGCGAGGCCCGCGACGCGCGCGGTGCCGGTGGACTTCCACGACTCGCGCTCGTGGCGCACCAGGAGCACGCGGGTCTTCGTCTGCACCACCGGCAGGTGCGGGCAGATGCAGAACTCCAGGCGAATCCAGCACTGGTGGCACCGCCCCGGCAGATCAGCCAACGTCCGCGCCCGCATCGCGGGGTGAACCAAAGCACGGCGCCGCGTTCTCGTCGTTCAATTGCCGGCGGTCGCAGGCTACAAGCGCCGCATGAACCTCGACGACCTCAAGGGACGGGTGAGCGCGGCCTACGCCGAGCGCGAGAAGCTGAAGGAGCCGTTCTACGCGATGGCCGTCAAAGAGACGGTCGCGCTGCTCGACCGCGGCGTGATTCGGGTCGCGCAGAAGGCCGCCGGCGGCTGGGAGGTCAACGCCTGGGTGAAAGAGGCGGTGCTCTGCTTCTTCGCGATGAGCGAGATGAAGACGATGGAGGCGCCGCCCTTCGAGTTCTACGACAAGGTGCCGCTCAAGAAGGACCTCGCCGGCGCCGGGGTGCGCCTGGTGCCGCCCGGGGCCATTCGTTACGGCGCGTTCTGCGAGCGCGGCGTGGTGGTGATGCCCGGCTACGTCAACATCGGCGCGTGGGTCGGCGCCGGCACCATGGTCGACACCTGGGCCACGGTGGGCAGCTGCGCGCAGATCGGCCGCAACGTGCACCTCTCGGGCGGCGTGGGCATCGGCGGCGTGCTCGAGCCGCCCTCGGCGACGCCCGTCATCATCGAAGACGGCGCCTTCATCGGCAGCCGCGCCGTCATCGTCGAGGGCGTGCAGGTCGGTGAAGAGGCGGTCATCGGCGCCAACGTGGTGTTGACCGCGTCGACGCACATCATCGACGTCACCGGCGACAAAGAGGTGGTGCACAAGGGCCGGGTGCCGCCGCGCAGCGTCGTCATCCCCGGGTCGCGCGCCAAGGCCTTCCCCGCCGGCGAGTACCAGGTGCCCTGCGCGCTCATCATCGGGCAGCGCTCGGCCACCACCGACTCGAAGACGTCGCTCAACCAGGTGCTGCGCGACTTCGCCGTGCCGCTGTGACGTCGCCGTCTACGCTGTCGCTGGCCCTCGCCGAGCGCGCGCTCACCCTCATCAAGGTGCCCTCGGTCATCGGCGACGAGCGGGCGCTCGCCGACCTCGTCGACGCCTGGGCGCGCGCGCGCTTCGGCGCTGCGGGCGTGGTGCGCGTCTCGAACTCGCTCGCGGTGGGCCGACGCGACGACCCGCGGCCGACCCTCAGCCTGGTCGGCCACCTCGACACCGTGCCCGAGAACCCCGACGGCACCGCGCCGCGCCTCGAGGGCGGCCGGCTCATCGGCCTGGGCGCCTCGGACATGAAGGGCTCGCTGGCGGTAATGATGGCGCTGGCCGACGCGCTGCCCCTCGACGCCCTGCCCTTCAACCTGCGGCTGGTCTTCTACGAGCGCGAAGAGGGCCCGTACCTCGAGTCGGGGCTGGCGCCGCTGTTCGACGCGGCGCCCGAGCTCAAGCGCACGGCCTTCACCATCGCCATGGAGCCCACCGACGGCGCGGTGCAGGTCGGCTGCGTCGGCTCGGTGCACGCGCGGCTGAGCTTCAAGGGCCAGGCCGCGCACTCCGCCAGGCCGTGGCAGGGCAAGAACGCGATCCACGCCGCCGGCGCGCTGCTGCTCGAGCTGGAACAGCGAGGCCGCCGCGAGGTCACCGTCTCGGGCCACTCCTTCTTCGAGGTGATGAGCGCGACGCTGGCGAAGGGCGGCCGGGCCCGCAACGTGGTGCCCGACGCCTTCGAGCTGAACGTGAACTACCGGTTCGCGCCCGGCAAGTCGGTCGATCAGGCGAAGGACGACGTGCTGGCGCTGGCGGCGGGCCGCTGCGAGGTGGCGTTCACCGACCTCGCGCCGTCGGGCCGGGTGTGCGCCTCGAACCCGCACCTGCAGCGCCTGGTGCAGCTGTCGGGCAGGGCCGCCGAGGCCAAGCAGGCGTGGACCGACGTCGCCCGCCTCTCGGAGTGGGGCCTCGACGCGGTGAACTACGGCCCCGGCGAGACGGCCCAGGCGCACCAGCGCTCCGAGAGCGCGCCCATCGAGGCCCTCGGGCAGGCCTACCTCGCGCTCGAGCAGCTGCTGCGCGGCTGATCAGCCGCTCGTCGACGTCAGCCGTTCATCAGCGCGGCCTGCAGGTTCTTGAGGAGCGCGATCTCCTCTTTCTGGACCTTGCCGTCGGCCAGCACCAGCGCGCGCGCGGCCTGCAAGGCGTCGTCGGCGCGCTCGCGGAGCAGGTCCCAGTTGGGCTCCGAGGGCCGACGCCCGGCCTTCACCGCCTCCATCAGCTTCTGGAGCGCCAGCTCGGGCACCGTCCAGCTGCGGCCCAGGCTCAGCAGCATGTTCGCCTCGGCCTGGTCGACCGCGCCGTCGACCCATGCGACGTGCAGGAGCAGCTTGAGGACCTCGAGGTTGAACTGGTCTTCAGTGGAGAGCGCCATGGGCGGCAGTCTCGTCGCGGGCGCGCGCGGCGACAAGCGCGCCGCGCCGCCTCAGCTGCGCACCACGAACACCGGCTTGCGGCTCGTCTTGAGCACCTCTTCGGCGACCGAGCCGAACACCGCGCGCGAGAGCCCGGTGCGGCCGTGCGACGAGATGACGATGACGTCGGCGGCGATGCGCTCGGCGGCGTCGGTGATGGCCTTGGCGGCGCCGGGCCCGCGGAGCACCTCGGTGCGCGTGATGATGCCCTTCTCGGCGGCGTGCGCGGGCGTCAACGCGCGCAGCCGCGCCGCCACCTCGAGCTCCACCCGCGCGGGCGCGTGGGGGATCAGGTCGGTCGACGGCAGGTACTGCTCCACCAGCTCTCCGGCCAGCCCCGTGGTGAGGGTGACGTGCGCGAGGTACACCTCGGCGTTCGCCTCGGCCATCACGTAGGCCCAGGGCACCGCGGCGTTGCCGAGGCTCGAGAAGTCGGTCGTCACCAGCACCCGCTTCAGGCGCGGCTGGGCGATGCGGGCCGGCTTCCCGTCGGGGGGCACCACCGCGACGCTCATGCGCGAGAGGTGCAGCGCGGCCGCCGAGACGCTCCACATGCGCGCCAGCCCCTGCCGCCCGTGCGTGCCCACCACCACCACCTGGCAGCGCTCGGCCTCGGCCAGCTCGAGCAGGTGATCGGCCACGCGGCCCACCGCCAGCTTCGCCCGGTACAGCACCTCACCGCTGCCCTCGAGCGTCGGCACCTGCGCCTTGAGGTCGCGCTCGATGAGGCTCTCCACCCGCGGGTCCGCGTCGGTGTACGAGAACCGCTTCGAGAGCCCGTACTGCCGGTGGGCCTCGTCCTGGTAGTAGACGCGCGCGAGCACCACGTCGACGGGGGCGAGCCGGCGCAAGGCCTCGACCCACCGCAGCGCGCTCATCGACGCCTCGCTGTCGTCGAACCCGAGGATCACCCGCAGCCCCTTGCCCTGCGCCCAGGCCGTCATCGAGTCGGGCTCGCGCACCACCAGCACGGGAATGTCGGTGCCGGTCGCCAGGCGCTCCGAGGTGCCGCCCAGCTTCACCAGCGCGCTCGCCCCGTGCCCGGCCGAGCCCACCACGATGGCGCTGGCCTTCTTCTCGACTGCGAAGGCGCGAATGGCGACGGCGGCCTCGCCCGTCAGCACCACCGTCTCGATGGCGGCCGCGGTGAGGCCCTTGAGCTGGTCGCGCTCGGTGTTGAGGCGCTCGCGGAGCATCGACTGCACCCGCTCGAAGGCCGCCGCGTCCATGCGCTCCACGTGGGGCTCGAGCACGTGCGCGAGGAAGAGCGGTTCGTTGGTGCGGGCCGAGAGCGACGCCGCCGCCAGCGCCGCCGAGGTGGACCAGGTCGAGAAGTCGATGGCACAGACGATGGGCACGAGAGACCTCCGGTCAGGGGGTAGGCGCGCCTGACACTACAACCCTCATGCCGAGCGCGCGCGCCAAGGCTGGCGTTTCGGAGCGCACGACGTGCGTTTGCCTCAACCTCGAGCCGAGCAGCTCGCAGCGCTTGCGCTGCTAGCCCTGGAGCACGCGCGAGAGGGCCTCGAGGGCCACCGAGGGCAACCGGCGGGTCCGCATGGCCGCCAGCACCGGCTGCCACGGCGTGGGGCAGGTGGACTCCCCCAGCTGACAGAAGACGAAGCTGCACACCACCGCCAGGCCCACCACGTCCTCCGGCATCGTCTTGAGGCCGTCGAAGAGCGCGGGCACCAGCGCCTTGACCGGGAGCGCGAGCGGGCCGAGGTGGGTGTGGAAGTCGGTCAAGGGCGGAACGGAGAAGACCGGGGCGCCGCGGCTGAGGTTGTGGGTCACCAGCGCCGCCGCCGCGAAGCGCGCCTTGTCCACGTCCGCGGTGCTGGCGTTGAGGCGACGGGCGACGTCGCCGCACAGCTGAATCAGCGCGATGCCCTCGCGCCCCGCGTCCTGGTAGCCGCCGAGGAGCAGCTCGACGAGCTTCGTCTGCCCTTCGTCGAGCCCGGACGCGGTCACCGAGCGGGTGCGCGCGGCCGCCCGGCCCTCGAGCTCGAGCTCGCCGCTCTCGTCTGGCAGCGCCAGCGCCTCGGCGCCCTCGCGTTGGGGCGCGGAGCCCTCGAGGCCCGTCCCGCGCTCGAGCCAGGCGTCAGGGTCGTCGCTCTCGCCACCATAGAGGCGGGCCAGCGCGTCGCGCAGCGCCCGCTCGCCGGCCCGCACCGGTTGGATGGTGCGCCCGCTGGCGAGCTTGAGCGCCTCGAGCAGCGCCCCATCGAGCGGGTCGATGACGGCGGCGACCAGCACCGGGCCCTTCTCGGCCAGCGGCACCGCCACCAGCCGCTCGGCCTCGGCCTTTGGGAGCAGATGCAGCGGCGCGTTGGTGCCGTCGAGGGCCGCGAGCCGGGCAGCCCCCACGAAGGCGGTGCGCGTCACCTGGGCGAGCGCCTCGACCACGTCGTCTTCGCCGAGCACCCCGTCAACCAGGAGCGTGTCGGCGAGCGAGAGGTTCAGCATCAGGGCCCGCTGCTGGCTCGCAGCCAGGGTGACGGGGGTGAGCTTCTTGTTGCGCACCAGCTGCTCGCCGAGCGCGAGCTCCCGGCGCGCCGTGGCCTCGGTCGCGGGCGCGGTGGCGTCTCGCTGGCGCGCGGCCTCGAGCTCTTCATGGGTGACGCGGCGCGGCTCGATGCGGCCCAGGCGGGTGGCGCCGGGCGCCGAGGGCTTCGGGGCGGTGGGCGGAGAGACCCGTGGAGGCGGCGCAGGCGGCCTGGGAGGCTGCAGCCGCAGCTCGGTGGTGCGCCCCGAAAGCAGCGGCTGCCGGTCGGGTGAGAGCCTCCGAAACGCCGCCGCGACGTCGCCGGTGCCAGTGGACAGGCCCAGCGCGGTGCTGGCGAGGTTCAACACGTTCGAGAACTCCGACGCGCTTGGCCGGTCGCTCGGCGAAGGCTGCATCATCCACCCCAGCATCGACTGGAGCTGCTCCGGCACGCCGTGAAACGCGCTGGGCGGCACCCCGCGGTACTTCTGCGCCAGCCCCAGCACGTGCTGCGGGTCGCTCGCCACGAAGAGGCTGCGGCCGGTCAACAGCTCGAGGAAGAGGAGGCCGAGCCGGAAGACGTCGGTCGAGGCGGTCGAGGGCCCGCCGAGCTGCTCGGGGGCGATGGCGTGGGGCTCGCTGCGCGCGGGACCGCGGCCTGGGTGGGCGCCCGCCACGACGGCGACGCCCGCGTGCAGCAGCACCACCCGACCGGTCGAGGTCACGAACAGCGACGACGCCGAGACGTCGCCGTGCACGAGGCCCGCGCGGTGCAGCGCCGTGAGGCCTTCGGCCGCGCGCTCGACGATGGCCACCGACTCGTTCACCGAGAGCCCGCCGACCTTCGACGCCATCAGCGCCCGCAGCGGCTCGCCGTCGGAGGTGCGCTCGACGAACCACAGCCCGTCTCCGCCGGAGCCGAACTCGACCAGCGGCGCCACGTCGTGGCTCGTCACCTGCTCGAGGCCTCGCGCGTGCTGGGCGAAGCGCTCGACGAAGGTGCCGTCAGCCGACCACGGCGCCGAGAGCCGTGACACCACCAGCCAGTCGCGGTCCAGCGCCCCGAGGTGCGCTTCGACCACTCCTGAGGCCGCGACGAGTCTGCGTCCGAGCTGGTAGGTTCCCACGCGTGTCGTGAACGCTCGGTTTCAAGACTGCCCGAATCATTCACTGACATTGTACACTCGAACCGACGCGCGACGAACAAATGCCGGGCGCCCGGGTGGGCACTGACGCCGTCCAAGGAGACGACATGCGATTGAGCATCTGGGTGGGAGCGGCGCTGGCGATGTGGGCGTGTGGGCAGACGGCCGAGGTGCGGGTCGACGAGACCAAGGGCATTCCCGCGCTCAAGGGGTCCACCGAGGTGGGGCTGTCGGCCTACACCTGCGGCATGCCCATCACCTCGGGCGACGTGGTGGTGCAGACGAAGGTGGTGGGGAGCGGCTGTGAGTTCTCGTTCGAGCGCGAGGTGCCGGTGCTGCGCGCCGAGGACTACACCAACATTCCCGACCTCAAGGGCGCCACCTCGCTGGTGCAGCGCATCGAGCTGACGGTGAAGAAGCTGACCTTCACCGATGGCGCCACCAACATGCCGCTCGACCTCTCGTCGCGGGTGACCTCGGCGCAGCTGAGCGTCAGCGGGCAGCTCGTGGCCGAGAAGGAGTCGCTCACCGCGCTGCCGAAGGTGGTGACGCTCTCGGGCGCGGCCCTCGACGGCCTGAAGGCGAAGATCGACGCCCGCCAGCCGGCCTCGGTCGCCACCCGGGTGGTGGTGGTGCTCCCGTCGATGCCGCCGCCGCCGAGCCGGCTGGTCATCGACTACGACTCGCAGCCGGCCATCATCCTTGGCGCGAAGGCCCCCACCATCTTCTGACGCGGGCAACCACCGCTCAGACCCTGGAGCACCCGATGCCTCGTCTTTCGCTGCGCCACGTTGCGCTCTCGTTGCTGATGTTCTCGTGTGGAGGCGGACCAGGCCCGGGCCCGGGCCAGTTCGACGCCCGCGACGTCAGCGGGAACTACGATCTCACCTACGACAACCGGCTCACCGTGAAGCTGAACGTGGCCGGCGCGGTGCGTGAGGTGACGCAGACCGGCTACGGCGGGGTGGTGGACTTCGGCATGGTCAACGGCTCGCCCGTCTCGCTCGACCTCACCGCCTTCTGCGCGAAGCCCGAGGTGAAGTGCCCGAGCGAAGCGTTCTGGGCAAAGACCGCCATCACCCAGCCGAACCTGAAGGCCAACCGCGCGGAGCTGCAGCAGCTCACCGTGGTGAACGACACCGTGCACAAGCTGCCGGCGGGGCAGCGCGCGGTCTCGCTCAGCGGGCTGGTCGACCACAACCAGGACGACCGCTTCCTCCTCGGCCTCGGCGCCGAGGGCGGGGGCAACGACGCGTGCCTGGCCCTGTCACTGTCCCTGGCCGGCGGTCGCTTCACGCGCGTGGGCGAGTCGTCTCAGACGTCAGTCGAGGGCCGTACCCCCCAGAACGCGCCGTGCTCGCTCGACGCGGGCGTGGTGGACGCGGGCGTCGTCGACGCTGGAGTGCTGCCCGACGGGGGCGCGGCCGATGGCGGTGCGCCGTTCATCTGCACCCCGACGATGATCACCCGCCGCGTGGTGCCGCCGGGCGCCGCAGTCGAGGGCATCGCCGACGGGAAGGTGTTCCTGGGCTGGGCAGGAGGCTGCGCCTTCGGCCCGGTGCTGGTGGGCGCGACGCTGACGCTCGAGACCGGCTTCACCGGCCGCCGCACCGGCGACTACGATCCGCCGCCGTTCACGCCCTCGCCCGTGGTCCTGCCCGACGGGGGCGTCGACGGCGGCGCTGACGGCGGCCCCTGAACCCTTCGTTTTACTAAAGGCTCCTATTCGGTTATCGAAGGGTCGGGCCGGGTCCTGGGAGCAGCAGACATGTGGCGAATTCACCTGATGGTGGCCCTCCTCGCAGCGGGCGCCTTGAGCTGCGGCAATGTGCCGGCGGCGGCGCTGGAAGGCGCCCCTGACGGCGGGCTGGCAACGATGGTGTCGTCGGACGCCGGGTCGACCGACTCGACCTTCGATGGCGGCTTCGGGGCGCTGCCGTGCGAGGTGGCGACGCTGCTGCGAACGCGCTGTGTGTCGTGCCATCGCACGCCGTTGGTGGGAGGCGCGACGATGCCGCTGACCTCGTACGCCGAGCTGACCGCGCCGTCGTTCCTCGGTGGCACCTTCGCGGCGCGGAGCCTGACGCGCATGAAGGACCCGTTGGCCCCGATGCCGCCCGGAGGCCTGCTGCCGGCCTCTGAGGTGGCGCCATTCGAAGCGTGGATTGGCAACGGCGCGCCGATGGGCACTTGTGGTGTCGCGCCCGACGCGGGCATGCCGATGGTCACTTGCGCCTCGAACCGGAGCTGGACCAACCGCTACCAGGGCAGCGGCGACATGAACCCGGGCCTGGCGTGCCGTGCCTGCCACGCGGGCCAGAACTTCAAGGGCCAGAACCCGCAGGGAGGGAGCGAGCTGCGCCGGCAGTACTTCTTCGCGGGCACCGTCTTCCCCGGACCGAACGAGAAAGACACCTGCCTCGAGGCCCCGCCGGCGGGCGTCACGGTCGAGATCCTCGACGGCACCGGCGCGGTCAAGCTCACCATGACGCCCCGCTCGGGCTCAGGGAACTTTTACAACACCACCGTGCTCTCGGCGCCCAGCTGGCTGCCCTACACGGCGCGCGTGAAGCGCAACGGGCTGGTCGTCTCGACCATGCGCACGCCGCAGATGAGCGGTGACTGCAACACCTGTCACACCGAGCTGGGTGAGCTGGGCGCACCGGGCCGCATCACCGTGAGCCCCTGAGATCGGCTCGGGCCTGGCATCGGCGCGACCGCCCGTTGGCGCCTCGGCGTCGGCGTGGGACGGCCTCGCTTCCGCGCCGGTGCCGCTCAAACGCGATCTGAGGTTGCTGGCGACCAGCCCTCGCGAGCACGCGCCTTCCCCGGGGAGCGGCGGAGCCGGGGCGAAGAGAACACGGCCGCGGTGAGCGCGTTCAGCGCGCGGTCGACGTGGTCGACGGCTGCAGGGGCGCCGGCCTCGGCCAGCAGTCGCTGCAGCAGCGAGAGATCACACACCTCACCCAGTACGCCCTGGGTCTCGCGCAGGCCCTCTGCGTCGCGCCCGAGCCACTCGAGGGCGTAGCGCGCTCGACGCACCGCCTTGCGCACGTCGTGGAGCGCCTCCACCGTGCGCTCGCGGCGCCCGACCCGCCACGCGCGCGCGAGCCTCTCCTCGAGGCGGCGAAAGGCGGGCGTAGCTTGGCGCGCGGTGAGGGCCGGGAGCACCGCGAGCGCCCGCACCAGGGCGTCGACGCGCCGATGCCTGACGACCGCGAGCGCGCCCGCGGTGGCCGCCTCGCGCCGGGTCGTCAGCCAGTCGTGAAACGCGCCCTGCTGTCCCGGCATCAACCCGAGGGCCACGTCGAGGTCGCGCACGGGCCCGAGGGCCCCGACCAGCCAGCGCAGATCGTCGACGAGCACCGGCTGCCGGCACAGCAGCAGGAAGACGTGGAGCCGTCGCCCCACCACGCGCACCTCGTGAACGGCGTCGACGCTCAGGTGCGCCCGCGCGGTCTCGAGCTGCCGCCGCAGCTCGACGAGCTGCTCGGTGGCCTGCATCAGCAGGCCCTCCCGGCTCTCGGGGGCAACAGCCAACGCAGCGTCATCGCGCCAGGGCGGGGTCGACCTTCGAGGCAAGCGACCGCGCCCTTCTTCAGCTCGACGCGCGCGGCCGTCGGCGACCCGGCGACCAGCCACGAGAGGAGCGAGGACAGGTGGGGCTCGTGCCCGACGAGCGCGACGCGCCCCTCGCCGAAGGCGGCGAGCAGCTCACTTGAGGGCGGCTCCGCGAGCAGCTCCGTCACCTCGAACCCGCCGTCGACCAGCGCATGCAAGCGCGCCGCGGTCTGCACCGCGCGCAGCTTCGGGCTGTGGAGGACTCGGTCGAAGCGCACGCCCAGGCCGTCGAGCACCCGCACCACCGCGTCGAAGCGCCGCTGGCCCTTCTTCGTCAGGGCGCGCGCGTCGTCGTCATCGTCGCCGGCTGCAGCGATGGCGTGGCGAATGAGGAAGAGCTCCATCGGCGGTCTCTCTGGTCAGGGCCTGGGCGCGTCAGGAGTGGGCTGGGCGCGCGAGAGCGCGTCGGCGATGGCGCGATCGAGGCCCGCGTCGGTGAAGCCCAGGGACCTCGCGGTGGCGGCGTGCGCGCGGGCCTTCGCCTCGTCACCCAGGCTCGCGGCCACGATGGCGCGGTTGGCCCACGGCACCGAGTAGTCGGGGTCGGCCTCGAGCGCCGACTTGAGCAGCGCCTCGGCCTCGGCCAGCCGCCCCTGCTCGAGCCGCACCACGCCCTGGTACCCGCGCGCGAGCGCGATGGGGTCGGCCGTTCGAAACCCTGCGTAGAGGAACGCGAGCTGCCGTCGCCAGGCGTCACGCCTCACCTGCGCCTCGAAGGCGAGCAGCTCGTCGAAGGCGGCCTCATACTGCTTCGCCTTCAGCAGGGCGCGAGCGCGGCCGTAGCGCCCCCGCGCGACGAAGCTGACCAGCGCCAGGCCCCACGCCACCCCGACGAGGATGAAGACGACGTCGGTCGGCAGCACGAGCGGGAGCCCCAGCAACAGGAGCCCGCCCGCGACCCAGATGGCGACGTGTTGTTGGGGCCGGGTCATCGCCCGACAGGTTCTACCAGCGGCTCAGAGCGGAATGTTGCCGTGCTTGCGCGGCGGGTTCTCTTGCCGCTTGTCCTTGAGCATCTCGAGCGCGCGGATCACCTTGGTGCGCGTCTCCTCGGGGCGGATCACCTCGTCGATGTAGCCCAGCTCGGCGGCCTTGAACGGGTTGGCGAACTTCTCGCGGTACTCGGCCACCAGCCGGCTCTTCTCGGCCACCGGGTCCTTCGCCTGCTCGATCTCCTTGCGGAAGATGATGTTCACCGCGCCCTCGGGGCCCATCACCGCGATCTCGGCGGTGGGGTACGCGAAGTTCACGTCGGCGCGGATGTGCTTCGAGGCCATCACGTCGTAGGCCCCGCCGTAGGCCTTGCGGGTGATGACCGTCACCTTCGGCACCGTCGCCTCGGCGTACGCGTAGAGCAGCTTGGCGCCGTGCTTGATGATGCCGCCCCACTCCTGGTTGGTGCCTGGCAGGAAGCCGGGCACGTCGACGAAGGTGACGAGGGGAATGTTGAAGCAGTCGCAGAAGCGCACGAAGCGCGCGGCCTTCACCGACGCGTCGATGTCGAGGCAGCCGGCCAGCACCGCCGGGTTGTTGCCCACGATGCCGACGCTGCGGCCGTTGAGGCGCGCGAAGCCGATGACGATGTTCTTCGCGAAGTGCTCCTGCACCTCGAAGAAGTGCTTGCCGTCGACGACGAGCTTGATGACCTCACGAATGTCGTAGGGCTTGTTGGGGTTCGTCGGCACCAGCGTGGCCAGGGCGGCCTCTTCGCGCGCCGGGTCGTCTTCGGTGGCCACCACCGGGGCGTCTTCGGCGTTGTTCGACGGCAGGTAGCCGAGCAGCTGCCGGGTCAACGCGATGGCCGCCTGCTCGGTGTCGGCCGCGAAGTGGGCCACCCCCGACTTCTGGTTGTGCGCCAGCGCGCCCCCCAGCGCCTCTTTGGTGACGTCTTCGTGGGTGACCGTCTTGATGACGTCGGGGCCGGTGATGAACATGTACGACGCGGCCTTGGTCATCAGGATGAAGTCGGTGATGGCGGGCGAGTAGACGGCGCCGCCGGCGCAGGGGCCCAGAATGAGCGACAGCTGCGGCACCACGCCCGAGGCCAGGGTGTTGCGCAGGAAGATGTCGGCGTAGCCCGCGAGCGACTCGACCCCTTCTTGAATGCGCGCGCCGCCCGAGTCGTTGAGCCCGATGATCGGCGCTCCCACCCGGGTGGCGAGGTCCATCACCTTGCAGATCTTCTGGGCGTACGCGCCCGAGAGGCTGCCGCCGAAGACGGTGAAGTCCTGGGCGAAGACGAAGACCTGGCGCCCATCGATGGTGCCGTAGCCAGTCACCACGCCATCGCCGGGGATCTTCTTGTCGGCCATGCCGAAGTCGGTGGCCCGGTGGGTGACGAACTTGTCGAGCTCGGTGAAGGAGCCGCGGTCGAGGAGCAGGTCGACGCGCTCCCGGGCGGTCAGCTTGCCGTCCTTGTGCTGCTTGGCGATGCGGTCGGCGCCCCCACCCTGCTCGGCCTGCTGTTCGAGGGCTGCCAGACGCTGCCGAAGGGGGTCTCGCTCGGTGGGGTCGCTCATGGCGCGCGCCGTAGCACGCGCGGCCCGAGACGACGATCGACTTCAGCGCAGGGTCGGGGCGCACCTTGGGCGTCGGGCTGACTCCCATCGCAGCGCGCAGACCCGCGAGAGCACTGAGCGCACGCGCGGCACCTGCCTTGCTGGTGACCTCTCAATCGCCCCTGGAGGTCCCCCATGCCGGCACCCGCTTCCCCTCCCTGTCCCGGCACCGTCCTCGTCGTGGACGACGACGACCTGTTCCTGCGCGTCTGCACCGCCGTGCTCAAGCACGCGGGGTTCACCGTGGAAGGTCTGGGAGACCCCACCCGGGTGGTCGACCGCCTCAAGACAGGCCGCTTCGACGCGGTGGTGAGCGACCTGCGCATGCCGCAGGTCGACGGCGTGCAGCTGCTCAAGGCGATTCGCTCGTTCGACACCGCCATCCCCGTGCTGTTGATGTCGGGGCAGCCGACCATCGAGGCCGCGATGCAGGCCATCGAGCACCGCGCGGTGCGCATGCTGCAGAAGCCCTTCGACGTCGACGTGATGATCGACGCCGTGCGCGCCGCCGTGCGCTCGCGCTCTTCGAGCGCGCCGAGCCAGCTGCACCAGAAGCTCGACCGGTCGCTGGCGACGCTCCACATGGCGTACCAGCCCATCGTGCGAGGCAGCGTGCGGCGCAGCGTCGCGTGGGAGGCCCTGGTGCGGTGCCGCGACGGCGCCAAGCACGCGCTCGACCTGCTCGAGACCGCGGAGCTGACGGGCCGAGTCCACGAGCTCGGGCGCAAGGTGCGCGACACCGTCGCCCGCGACGCGGCCGGCCTTCCCGAGGGCGCGCTGCTCTTCGTGAACCTGCACCCGCGCGACCTCGACGACCCGCACCTGATCGCCCCCGACGCCCCGCTCAGCGGGCTAGCCCGGAGAGTGGTGCTCGAGATCACCGAGCGCGCCAGCCTGGAGCACGTCGACGCGCTGGCCTCGAAGCTCTTCGCGCTCCGCAGCCTGGGGTTCCGGCTCGCCGTCGACGACCTCGGCGCCGGCTACGCGGGGCTCTCGACCTTCGCGAGCGTCGAGCCCGACTTCGTCAAGCTCGATGGCTCGCTGGTGCGGGGCCTGCCGAGCTCGTCGAGCCAGCGGCTGGTGGTGGCCTCGATGCTGGAGCTCGCCCGCCAGCTCGGGAGCGAGGTCATCGCCGAGGCCATCGAGACCGAGGCGGAGCGCGCCGCCCTCACCGCCCTGGGCATCGACTGGATGCAGGGGTACCTGTTCGCGAAGCCGGGCGCTCCCTTCATCGAGGCGAACGTGGCGATGCTGCAGGCGGCCTGACGCGTCAGGCCTGCGCCCACCGGAGCGCGCGGCGCGACGCACTCTGAGAGCCGCCGAAGGCCCAGCGCCTCCGCGACGATCGCCGCTGAAGCACGCCGCAGGTTCGACGCGTTCCCGGCGCTCGTCGCCGCAGGCTCGACGCCACGCGCTTCCGGACGCTGATCAGACGCCGACGACGCACGACGACCAACGCCGAGGCACCTGGCCACGCGCTCGACACCAACCGCCCCCCCCACACACTCCGCACGCGCATCGCAGCCGACGGCGCACGACGACTGACGCCGAGGCACGCGGCCACGCGCTCGACGCGAACCGCGCTCCCACACGCTCCGGACGATCATCGCCGCCGACGGTGCACGACGGTCGACGCCGAGGCACGCGGCCACGCGCTCGACGCGAGCCGCGCTCCCGCACACGCCGGACGCTCATCGCCGCCGACGGCGCGCCGCGCTCCCACACATCGCGGATGCTCGTCGCGGCCGACGGCGCACGACGACTGATGCCGAGGCACGCGGCCACGCGCTCGACGCGAGCCGCGCTCCCGCACACGCCGGACGCTCATCGACGCCGACGGTGCACCGCGCTCCCACACATCGCGGATGCTCATCGCCGCCCACGGCGCACGACGACTGACGCCGAGGCACGCGGCCGCGCGCTCGACGCGAACCGCGCTCCCACACGCTCCGGACGATCATCGCCGCCGACGGTGCACGACGACCGACGCACGCGCTCGACGCTCTCCCACGCGCCACCCGAGGCCCATCGCCGGCGCAGCGGGCGCAGTGGGGGCGCTACATCGAGATGGTGTGGAGCCGCAGCGAGTTGATCTTGCCGGCCTGACCGACGGGCGCGCCGAAGACGATCACGATGCGCTCGCCCCGCTTGGCGAGCCCACGCGCGAGCAGCTCCTCCTCAACGCGGCGCACCATCTCTTCGGTCTCTTGCACGGGCTCGAGCACGCGCGGCATCACGCCCCACAGCAGCGAGAGCCGTCGCCGCACCTCCTGGTTCGGGCTGAACGCGATGATGGGAACGCTGGGGCGGTAGCGCGAGACGAGGCGCGCGGTGTTCCCCGTCAGGGTGAAGGCGACGATGATCGACGCGCCCGCCTCTCGGGCCGCGCGGCAGGCCACCCCGCAGGTGACGTCGGGGAAGTCAGAGGGGATCTTGATCGGCTCGCCGCTGCCGATGCGCGGAAACGACTGGCGCATGGCCGACTCGGCGGCCTCGACGATGCGGCTCATCATCTGCACCGACTCGACCGGGTAGTCGCCCGAGGCCGTCTCACCCGAGAGCATCACCGCGTCGGTGTTGTCCATCACCGCGTTGGCGACGTCGCTCGCCTCGGCGCGCGTCGGGCGCGGGTGCTCGATCATCGAGTTGAGCATCTGCGTCGCGACGATCACCGGCAGGCCGCGCTGGTTCGCCCTGCGAATGATGTCCTTCTGAATCGCGGGCACCTCTTCCGGAGGAATCTCGACGCCCAGGTCGCCGCGGGCCACCATCACGCCGTCGGTCTTGTCGAGGATGGAGTCGAGGCGCGCGATGGCCTCGGGCTTCTCGAGCTTGGCGATGATGGGCACGACGCGCCCGGCCTCCTGCATGGCCTGGCGGCACATGTCGATGTCTTCGGGCGTTCGCACGAACGACAGCGCCACCATGTCGACGCCAGCCTTGAGCCCGAAGATGAGGTCTTCGCGGTCTTTGGCGGTGAGCGCGTCGGCCTTCAGCGCGACGCCCGGCAGGTTGATGCCCTTGTTGTTCTTGAGCGTGCCGCCGTGAATCACCTCGGTGCGAATCAGCGACTTCTTGTCGGTGGCCAGCACCTTGAGCTCGAGCAGGCCGTCGTCGAGCAAGATGCGGTCGCCGACGTTCACGTCCGAGGCGAGGTGCGGGTAGGTCGTCGAAACGAGCTCCTGGGTGCCGAGCACCGACTCGTCGGTGGTGATCGAGATCTCTTTGCCCTCGATCAGCTCGACCGCGCCCTTCTCGAGCTTGCCGGTGCGGATCTTCGGGCCCTGGAGGTCGCCGAGCACGCCTACGGCCTTGCGCACCTTCAGCGAGGCCGCGCGCAGGCGATCGAGCACCGCCTGGTGGTCGGCGTGGGTGCCGTGAGAGAAGTTGAGGCGAGCTACATCCATTCCGGCGTCGAGGAGCTTCTCGAGCATCTCCTGGCTGGTGCTGGCGGGTCCGAGGGTGCAGACGATCTTGGCGCGGCGCATGCGCTCGCCTTAGCGAAGCGGTCGCGGCGAGTCACCAACCCCGCATCACATGCTGCGTCACGAGCTGGCGCTTTCTCATGCGGGAAGCGCAGTTGGCGGCGTCGTCGCCGGAGCCGAGGTCGCCCACCCCGTCGACGACGAAGACATGCGGCTGCACGGAGCCCGCCAGGACCTCACGCAGCGGCCGTCGCTGCTCGCGCCCGAGTGCGAGGCGCGCAGGCTCCCCCACCACCCAGCACCGGGAACGCCCCTCAGCGGCGCAGCAGCGCGTGGAGGTGTTCCTTCTCCCAGGCGATGGCGGCCGCGTACCGGGGGAACGCGCGCTCGCGGTCTCGGAACGCCCGGGGGTGGTGCACGTGCCGGCCCGAGTCGCGGGCGCTTGGGAAGACCTGGTGGAGCATCTCGTGGAAGACGATGTACTCCACGAAGAAGAGCGGCACGTCGGGCCGGTCGAGGGCGGGGTGCACGCGGATCTCGCGCGAGCGGTGGTCGTACACGCCCAGGCGAATCGACTTTCGGCGCCGCTTGCTCGCGTTGCGGCCCCAGCCGATGCGCGCCCGAATGCTGTCCTGGAAGTAGAGGTGGTTGAGCCGATGGAACACCTCGGCGAGATCGAAGCACTTGCCGCGCGTGTTGAGCGCCGACGCGCGGCGTGCCTCGGCCCGAATGCGCTCCTGGCGCTCGGCGATGTACTCGTCGAGCACCCGCCCCGCGGCGCGCTTTCCACGGCCTGCATAGTCGGCGATGGCCACCACCACCTCGTGGGGCGCCTCGAGGAAGAGGTGGTGCACGCGCAGGCGCAGCAGCGGCGGCTCACGTCGAAAGCTGATCATCGTGCTTCGGTTGTCGTGCACCGAGAGCAGCACCTTGACGTCTGCGCCCAGCAGCGCCGCGACCTGGTGCGCCAACACCCGCGCCGCGCCCAGCGCCTGCTGCCGACTCGGGGGCGCGTGCTGGGGTGACCCCGGAGGCGCGCCCGTCGCCTCGTGCGGGCGAGCGCCCGGCGACCGCCCGCTCGCCTCACGCGCGTGCGAGCTCCCTGGCGGAAGCGGAGGCTCGAGCGCCTCGTCCCGTGCGTGCGGGGCCGGGGCCGCCACCTTCGCCTCACCGTGGTGAGAACGCCCCGGCGAGGGCGCCTCGCGGGGTGCCTGGCCGAGCTCGACGCGCAGCCTGTCCTCCTGGGCGTCGAGCTGGGCCAGGGTCGCGCGCGGCGGCTCCGGCGTCGCGCCGGGCTCGTGAGGGCGCCTGGGCACGCGCCCAGGCTCCACCTTCGCCTCCCGCTCAGCGCTCGCGCGGTCCGACGCCTCCGCTCCGGGGGCAGGGCCTCGGCTCGTCTCTGAGGCCTGGAGCGTCGGTGCGGGCTCGTGGAGCACGGCCGGCCGTGGCGCCGGCGCCTTGAAGAGATCGAGCTGCCGCGGCGGCAGGCGCACGCTGAGCGTTCTACCGACGGCGGGCGCGGGGGGAAAGCCCTGGCGCCGGGCTCGTGGCCCGGACATGACGACGCCCGGTCACCTCGTACCGAGGGCCGGGCGTCACCATCACCTTCGGGCGTGGGTCAGAGCGCCCGGCCGAAGATGTTGTACAGGCCGCGCATGATCTCCATGGTGCGCACGGTCTCGCGAACCTTGCTCTCCCACTCCGCCGCGGTGAGGCCGTCGACGGGCTGGTTGAGGTTCTTGGCCTGCGTCCACTTCGCCTGCTGCGCCTGAGCGCGGAGCACGATGCTCGCGCCAGTGGTGGGCAGCGGATCGTTCAGCTTCCGCAGCGCCGCGTAGACGTAGCCGCCGCCGAACGGGTCGTTGAACTCGACCGTCTCGTAGCCGGCCGCCGGGGTGAGGGCCTCGCCGCTGCCCAGCCGGTAGACCTTCGAGAACTCGGCGTACTCGAGGTTGAAGTTCTGGGTGAAGAAGGCCATCGACCAGACCTGCGAGTAGAAGCGCGCGCTCCAGGTCGAGACCGGCAGCACCTTCGACATCGGCATGGGGTTGCCGTTGCCGTCGACCGGAGTCACCGGCGCCGTCGGGTAGTTGAACCCGAAGATGTAGTCGTTGGCCTTGATGAAGGTCGGCAGCTGCACCGTCGCCGTGCCGTCTGCGTTCTTCGCCAGCATCGGCGCGTAGTTCTCGGTCGACTCGGTGAAGTACGAGCCGAACAGCGGCGCGAGCTCGCGGTTGAACGTCGTGTAGTAGGGCAGCGAGTACCGGAGCGCGTCGGAGCCACGGTCCACGCCGAGGAAGTTCGTCTCGCTGGTGATGAGCGCGAGCATCGCCGCGTACACGTCCCAGAAGTGGCCGGCCTCGTTCACGCGGCTGAAGTTGTCGTAGCCGAACGAATCGAACACCGTGAAGGTCGAGCGGCCCGGGCCGCGCGGCAGGTACGCCAGGTCGGTGTAGCCGCCGCGATCGGCGCGCGCGAGGTCGGCCTTGAGCGCGGCCTCGGCCGTCGCCGAGAGGCGCCGGTTGAGGTTGTCGCCCGAGGCGATGTACTCCCAGGTGCCGTCCGGGCGCTTGCCGTGGTAGCCGGCCGCCGGAATCGCGAGCTGCTGCATCAGCAGGTTCGTCGAGTCCACCACCGCCATCGTCCAGTAGTTCTGCCAGATCGGGTCGCCGAGGCCGTAGAACTCGTCGAGTTCCTCCGGCGAGAGCTGGAGGTACTTGGTGAGGTAGTAGATGTTGAAGAGCCACTGCTGGTACACGTTCGGCACGTTTCCGAGGAAGCGACCGAACTTGCCCGAGGCCACCGCCGACGGAGAGTAGAAGAGCCGGTCGCGGCGGAAGTTCGAGAACACGTACGACTGGTTGAAGCGCTCGATCCACTTCGAGGTCATCTCGTACACGTCAGCGCCCTGGTCGTTGCGGTTGCAGAGCAGGTTCGCGCCGACCTCACCGTCCGTGCACATCATGTACGGCACCTCGACGGGCACCAGCTTGCCGCCCGCGGCGTTCACCACCGTGCGGCTGCGCTCGATGTCGCGCTGGCCGAGGCCCGACGCGTTGAGGGCGTAGTTCTTCACCTCGGCGGCGAGGCGGTCGTAGACCTTCTGCATGTCGCTCCACTTCCGGTACGACCGCGTCTTCATGCGGTTGATGCCCTGGTTGAGGCGGTCTTCGAAGGAGCCGTTGGCCTCGGCGAAATGGAAGGGCAGCGTCGTGTAGTGGTACTTGTCGGTGTAGAGGCTCGAGACCGGCGTGTAGTGCTCGGCGATCGACAGCGGAATCTCGACGTGCGCGCCGCGGGCCGTGAAGACCTTGGCGAGGTTGTCGACCTCGAGGGTGACCGCGGTGTTCTGGTAGTCGTTGCGCGTCTCGGCGAAGACCTCGACCCAGCCCGGCTCGAACCCGCCGCCGTATGAGAAGAGGATGGCGGCGTCGTCGTACTTGCCGGTGCCGCGGTTCTGCGCGTTGACGCGCGCGCCGTAGTCCATGATCGACGAGTACTGGTACTCGTAGATCGACTCGTTCTGCTGGCGCTCGTTCTGCTTGGCGGCGTCAGCCATGTTCTGCGGCGTGATGGGGAGCACGCGGCGACCGCCCGCGATGACGCCGATGGTCTCCTTGCGGAGGTCCCAATAGCCGTCGTGGTAGTTGAGGGGGTCGGCCGAGGCGATGAAGTTGTGGCGCAGGCCGAGGGTGTGGCCGATCTCGTGCTCCATCACCGAGCGGTAGGCCTCGCGGCGCAGGTCGTTGTACACCTCGTCCTTGGCGAGCTTCTTGGCCTCGGCGTCGGTGCAGGCGGCGGCGTTCGCGCAGGCGGGGTTGCCCTGGCCCTTGAACTTGGCGATCAGGTCGTTCTGGAGCTTGGCCTTGCGCTTGGCGACGCCGAAGTAGTCCTCATCGGAGTAGTTGAACTCGTAGAAGCAGCCGATCGACGGGTCGACCTTCTGCTTGGTCGCCCTGCGGGCCTCTTCGAGCGGGTCGATGCCCAGGAGCACGTTGCGGGCGACCTGGCGGTAGAACGCCGAGTCGCTCTCGAGGCGCTGACCGAAGGCGCGGTTGGGCACGTGGCCCAGCACGGCCACGCGCACCTCGGGCAGGTTGATGAGCGAGTCCTCGAGCGACGGGTTGTCCTTGAGGAGCTGCGCGACCGCCTCTTTGCGGTTGCCCTTCATGAGCGGCAGGCCCGTCTGCTTCCAGGTGCCGAGCAGGTCGGCGAGGCGGCCGTTGGGCTTGTTGAAGGAGCTGGCCGGGCGCGAGGGCTCCGAGATGAGCGGCTGCTGCGCGGTGAAGGGGCCGGTGCGGGGACGGCGCGGGTCGGTGCCGTTGAGGTTGGCGAAGACGTAGTCCTTGATGTCCTTGCCGGCGACGAGCTCCGAGAGGCTGACCTCGCCGTTGACGACGTCGATGACCTGGGCCGAGCTGCCGGCCCACGTGTCGAGGCCCGGGCCGTAGACGTTGGCGGTGGCCATCACGACCTCGCCGGTCTCGGGGTCCATGGCCGAGGGGCCGAGGCCGAGGAGGCCGCCCGAGTTCTGGTCGACGTACGGCGCCATGTTGAAGCGGAGGTCGCCGAGGCGCGCGTAGGTGCCCGGCTTGCCGCAGGCCTCGGGAGCGCCTTCCTGCACGGGCGACTCACACACGTAAAACATCTGCACCATCTTGGGGTCGTTGAGCTCGAGGCCGCGGGGCACCGCGACGGCCTTGCGGAACGCGCGGTCCCACGAGGCTTCGATGGTGTTCTTCGGCTCGAAGCCGTCCTTCGCGGCGTGGCGCTGGGCAGCGGCGGCCCACAGCTCGCGGGGGGTGTTCTCGGTCATGTAGTAGACGACCGGGCGCACCTCGCGCTTGGTGACCGGAATGGTCTCGTACTTCGGGCGGCCGGTGACGGCGTCGATGTCGGGCTTGCCGTTGACCAGCACCGGCGTCTTCGACTTCCTCCAGATGTTGTGGCGCATCGCGAAGAACTGCTGGCCCGTGTAGGTCCAGTAGCGGTCTTTGCTGTACGAGTAGCTCTCGTTGCGGAAGAGGCCGAACTTCACCATCAGCTTGTCGGAGTAGGCGAGCGGCTCGTAGTCGTCGACGCGGGCCTCATCGACCTTCAGCACCGAGGTGCGGATCTTCGCCGAGGCGCTCTCGCAGTCGTAGGTGGGGTTGAAGAGGCAGTACGGCAGGCGGCCGTAGCCCGGGTAGTCGATGGCCGGCGGGTCGACGATCGCCTGGGTGGTGAAGTCGAAGTAGGTCAGCTTGGAGCCCTCGGCGCACTTGAGCGTCGAGTCGTTCTTCTGCGAGCCGTCGGAGCAGGTGTAGACGATCGACTCGTTGCGAGTGGTCTGGTCCTGGTCGGTGACGACGCGGACCTTGAGCATGCCGCTCAAGAAGTCGAAGGGGCCGGTGGCGTTGGAGTAGTTGAGGACCTGGTTGTTGGCCCAGTCAACGCGCATGTACTGGCGCTGGTACCAGGGGCGATCGGCCGTGTCCTCGACGAGCACGTTGGTCACCTCGCCGGTGGCCGCGTTGTACTGGCGCTGGCGGTCGAAGTGGCTGGTGATGCGGTAGGCGAAGACGGGGTTGCCCTTGAAGGGCTTGCCGTCGCGGAAGCGCACGTCGCCGATCTTCGACTTCACCGGGTCGACGCGCGGGTCGGCGCCGGGCACCACTTCATAGGTGCGGTAGCCGACCAGCATGTTCTCCTGCACCTCCCAACGAATCTTGTCGAGCTCGCCGCCCGAGCCGATGACGCCGGGGGCGCCGGGCGTCTTGGGCAGGTCGACGATGGTCTCCTTGATGTACCACTGCCCGTCGAGCAGGTCGGACTTCTTCACGTAGTTGGGCTGCGTGCGGTCGAGCAGCTCCGGCTGGCCGCAGCCCACGGCGACGAGCGCCGAGATGGCTGCGAAGAGAATGCGGAACGAGTGCTTCATGGTGTCTCCGTCGAGGTTCCGTGAGTTCATGATCAGAAGGCCCTTCCGAAGGCGCCGTACATCGAGCGGGCGAGGTCGAGGTCGCGAACGGCATCGCGGAAGACTTCCGTCCAGAAGCGGCGGCGGTCTTCGACGATGCGGGGGTTGTTGGCCTGCTCGGCGGCGAGGCAGCCGTAGCCCTGCACCACCAGGTAGTCCGGAATCGGACAGCGGCCGGGCTCCTGGACCATCAGCAGCACGTCCTGGGTGTGGCGCACCAGCGAGGTGGCGGCGGTGTCAGGACAGACGGTGTTGGGGGCACAGGTGGGCCGCAGCGCGACGTAGCGAGCGCCGGTGGTCACGTCAGGCACCTCGACCTTCTCGTAGCCGGGCGCCACGGTGAAGTCTTCGTTGCCGCCCAACCGGTAGATCTGGTTCGTCTTGGCGTAGTCGAGGTCGTAGTTGACGCGGAAGAGCGCCATGCCGAGCCAGAGCGCGTAGATGCGGCTGGTCCAGGTCATCTGAATGTTGGCCGGCGCGGGGTTCTGACCCGAGGTGAAGCAGGTCGGCGGGCGCGCGTTGCCGGTGCAGCGACCCGGCTGCTGCGGCGGGTAGTTGAAGTTCGCGAAGATGTCGGAGCCGTTGACGTACACGCGCCAGAAGAGGCCGAGGTTGTCGGTGACGTCGCCGCGGTCGTTGGTGCGCTTGAACGCGGTGGGCCGCACCTTGAGCTCGTCGTTGCCCCAGAGCGCGCCGAAGGTGTCGGTCATCTCGTCCTTGAAGAGCAGGTAGTAGGGCACGTTGAACCGGTTCTGATCGGAGTCGGTGTCGACGCCCTGCACGTCGATCTGCGGGAGGACGGCGGCGAACATGGCGCCGAGCTGGTCGTTGTAGTGACCGGCCTCGTTCATGCGGCGGAAGAAGTTGTAGCCGCTCTTGAAGTCGTACCGGCTGTACATGCGGCGGCCGAGGCCGCGCGGCATCACCGCGAAGTCCGTCGCGCCCAGGCGCGACGAGTAGAGCTCCTGGTACTTGGTGCGGCCCTCGGCGCTGAGCGCGTCGAAGTCATCGCCTTCGCTGATCACGTCCCAGCGGGGGCCGGTGGTGCGCAGGGTGCGGTACATGAAGAGGCCGAACGGCGGCACGCTCATCACGTTGAGGTGCTGGTTGATGCCGTCGATGACCGCGATGGTCCACAGGTCCTGCAGCACGGGGTCGACGCGGTAGTTGAGGCGCTGCTCCTGGGTCGACGACGGCTGGCGGTACAGCTCGAACATGTAGTGCTTGTACGAGTTGGCGACGTTGTAGAACGTGCCGAACGCCGAGTTCACCGCGCCGTTGCCGCTGAAGAACGCGCGGTCGCGACGGAAGTGCGTGTCGACGTAGTAGTTCCAGTAGTCCTCGAGGTGGTTGCGGGTCTGCTCGTAGTAGTCGGCGCCGCGGTCGAAGCGGTAGCACGACTGCACCGGGCCGTCGGCCGACTCGTCGGAGCAGAACATGTACGGCACGCGCAGCAGCGAGGTGCCGATGACGCCGTTGGCGCGGTCGGGGTCGTTGGCGAGCGACGGGTCACCGTTGAGGATCTCGCGCACCCGCTCCTCGTCGCGGCGCACGTCTTCGTACTTCACCAGGCGGCGGCTCTTGAGCTTCTCGATGCCGTCGTCGATGACGGCCGAGATGTTGGTGGCCGGGCCCTCGCCGAAGTGCAGCGGCGCGAGGCTGTAGTGGAAGCGCTCGGTGTAGTTGCGCACGTTCGGGTTGGTGTGCGTGACGTTCACCAGCGGCAGGTCGACCTGGGCGCCGCTGATGCTCATCTGGTTGCCGTCGGAGCCACGGAACTGCATGGTGTCGCGGCGCGCGCCGTTGAAGACCTCGACGTACGAGGTGTCGGTGGTCGCCGCGCCCGTGCCGCCCGGCTTCGAGACGGCGGTGTACGCGAAGATGATGGCGGCTTCGTCGTACTTCCCGAGGCCGTTCCAGTCGGTGAAGATCTTCCCCGCGTAGTCCATGATCGACGAGTACTCGTAGTTGTGCATGCTCGACAGGCGCTGCCCCTCGGTGCCCTCGGCGGCGGCCTTGAGGTCGTTCGGGGTGCGCGGAATCACCGGCTGGTTGTTCTGCTGCACGGTGATGGTCGCCTTGCGGAGCGGCCAGTAGTTGTCGAAGTAGTTGATGGCGTCGAACGAGCCCTGGAAGTTGTGGCGCAGGTTGAGCGTGTGGCCCATCTCGTGGAGCGAGGTGGACAGCCACACCTGCTGGCGCACGTGCCTGGCGATGTCGTCGTTCGCGAGGTTGGTCGCCTCGGTGTCGGTGCAGGCCGTCGGGGTGGCGCACTTCGCGTTGCCGTTGGCCTTGTAGCCGTCGCGGTTCTGGTCGCGCTTGGCGAGCAGCTCGTTGGCGACGCCGACGAGCGAGCGGTCGAAGAACTCGGCCATGTAGATGTTGTTCTTCGAGAGGAACTCGAGGCGGCGGGTCTGCCACGCGTGCACCGACTGGTAGTTGGTGAGCGCCAGGCGCGACATCTCGCGGCGGAACTCCCGGTCGGTCTTGGCGCGCTCCTGCGCGAACGGCGGCAGCAGGTTGACGATGTCTTCGCCGATCTCGGGGTTGTCGATGACCGCCGACTCGAGCTGCGGGTTCTGCGCGAGGGTCTCGGCGGCGACGCGCATCTCGTTGCGCGTGGCCTTGGGCAGGCCGCCGGCGCCCTTGAGGTTGCCGAGCACGCGGCTCAGGCGGGGCGAGGGCTTGGCGAAGGCGCCCTGGGTCTCGACGTTGCGCTGGGGAATGCCCTGGAGCTCGGCCTGGATGGTGGCGTTCTGCTTGTTGATGTTGGCGACGTTGTAGACGGGGTTCTGCTTGATGAAGTTCGCCACGTCGCGGCCCGAGATGTACTCGGTCAGGTTCTTCTCGCCCGACTGCAGCAGAATCCAGTCGGTCACCGAGCGGCCGTAGAGGTCGACGCCCCAGAGGTAGCTGTTGGAGTTACCCGAGATGACCTCGCCCGTCTCGGGGTCGGCCGAGCTGGGGCCGTAGCCGAGCAGGCCGTTGGCCACGGGCTCGGCCACGGTGTTCATGAAGCTGTAGCGGAGGTCGCCGAACTTGGGCGAGAAGCCCTCGGCGCCGCACTCCTTGGGGTTGCCCTTCTTCACCGGGTTGTCGCAGAGGAAGTAGACCTGCTCCTTGACGTCTTCCGGCTTCACGCCACGGACGGCGGCGACGGCGCGCTTGAAGGCGCGGTCGTAGTCGCGGGCGATGATCTGGCCGGGCTCGAAGAACTCGTTGTAGCGGTCCTCGCCACCCATGCGGTCGGCGCGGCTGAAGTAGTAGACGATGGGCTTGACCTTGCGCTGGGCAGGCTCGATGGGCTTGGTGACGTCGGGCTGACCGGTGCCGTCCTTCTGGTAGTACTCCTCCCAGAGGCGGTGGCGCTGGCCGATGAGAATGCGCGCCGACTCGATGGCGCCAAACTTCCGGTCCCAGTTCAGGCGCTCGGTGCGGAACACGCCGAAGAGCGACATCATGTCGTTCGGGTAGAGGAGCGGCTCGAAGTCGCGGACGCGCTTGGTGTCGACCTTGGACACCGAGACGCGCATCTTGATCTCAGAAGAGGTGCAGTCGTAGATGCCCGAGGCGAACCAGCAGAGCGGCACCGCGCCCCAGCCCTCGAAGTAGGTCGTATCGGGAACGGCGAGGTAGCGGGCGGTGACGTCGAAGTACTTGAGCTTGCGGGCGTCGCCTTCGCCCTCGTACTCGAAGGTCGGCAGGTCGGTCGGGTCGACGTCCTTCTCGTTCGGCTGCACCCAGTTGCTGCTGGTGGTGCTCGACCCGGGGTTCTGCACGGTGCCCCAGCTCATGCCCTGCATGGTGTTGAGCACGTTGGCGGCCCAGTTCACGCGAATGAACTCGCGCTGGTTCCAGTACCGGTCGGTGGTGTTCTCGGAGATGACGTTGGTCTGCTCGCCGGTCTGCGGGTTGTAGCCGCGCTGCACGTCGAAGTGGCTCAAGATGGGGAACGCGACGACGGGCGAGCCGTAGTACTTCTGGCCGCCGGTGCACTTGCCGTCGCGGTCACAGTACTTCGCGGTGGTGCCCGAGATGATCGACGTCTTGTCGACGTTGGCCTCGGCGCCGAGGATGTAGGGGTACGAGCGGTAGCCGACCAGGTTGTTCTCCTGGATCTCCCACACCAGCTTCTCCATGTTCCCGGTCTGGCCCGGGTAGGTGAACTGGGTGTTGTGCGGGGTGTAGGTGACCGAGTTGCGGAAGTACCACTCACCGTCGAGCAGGTCGCTCTTGCGCGTGACGTTCGGCTGCACGCGGTTGACGTCGCCGTTGCTCTGCGCGCAGGCAGCGGCGAACAGCGCGAGCGCTGCTGCGGCCAGCCAACGAGCCTGGGGTGACTGCTGATTCATGGTGCCTCCGGGGCGGTTCGACTTCAGGTTCGACTGGGTTGATGACTTGGGCATGTGGGCTCTCAGTACGCTGCGCCGAGCGAGACGATGAAGCTGGTGTTGTTCGAGGCGGCATCGACGAACGAGCCGATGGGCGCGCGCACCACCCACTTGTCGTTCTCACGACGCAGGGGCGACTGAAGGGTGAAGACGTAGAAGTCGAGGTTGTAGTGCTCGTTGAGCTGGTAGGACGCGCCGATGAAGGAGCGGGTCACGTCGCCGCCGCCCATGCCGCTGCGGCCGACCTGGTTGCCGTTCGAGTCGAGCGCCTGAGGCAGCGTCGGATCGTTCGGGTTGAGGGTCGCGGGCTGGTTGAACGAGCGGGTGTACGAGTACCCGGCGAACATGAGGAGGTTGCCGCCGGTGCGCCAGTTCATGAAGCCGCCGAGCGTGCCCGAGAAGGCGGGGTTCATGCCGTTGATGGCGGCGAAGGGCTCGTCGGGGCGGCCGATCACGATCTGGTTGCCGATGGAGTCGCGGTTGCCAGGCGCCGACGGGGCCTGGTTGCGAATGCCGTTCACCGGGCTGGTGAAGATGCCGTACGCGCCCGAGAGGGTGAGGCGGAAGTCGAAGCCGCCGCCGCCGACCTTGATCGACCGGGTGGCCGCCGCCGCCACGCCGACCGTGCTGATGAGGCCGGCGGTGAACGATTCCTGCGAGGTGGGCAGCACCAGCGACAGCGACGGGGTGACCGAGATGCCGGTGAGCGCCTTGTCGCGGAAGAGCGCCGGGGCGACGAGGCCGAGGCGGGTGTCCTGCGGGAAGAAGCGGCGGCCGTTCGGCGTGTCAGGCAGCGTGTACTCGTAGAAGGCCGAGACGCGCGCCGAGGCGGCGAGGCGAACGCTGCCGACGCCGAAGAGGTAGGTCGCCGCGAGGCTGGGCGCGCCCACGAGCGAGGCGTACTTCTCGGAGTCCACGAAGGTGCCGGTGCCCAGGTAGTGGTCGAGGCCGAAGGCGAACTGGAAGCCGCCCTGCTTGGCCTGCTCTTCGGGCGTACGCGCCTGCACGGCGTTGGCGATGGCGTTCTGCGGAGGCGGCGTGGCGGCGGCGGCCTTGGGGTCCTTCGCCTTCTCGTCTTTCTTCACCTCGGTGCTGGTCGAGGGCGTGGCCGGCGCGGCCTGTTGGGCCTGCTCGGAATTCGGCGCGACGGTCGCCGTTGATTCGGCATCGGCCAACGCCAGCCCGGGCAGGAGCGCGACGGCCAGCAGTGCGGAAGAGAGACGCTTCACGAAGACCTCCGGATGATGCGGGAGAGGCCTGGGGGCAAGTTTCATACCCTTCGACCCGTGTTCCGTTTCACCAATGAAACCAACGCTCTGACTGCTGTCTGCACCTTCGCCTGCTGACCGGGGTCTGGCAGAGACGGCGCCAGGCGTTAGCGATCGGGTCAGCTGAAAACGGCGAATCGACAGCAAATCGGCACCTCGGACGCGGCGTGGGCTCAAGTAGGGAAAGACGCGGCGGCCTAGCACACGTGCCAAACGTGGATCAATGAAGCCGACGGCCCGCTGTGTCATCGTTTTTTCGAAGGGTTGCCTCAGGCGAGCGGCGAGAGCGTCTCGGTCGCCAGCAGCCGCTCGAGGCGCTCAAGCTCCACGCGGAGCATCAGCGTCTTCTCACCGTTGTAGGTGACGGCGCCCGGGGCGCTGCCCTTCGACTTGCGCACCCGCTTGACGGGCACGTAGCTGACCTCGCCGCGGGGCTCGCCCTTGAGGTCGGAGTGGTGGAGCGCCAGGTGGGCGGCGTCGAGGAGCACCTCGGGCAGCAGCACCGCCTGCTTGTCGAGCGGCACCACCACGTGGGCGCCCGGCGAGCCGCGAACGTGAAACCAGACGTGCCACGGGCGCGCCACCTTGAAGGTGAGCGCGTCGTTGTGGGCGGAGCCGCGGCCGACCCAGATGGGGTGGCCACCGTGGCCCAGGTAGGCCTTGTACGGCGCCATCGCCACGTCGTGCGGCTTGCTGCCTGCGCGCGCCGGCGGAGGCGCCTCGATGGGGGCCTGCGCGGCCTGGGCGAGCTCGGCGCGCAGCTTCGCCTCTTCGGCGTCGAGCTGGGCCAGGCGCTTCTTCGCGAACTCCACGCCGCGCAGGAGCCGCTTGTACTGGTGAAAGCGCCACTCGACCTCCTGCTTCGGAGCGCGTGAGGGGTCGAGGGTGATGGTGCGCTCGAGCACCTCGCCGTCGGCCCGGTACTCGGGGAGCGTCACCTCGCGCTGGCCCCGGGTGAGGCGGTACAGGTTCTGGGCGAGCAGCTCGCCTTCCTGCTTCCAGGTCTCGGCCTGCTCGGTGCGGCCCATCTCGGCGCGCACCTTCTCGCGGGTGCGCTCGAGCTTCTTGAGCCGGCCCTCGATGGGCGACAGGCGCGCCTTGAGCCAGCGCTCCTCTTCTTGCGCGCCGAAGAGCGCCTCGGCGCCGTGGCAGAGGCGCAGGTGCACGAAGTCGCTGGCGAGCCGGCTGGAGGCGTCGCGCACCTCGGCCTCGGCGGGCGGCGTCCACACCGAGCCGTGGCGGAAGCCGTCGCGGAAGGGGTGTGAGAGGGCGAGCACCCTGCCCTCGCCGGTGGTGAGCGCGAGGCCCGAGGGGTCGCCGTACTCCAGCGCGACGACGCGGTGGTTGAGCCCTCCTTCGCGCTCGGCGGTGAAGCGCAGCAGCAGCGTCCTGCGCGCCTCGAGGCTCTCGACCGCCACCAGCTTCGCGCCGATCAGC
>JACSRE010000134.1 GCA_014879945.1 Myxococcus sp.
GAAAAAGACGAGCGGCACGATCGCACCGCCCTGTTCGCGATGTCGACGCTCCAGGAGACCACCAGGCCCGACGGCAAGCCGGGGCCGAACACCGGCGCCACCGACCAGCAGCTCAACTCCGTCGGTAGCGTCAGCCTCGACGGCATGCAGACCTTGCCGCCCGACGGCGGGGTGGCCGGCTTCGACCCCCACGCCGACCCTCCCGGGGTCTCGACCCTCATGGAGCCCGGCGGCATCGACGTGCACGCCACGCTGCGCAACGACGGGCCCATCGCGTCGACGATGCCCAACCTCCCGCCCATTCTCCACCCGGCCACCGACGCCGCGCACCGCGCCACCTTGCCGCTCTCGCTCGTCTCCGACTCGGACCTGGGCTCGGTGGGCACCGCGCCGGACCGCCAGATGTTGCAGATCGAGACCGCTGGCGACGCCGCCGCCGTCGAGGCCCTCGCCGCCCAGAGCCGTCGGCGCAACGTCATCGCCATCGTGGTGGTGTTGCTGGTGGTGCTGCTGGTGGCCCTGGGCGTGGCCTGGCAGCTCTTCGGCAAGCAGCTCCTCTCGATGGGCGTGGACCCAGAGACCCAGCAGGTCGTGGTGCAGGCGCTGGAGCGGTTTCGCCAGGAAGACGCCGAGGTCCGCGACACCGAGATCGCCCGGTTGACCGCCGTGGTGCAGGAGCCCCCGACGTTCACCGATGGCCACGCCGCGCTGGTGCTGGGGCTCGCGCTCGAGATCGACGACCTCCGCGCGGAGTACGCCGCGTTGGTCAGCACCCACGGCCGGCTCACCACCAGGTACACCGCCCTCGCCGCGGACCCGAAGCAGGCCGTCGCCGCGCAGGCCCTGGGCAAGCGCGTCAACGTGCTCTCGGACCGCTCCCGCGTGCTGAAGACGAACATCGAGCAGGCGTGGGCCCGCCTCGACGCGGCCGTCAAGAGCATGGACGCGGTCGCCACCAAAGACTCGGCCGGCCAGCTCCAGCGCGCCCGCACCTTCTTTGCCGCGCAGCAGGGCAGGCTTCCCGCCGAGCCCGAGGGCCTCGACCGCAACGACTACTGGCTGCGCCTGGCCCCGCCGATCGCCGCCCTGAACGCCGTCCAGCCCAGCTCCAACCAGCTGAGCGAGGCGCTGGTCGCCGTCAACGAGCTGCGCACCGAGCTCCCCGAGCTGCCCCGGCCGCACTTCGTGGCGGCGCGGCTTCACGTCGCGCTGGGGGAGGACGACAAGGCCATTCCCGAGCTCGAGAAGGCCGTGGCCCACGCCGCCAACTTCCGGGCCGCCATCGAGACGCGCAAGGCCCTCGAGCCGCAGTGACGGGTCAGCGCGTCGCCAGCTGCCCGTCGTTGGGCAGCAGCGTGCCGAAGGACACGAAGAGCTCGCCCGTCAGGCGCCGCGCCGAGCCGCCGCCGGGCATGCGCAGGCCGTCGTTGAGCACCTTGCCGCCCTCGGTGCGGGCCACCGTCGGTGACGAGAGGTTCATGCGGTACCGCACCACGCCGCGCGCCACCCGGTGGATCACCAGCACCGTGCCGTCGGGCTCCACGTCGTCGACCAGCCCGATGTGGGTGAGCCCGTCGTTCACCGCGCCGTCGCGGTTCAGATCGTAGGTCTCCTTGAAGAACACCAGATCGCCCGGCACCGGCCGCCCGCCGTCGTAGAGCCGGCCGTGCCTGGCGGTGAAGCGCCAGATGGCGGTGACGCCGTTGTCCTGCGGCTCGCCGGCCGACATCAGCTCGACGCCCAGCGCCGAGTAGACGCCCCGCACCAGCCCGGTGCAGTCGTCAGCGAAGCGCTTGCCGCCCACCTCGACGCGCCTGCTGCCCACCAGGGCCCTGGCCGCCTCGATGACGCGATCGCGCGCGCCCGGGCCCACCTCGAGCGGCGCGCTGGGCCCCGACGCCACCGGCACCGAGATCGCCGAGGGCGCTGCAGCGAAGGGCCGGTACCCTTCGTCGAGGCCGCGCGCCCCCAGGGGCCGGCCGGTCGCGCACGCGCCGAGCAGGGCGCCACAGGCGAGGAGGAGGGCGGGCCGCATGGGCGTGATGGTGGCCCATGGAGGCCCGGCGTCAAACTCCCGGCCCTGGCCGATCGAGGGTTCGGGCTGCGAATCGGCGGCGTTCCGGGGTACGAGCGCAGCGGCCATGTCCCAACCTCTGGTGCCGGCGCGCGCGCGGTCGATCATCATGCTGGGGCTCGTGCTGGTGGGGTGCCGCGACTCGGCGTACCGGGCGGCGTCGAAGAGCGACACCGTCGGCGCGTGGAAGGCCTTCATCGCCCAGCACCCGACCGACGAGAACCTCGAGGCCGCCAACGCCCGCCTGGCGGAGCTGGAGTTCGACGAGGCCCGCAAGGCGCACACGCTGATCGCCTACAAGCGCTTCCTCGAGCGGCACCCTGACGCCGGGCAGGCGAGGGCGGCGGCCGCGCTGCTCGAGGGCCTGCGCTTCAACGCCGCGAAAGAGAAGGCCACCGCCCAGGCGCTCCGGGCCTTCGTGCGCGAGCACCCCGACGGGGCCCACCGCGACGAGGCCGATGGGCTGCTCAAGGCGCTCGAGCTGCGCGAGGTGGCCACCCTCGACGAGCCGGCGACGCTGGCGCGAATCGCCGCGCAGAACCCCGACGATCCCCGCTCCGCCGAGGTGTCGACCCGCCTCGACGAGGTGGCCTGGGCCCGCGCCACCGCGCCGGCCGGGTGGCTGGCCTACCTCGCCGACTTCCCCGCGGGGGCCCACCGCGACGAGGCCCGCGTGAAGGTGCTGTCGGTGCAGCTCGAGGGGCTGCTCGTCTCGGGGCTGGTCGAGGAAGCAGAGACGCTGGCCCGCAAGAGCCCGCTCCTGGCCTCGGTGCCCGAGTGGCCGAAGCGGCTGGCGGCGGCGAAGGCCCTCAACGCGCTCGAGGTCACGAAGGACGAGCGGCTGCGGCGGGCGCTCCCGGGGTGGACGCGGCGGGCCATGGGCGACGTGCTCAAGTCGCTCCAGGCGCCCGACCCGATGGACCGGTGGCAGGCCGCCGAGGAGCTGGGGCAGTTCGTCTCGGTGCGCGCGCTCGACCCGTTGATCGAGCAGCTGCGCATGGCCCGCAACGCGCAGATCCGCCAGGCGGCGTTCGACAGCCTGCGCCAGGTGCTGCGGGCCCTGCCGCAGCAGGTCGCCGAGTACGAGGTGGCGGCGCGCCTCGAGGCGCTCGAGAAGACCGCGTCTGACTCGCAGCTCTTCTTGACCCGCGCGGCGCTGCTCGACGTGAGCGGGCAGCTCGACAAGGCCGCCCTCGAGTACCAGCGCGCGTGGGATCCGCAGAGCCCCGACCCGGTGGTGCTCCGTCGGTGGATGGCGATTCGCGCCGAGCGCCGCCAGTTCTTCGCCGGCGCGGTGACGGCCAGGCAGCTGGCGGTCTGGGCGAAGGACCAGGCCGCCAACCTCGACGTGCCGACGCCGGCGAGCGCGGTGTTCACCGCCCGTGAGCTCTGCGCGGCCTGGCTCAACGCCACCACCGCGCTCGAGACGATTCGCCGCGCCCGAAACGAGAAGGTCGAGTTCCCCGACGACCTCGAGGGCTTCGAGGTGCGCGCGGTCGAGGCGGTGAAGCTCAGCCAGGCCAGGCTCCGCGACGCCGAGCTGGTGATGCTCGAGGGTGACGCGCGCGCCCGCGTCTGCGGCAACGCCGACGTCACCGAGCGCATCGCCGCGGGTGAGGCGGAGCGGCTGGCCGCCCTCGAGGCGCTGCGCCAGAGGCCCCCGAAGGAGCTGCCCCTGGTGCTCGAGCACCACCGCCGGCGTGATCCCTCCGACAAGGTCCGCGTGGCGGCGCAGCGGTAGCCGCCGTCGCGGGGGGCGAGCGGCGACCGCTCAGTGCACCAGCAGCCACCGCACCGCGAGCACGCTCCCGACGACGCCCATGAGGTCGGCCGCGAGGCCCGAGAGCACCGCGTGCCGGGTGCGGCTGAGGCCGACGCTGCCGAAGTACACCGCCAGCACGTAGAACGTCGTCTCCATCGAGCCGTTGAGCGTGCTGGCGAGCTGGCCGATGTAGGTGTCGGGCCCGTGGGTCGAGATGAGATCGCCGGTGAGCGCGAACGCGCCCGAGCCCGACAGCGGCCGCAGCAGCGCGAGCGGGAGCACCTCGGGCGGCATGCCCAGGGGCGCGGTGTAGTCGCCGAGGAACGAGGTGATCGCCCCCAGCCCGCCGCTCTTCCGGAGCATGCCCACGGCCGTGAGGATGGCGACCAGCGAAGGAATGATGCCGACCGCCAGCATGAACCCCTCGCGCGCGCCCGCGACGAAGACCTCGTAGATCTTCACCCCGCGCACCACGCCCACCGTCAGCATGGTGAGGATGAGGATCGGCAGGATCCACGCGCTGGCGACTTCGCCCAGGCGGTAGACGCCGTAGACCATCGCGCCCAGCACCCCGAGGAAGCCGAAGAGCGGCAGGAACTCGGCGGGCGTGCTCTTCGGGCGCGCGCTCGACACCGCGGCGTCGGCCAGGCGCTGCGACTCGGGCGGCCGAAAGCGGGGCAGCCGCGCCAGGAGCAGGGTGACGACGATCGCGGTCAGCGTCGAGAGCCCCGTCGCCATCAGCGTGGTGGGGAAGATCGCCGCGGGGTCGAGGGAGCCCTTGATGGCGCGCAGCCCGATGACGCCGGTCGGGAGCAGCGACACGCCGCTGGTGTTGATCGCCAGGAACAGCACCATCGCGTTGGTGGCGGTGCCCTTCTCGGTGTTGAGGGTGTCGAGCTCCTTCATCGCCTTGAGGCCGAAGGGCGTCGCCGCGTTGCCCAGGCCGAGCGCGTTGGCGGCGATGTTCATCACCATCGCGCCCATGGCCGGGTGATCGGGCGGCACCGAGGGGAACAGCCGCACCATGACGGGGCGAATCAGCCTCGACATCACCGCCAGGCCGCCGGCCTCTTCGACGATCTTCATCAGGCCGAGGAAGAGGGCGATCGCGCCCACCAGCCCGATCGCCAGCTGCACGGCGTCGGTCGCGCTCGCGATGGCGGCCCGCCCGACGTCGGCCGCCGTGCCGAAGACGGCCGCCGACACGCACGCCATCAACACCAGCCCGTAGAAGACGACATTCATGGCGACCCCTTGGGGCGCTGCATCTAGCGCATCGGGCGCCGGGGTGGTCGAGGCTTCGGCGGCGGCGAAATCGGCGGGCGCGGCGTGCTGGCGTGCTACGACGCGCCCATGGCGGAGAAGGGCCGCGTCGTCGGCATCGATCTCGGCACCACCAACACGCTCGTCGCGTCGGTGAAGAACCGTGTGCCGCGCATCGTGCCGACCGACAAGGGCGCCCTGGTGCTGCCGTCGGTGGTCTCGTTGTCGCCCCGGGGCGATCTGGTGGTGGGCGGCGTCGCGCGCGATCAGATCGTCACCAACCCGCGCAACACCATCTACGGCGCCAAGCGCCTCATCGGCCGCAAGTACGACACCAAGGTGGTGCAGGCGCTCAAGAGCTACTTCTCGTACGAGATCGTGCCGGGGGCCGACGGCGACGCCGCGGTCTCGTTGGGCGGGCGGGTGTACTCGCTGCCCGAGGTGTCGGCGATGGTGCTCGGGCAGGCCAAGACGATCGCCGAGCAGTTCCTGCAGGCCCCCATCACCGAGGCGGTGATCACGGTGCCGGCCTACTACACCGACAACCAGCGCCAGGCCGTGAAGCAGGCGGGCCAGCTCGCGGGCTTCGTCGTCAAGCGCATCGTCAACGAGCCCACCGCGGCGGCGCTGGCCTACGGCTTCAACCGCGGGCTCGACCAGCGCATCCTCGTCTACGATCTCGGCGGCGGCACCTTCGACGTCTCGGTGCTCGACGTGAAGAACAACGTCTTCGAGGTGGTGGCGACGGGCGGCGACACCTTCCTCGGGGGGCTCGACTTCGACAACCGCATCATCGACTTCGTGGTGCAGGCGTTCCTCGATCAGACGAAGGTCGATCTGACGAAGAGCCCCATCGCGATGCAGCGGGTGAAGAACGCCGCCGAGGCCGCGAAGATCGACCTGTCGTTGATGCAGAACGTCACCATCGAGCTCCCCTACGTCGAGGAGCGCAAGGGCAAGCCGCTCGATCTGCGCATCCCGCTGGCCCGCGAGCAGCTCAACTCGCTCACCCGCGACCTGGTCGATCGCACCTTCGAGATCTGCGACGACGTGTTGACCGAGAAGGGCATCACCCGCTCGTCCATCGACGAGGTGATCCTGGTGGGGGGGCAGAGCCGCATGCCGCTGGTGCAGCAGCGCATTCAGGAGCACTTCGGCAAGCCCGCGCGCAAGGGCGTGCACCCCGACGAGTGCGTGGCGCTGGGCGCGGCGCTGCTGGGCGAGTCGATGGACTCGCCCGACTCGGTGCTGCTGCTCGACGCGGTCTCGATGCCCATCGGCTACGGGCTGCCGACGGGCCGCTTCCGGAAGATCATCGAGAAGAACCACCGGGTGCCGATGGTGAAGAGCTTTCGGGTGCCGCCGCCCCAGAAGCCGGGGGCGCCCTTCATCGAGATCGACATCTTCCAGGGCGACAGCGAGTTCATCGTCGACAACGAGTACCTGGGCACCGTGAAGCTGCCCGCGGCGTCGACCGGGCGGCGCATCGACTTCCGCGTCGATCACGAGTGCCTGCTGCACGTCTTTCTCGAAGGGGCAGGGGAGCCCGCCGAGGTGAAGCTCGCCACGCGCGACACCCCCGAGCTGCTCAAGAAGGCCGTCGCCGAGGCGATGGCGAAGCGCTCCCAGCAGGACGAGCGCGCCGCCGCCGAGAAGGGCGGCCTCTTCTCGAGCATCAAGCGCCTGCTGGGCGGAGACTGAGGTGCTGGTCTTGAACGAGCAGTCCATCACCCGCGCCATCGAGCTGCTCAACGCAGACCCGGGCCTGGCGGCCGCCGCGGAGGGGTGGGAGGGCGACTTCGGCCTCATCATCGAGCGCCCCGCGGGAGCCCTCTGCGTGCACCTCGCGGCGCCCGTGGCGGGTCGGTTTGCCCCGCCCGACTTCGTGACCCCGAGCGACCTCGAAGACGCCGCGGTGGCCTACGCCGCCCGCGCCGACGAAGGCACCTTCCTCGGGTTGATCGAGGGGGGGCTGGACCCCATCGCCGCCATCGTGCAGAAGCGCCTGTGGGTGCGCGGCAACCTGCAGCCGATCATCGCGCGCCTCAATCACCGTGGGCTGGCCGAGCGTTGGCTCGAGCGGCTCCGCGCGGGGGAGTGAACGATGGGGCTTCGGAAGCAGCTGACGGAGAAGGCGATGGGGCTCTCGGCGAAGGCCATGGAGCGGCTGTTCGCTGACGAGAAGCGCGCGCAGCGCATCGCCGAGGCCATCGGCACGGTGCAGCGGGGCAAGGCCGCCGTCGACAAGACGCAGACCGTGGTGATGCACCAGCTCAACTTCGCCACCCGCGCCGACTTCAAGGAGCTCGGCCGCTCCCTGTCGTCACTGAAGAAGCGCGTGAAGGCCCTCGACGAGAAGCTCAAGCGCGCCTGAGTCAGGGCCGGCCCGTGCTCGACGTCGGCATCTCTTCGTTGACAGCAAAAACGGCGCGTGGCACTTAGCGCGTCCCTTGCGGCACGGGCACATAGCTCAGCGGTAGAGCACCGCCTTCACACGGCGGGGGTCCCAGGTTCGAAACCTGGTGTGCCCACAACGAGAACCTCTCGGGCAACCGGGGGGTTTTCGCGTTTGAGAGGCCTGCGCTACCGTCGTGCACATGCTCCGACTCGGGTTGCTCAGCGTGGTGGTGGCCTCGGTCGCGAGCGCGCAGGTCTACACCTGGACGGACAAAGACGGCGTCGATCACTTCACCGACAACCCCAGCTCGGTGCCCGCCAACGTCAAGGCGAAGGTGACGACGGGAGACGACATCAGCACGGTGACGCTCGGGGAGGTGCGCCCCGCGGTGGCCGCGCTCCCGCCCAGGGCCCAGGCCGCCCCGGCGCCCGCAGACCCGGGCCGCGCCGAGCGCGAGTGGCGGGCGGCCTTTCGCGACGTGAACGAGCGCATCGCCCGCCTCGAAGATGAGATCGAGGTCGACCGGAAGAAGGTCGAAGACGTCAACGGCCTGCCCGTCGCCGCGCGGTACCAGTGCCTCAACGGGCTCGGCGCCGGAGGGTGGATGGCGCCGGGCGCCTTCGTCTCGGGCGCGGGCGCGTCCGTCAGCCTGGGCGCCACCAGTCAGGGCGTGCCGGGGTTCGCCGTCGGCCTGGGGGTGGTGCAGACCAGCCAGGTGGTGGTGGCGAACCCGGGGGTGGTGACGACGCCCTGCATCTTCGCGCTCAACCCCGAGTTCGAGCGCGCCAGGGAGCGCCTCGAGCTCAACCGAAAGGCCCTCGCGAGGGCGCGCACCGAGCTGGCCGACCTCGACAGGCGGGCGGGCTTCGAAGCGGTTCCCCGCGACTGGCGTCGTTGATAGAGACGAGCTGGCGCTTCAACCGGTCCCATAGCTCAGCTGGATAGAGCGGCGGTTTCCTAAACCGCAGGTCGCAAGTTCGATTCTTGCTGGGATCACTTCAGTCTTCGAAAAAGGTGGGTCGCGTGGTGACGGACAGCAACGCTGCGCTCCTCGCGCGAGCCGTCATTCCTCCCCCGGTGCTCGAGGTCGTTCGCGGGCTGAGCGAGGCGGGGCACCAGGCGTTCCTGGTCGGCGGCTGCGTTCGCGACATCTTGCGAGGCGAGCCCCCGAAGGACTTCGATCTGGCCACCAGCGCGACGCCTGAGCAGGTGCAGCGCGCCTTCGCGCGCGTCATTCCCACCGGCATCGAACACGGCACCGTCACCGTCGTCGCGCGCGGCGTGCACGTCGAGGTCACCACCTTCCGGGCCGAGGCGGAGTACCTCGACGGCCGGCGCCCCTCGAAGGTCGAGTTCCACACCGACATCGAGGCCGACCTCTCGCGCCGCGACTTCACCATCAACGCGATGGCCTTCGACCCGGTGTCGAAGCGGCTGGTCGACCCCTTCGGCGGGCAGGTCGATCTCGCGGCGAAGACCATTCGGTGCGTGCGCAGCGCCATGGAGCGCTTCCTCGAAGACGGCCTGCGGGCGATGCGGGCCGTGCGGTTCGCGACCGTGCTCGGGTACACCATCGAGCCCGAGACCGCGGCCGCCATCTCGAAGACGCTGCACGTCTTTCGGCGCGTGGCCACGGAGCGCATCAACCAGGAGTTCACCAAGCTGCTGCTGGCCCCGCTGGCGCCGGTGGGCCTCGAGCTGCTCGAGCGCACGGGCCTGCTGGGGGCGTTCCTCCCCGAGGCGGCCTCGGCAACGCCGCAGGCCGTCGCGCTTGCGCCCGCCGACCTCACGGTCAGGCTGGCGGTGCTGTTGGCCGACTGTGAGGCCCCCAGAGAGGTGCTGCTGCGGCTGAAGTTCCCGGTGAAGGTGGCCGCCGACGCCGCGCACCTGGTGGCCAACCAGCACCCACCGGGGGCCGACGTCGGTGAGCCCACGCTGAGGCGCTGGCTGGCCAGGGTGAAGCCCGAGTTCGTGGGCCCGATCTTCGCGCTCGCCCGCGCCCGGGGCTTCGACGTCTCGGGCGAGCCAGCGGTGCGCGCGGTGCTGGCCCAGGACCCGCCGCTGACCACGAGGGCGCTGGCCCTCAACGGCGCTCAGATCATGGCGGCGCTCGCGGTGGGCCCGTCGCCGCTGGTCGGCCAGGCGACCCACTACCTGCTCGAGCGCGTGCTCGACGAGCCCGCGCTGAACTCGGCCGAGGGCCTCGCCGGGCTCCTGGCCACCTGGGAACGCCCCTCCTGAGCAGCGTCAAGCGGTCTCCACAGGGTTTCCCACACCGCCCGAGGAGACCAGACGGCCAGCCGCTCCACAGGGCGCCGCGTTTTGTGGAAATCGGCCTTGGGTTTTCAACATTGCCTTTGAATTCAGGCGGTTGCGCTGTGTGTTTCTCTTCCTCTGGCATCCGTCGCCACTCGGAGGGCTGATGTAGGTGGCGGTGCGCTCGCTGTGGAAAACCCCGGGCGGGCGGGGCCCTTTCAGGAACGCTGGGGCTGTGGCATCGGGGGCTGATGCGAGTCGTGGTGGCCATGTCGGGCGGAGTCGACTCTTCAGCGGCCGCGGCGCTGCTGAAGGAGCAGGGCCACGAGGTCATCGGCATCACCCTGCGGGTGTGGAGCTACGACTCGGCGGCGAAGTGCGGCAGCTGCTGCAGCCCCGACGACATCGACGACGCGCGCCGGGTGGCCGAGCGCCTCGACATTCCCTTCTATGTGGCCAACGTCGAGGAGCTCTTCAAGGAGCGGGTCGTCACGCCCTTCGTCACCAGCTACCTCAGCGGCAAGACGCCCATTCCGTGCGTGTCGTGCAACGAGGACGTGAAGTTCGGCTTCTTGCTGAAGCGGGCGCGCGCGCTGGGCGCCAGGCTGGCGACGGGCCACTACGCGCGGGTCGAGACGGCCGACGATGGCCGCTATGTGCTGCGCCGAGGCCTCGACGCCGCGAAGGACCAGTCCTACTTCCTCTTCACCCTGGGCCAGGAGGAGCTGAAGGACGTGCTGTTCCCCATCGGCCACCTCGCCAAGGCCGAGGTGCGCGCCATCGCCGAGCGGCACGGCCTCGTCACCAGCGCCAAGCCCGAGAGCATGGAGATCTGCTTCGTGCCCGACGGCGACTACGCGCGCTTCGTCGAGAAGGTGGCGGGGGCCCAGCCGAAGGGTGACGTCGTGTCGACCGACGGCGAGGTGCTCGGCACCCACGACGGCATTCACCGCTTCACGGTGGGCCAGCGCCGCGGGCTGAACGTGCCGGCGCAGGGCGAGCCGATGTACGTGCAGCGCATCGAGGCGCAGTCGCGCAAGGTGGTGGTGGGCCCGGCCGACGCGATCGCCCGCGGCTCCTTTCACCTGCTGCGGCCGAGGTGGGTCGACGGGGTCGCGCCGGTCGATCGCGCGCTCCAGATTCGCATTCGGCACCGCCACCTGGGCACCGCGGGCCGGGTGTCGCTCGACGGCGACGGGCACGTCGCGGTGACGCTCGAGACGCCGGCGAAGGCCGTCACGCCGGGCCAGGCCGCGGTCTTCTACGAGGGCGATCGGGTGATGGGCGGCGGGTGGATTCTGTAGCCACGCAGACGTCTCCGCACGACGCGCAGACCGGGTAGAGTGGCGCGCTCAATGCGCGTCTCTTCGGCTCTCGCCCTCGGTGTCGTCTGTGGTTTCGCGGTCTCGTTCGCGTCGTGTGGCGCGCCCCAGGGCCCCGCGTGCGGGCCGTCGACCTGCGCGGGGTGCTGCGACGCCAACGGGGAGTGCCTGGGCGGCTCGGCGGTGTTCGAGTGCGGCAGCGGCGGGGCGATGTGCACGGCGTGCCAGTCGAACGAGCTGTGTCGCGCCGGCGCGTGTGAGCGCTTCGACGGGGGCGACTATGACGCGAACTTCCCTTTCGCGCGTGATGCCTCGATCAACTACGACGCCGGGCTCTTCGACGCGGGGCCGATGCCCGTCGACGCGGGCCCTCCCGACGCCGGCCGCGCAGACGCAGGCGCGCCGGTGGACGCGGGGCGGCCCGACGCGGGCGGGGCGGTCGACGCGGGGCGGCCCGACGCGGGCGCTTCGGACGCGGGCGCTTCGGACGCGGGATCGCTCGACGCTGGTCCGCCGGTCTCGTTCATGAACGACGTCGCGCCGATCTTCACCATGTACTGCGTCGGCTGCCACGCCAGCCGCGCGGTGTACTCGAACGCCCGCGCGCGCGTGGTGCCCGGGAGCCCCTTCACCAGCCTCATCTACCAGAAGATCACCGGCACCCAGTCGCAGGGCGCGCCGATGCCGCTGGGCGGGCAGCTCTCGGTCGATGATCCCGCCGCCACCTCGACCATCGAGCGCTGGATTCTGCAGGGCGCGCTCGACAACTGATCGGGCGGGGCAGGGGAAATTGACGGGGTGCTGCATCGCGCTACCGTTCGCCACACGCATGCGAGACTCCCACCGCCTCAAAGAGAAGTACGAGCTGTCCCTCGACAGCCGGCAGATCGTCACCCTCACCGTCACCACGCTCGTCGTGCTGGGCGGTGTGTTCGTGCTCGGCGTCGTCGTCGGCAAGAAGCTCGCGAACGAGACCCAGCGGCTCGATCAGCCCGCCGACATCCTCTCGGCCGCCGACCGCAAGACCGAGGCCCTGGCGCACGCCGAGAAGACGCCCGCGCTCACCTTCCAGGAGGAGCTGACGCGCAAGCAGGCCGACCCGCCGCTCCCGGTCGAGCCGGGCAGGAACGTCATCGTGGTCAAGCCGCTCGAGCCGGTGAAGGCGGTGGAGCCGGTGAAGCCGCCCGAGCCGGTGAAGCCGGCCGAGAAGGTGGAGCCGGTGAAGGTGGCCGAGGCGGCCCCTGAGCCGAAGGTCGAGCTCGAGCCCACGCGCCTGCCCGAGACGCCGAAGTCGGAGCCGGTCGCCACCCGCACCAACGACGCCGGGGGCCTCAAGGAGGCGTTCGGCAAGGTGCAGCGGGCGCCAGAGGGCGCGGCTGACGGCGCGTGGACGCTCCAGCTCTCGGCGTACCAGGACCAGGGCGAGGCCGAGCGCTTCGCCGCGGGCCTGCGCGACAAGGGCTACGCGCCGTACATCGTCGAGGCCACCATCAGCGGCAAGGGCGTGTGGTACCGCGTGCGCATGGGCCGCTTCGGCTCGAAGGACGCGGCCTCGACCTACCTCGCCGACTTCAAGCGCGAGACGTCGATCGCCGGCATTGTCACCAACGCGAACTGACGGCCGCGCTCACGTCTCGGAGTCTGGGTTCTTCGTCCACTTGTCGACGTTGCCGTCGCCGTCGAGGTCTTCGCCGATGCGATCGACCTGTTCGTTCTCCCAGTACTCCCAGTAGTCCACGCGGCCGTCGCCGTTGGTGTCGCGCTCCTTGCGCACCAGCTTGCCCTTCTCGAAGAAGAGCCACAGCGAGGGCTTGCCCGCCGACGAGAGGTCGCGCTCCTTCCGAACGATGACGCCCTTCTCGTAGAAGTTCACCTGATCGACCTTGCCGTCGAAGTCGAGATCGAGCGACTCGCGCGAGATCTGCTCACGCTCGTCGTAGGTGCGGCTGATGTCGATCTTCCCGTCGGCGTTGATGTCGAGCTCCTTGCGGACGAGCCGGTCGATGTCCTTGCCGTCGGCGCTCTTGGCCTTGATGGTGTAGGTGAACACGTCGGGCTTCTTGTCGCCGTTGAGGTCGGTCTCGGTCTGGGTCTCGTCGCCCGACTTCTTCTGGCGAATGTTCTCGGACACCACCGTGGCGTCGTCAGCCGACTTGTCGTCGCCTTTTTCCGAGGCCTTGGTCGAGGCACACCCGAGCGCCGTCGCGCAGAGGACCAGCACACCCGACTTCCACTTGAGGTTCATCGAGGTCATTTCCTTGCCCTCCGGCGGGGCCGACATAGCGTCATGGATGCCCATGGCGCGCAAGAAGATCAGCACCACGATCTACATCACGCCTGAGCAGAACGAACTCCTCAAGTTGTTGAACCAGAAGACCAAGGTCCCCGTGGCTGAGTACATTCGGCAGGGCATCGACCTGGTGCTGGAGCGGTACAAGGAGCAGCTGCCCGGCCAGTCGCGTCTTCCCGGGCTGTAGCCCGCCGCGAATGTCGTTCATCAACCCGCCCGCGCGCGCTATGGACCCGCGCCGTGAACACGTATCGCGGCAAGCGCGTGGTGGTGCTGGGCGGAGCCGGCTTCGTGGGCTCGCACCTGTGCGAGCGCTTGCTGGAGCTGGGCGCCGAGGCGGTGACCGCCGTCGACAACCTGGTGACGGGTGAAGAGCGCAACCTGAGCGCGGCGAAGGGCGACGTTCGGTTCGACTTCGTCAACCACGACATCTGCGCGCCCATCCCCACGCGGGGGCCGGTCGACTTCGTCTTCAACCTCGCCTCGCCCGCCTCGCCGGCCGACTACGCGGTGCTGTGGCTCGAGACGATGCGCACGGGCTCCGAGGGCACGCTGCGGGGCCTCGAGCTGGCGCAGGCGAAGAAGGCCATCTTCCTCCAGGCCTCGACCTCCGAGGTCTACGGCGATCCGCTGGTGCACCCGCAGCCCGAGTCGTACGCGGGCAACGTCGACCCCACCCGGCCGCGCAGCGTCTACGACGAGGCCAAGCGGTACGGCGAGGCGCTGGTCAGCGGCTTTCAGCGCTCGGGCCGGGTGTCGACCCGCATCGTGCGCATCTTCAACACCTACGGCCCGCGCATGCGGCTCAACGACGGTCGCGTGGTGCCGGCCTTCGTGGGCCAGGCGCTGCGCGGCGAAGACTTCACCATCTTCGGCGACGGGCTCCAGACGCGCTCGTTCTGCTTCGTCGACGACATGGTCGAGGGCATCGTGCGCCTGGGCGCGTCAGACGTCACCGAGCCGGTGAACATCGGCAACCCCGATGAGCGCACCATGATCGAGTTCGCCGAGGCGGTGCGGGCCGCCGCGGGGCGGGGCGGCAAGTCGGTCTTCCTGCCGCTGCCCGAAGGCGACCCCAGGCAGCGCAAGCCCGACATCACCCGCGCGCGCACGCTGCTGGGCTGGGAGCCGACGATCTCGCTCGTCGACGGCCTGAAGAAGACGGTGGACTACTTCCGCACGCAGCTGTGAGCCGCTCAGCCCGCGTCGGGCGCGCCCAGGCGCTCGAGTGACGAGGGGGGCGGGAGCGGCTGTGGGGGTGGCTGGCGCTCGACGAGGGCCTTGAGCCCCTCGAGGCCCTTCTCGAAGTTCGTGCCCAGCATCTGCTCGATCATTCCCCGGAAGTAGCCGCCCATCACCGGCAGGGTGCCGTCGTCGGTCCACGTCACCCGGGTGCCCTGGCCGTCGGGGGTGAAGGCGAGGCGCCCGCGGGCGTTCACCTGGTCGGCTTCGATGGCCTCGTCGATCGAGACGCCCGTGAGATCGGCGGCCGTCACCGTCATCGCGCCGCGGCCCATCACCGGCCCCAGCCACTGCCAGCGCGCGCCCGGCCCCTCGTCGGGCCCGCCCCAGGTGTTCACCACCTTCGGGTCCATGGCCTTCGTCCACACCGCCCAGTCCTGCCAGCGCTTGAGGTTGGCGACGAAGGGCAGCACCCGCTCGGGCGGCGCGTCGATGCGAATGGAGCGCTCGACGTGCCACTGCCTGGGGAGCAGCAGCCCCACCACGCCCAGCACGATCACCAGCACCAGCAGCAACTGCGCGACCCGCTTGAGCATGGCGCTCGTATACTAAAGCCATGGCGCGACTTGATTCGACGAAGGCGACGGTCGAGGTGCTGACCTTCAAAGACGGGCTGCTCTCGGCGGTCGCGCACGATCTCAAGCTCCAGGTCGGGCGGTTCACCATCGACGCCGAGGCTGAGAAGCTGACCGGTGAGTTCGACACGGCGTCGCTGCGGGTGATCGAGGCGATGAAGGACGGGCGCGAGAGCCCGGGCGCGCTCTCGACCTCGATGAAGGCCGAGATCGAGAAGAACATCGTGCACGACGTGCTCGACGCGAGGCGGCACCCGAGCGCCCGCTTCGAGACGACCGTGGTGACGGCCGACCGGGTCGAAGGGGCGCTCACGCTCCACGGGGTGACGAAGGCGATCAGCGGCCGCCGCGCCGACGTCGAGGGGCAGCGGGTCGTCGAGTTCCGCCTCGATCAGCGCGACTTCGGCATCAAGCCGTACTCCGCGATGCTGGGCACCCTGAAGATCAAGCCCGAGGTCGTGGTGCGGGTCAGCGTTCCGGCTTGAGGGCAGGGCGAATCAGCGTGCTCTCGTTGTCGTCGCTCTCGGCCGCCAGGGTCTGCAGCCGGTTGTTGGTGACGCGCAGGCGCCGCGAGAGCTCTCGGCACAGGTTCTGGAGGATCATCACGTAGCCGGTCGGGTCCTCCTGGAAGAGCCGGTAGAGATCGCGGTTGCCGAGCGAGAAGATCAACGAGGGCTTCTCGACCACCACGCTCGCGCTGCGCTTCTGAATGTCGATGAGCGTCATCTCGCCGAAGAACTCGCCCGCGCCCATGCGCACGAGCTTTCGCCGCGCGCCGGCGTCGTCGTCGCGGCAGACCACCACCTCGCCGTGCCGCAGCAGGAACATCGCGCGGCCCGCCTCACCTTGCTTGCAGACCTCGGCGCCCGGCTCGAAGTGGTGCTCGCCCAGCATGGCGATCACCCGCTTGAGGCTGGCGTCTTCGAGGCCGCCGAACAGCGCGATGGTGGGCAGCCACGTGCGCAGGTCGTTCGTTTCTTTCGCCATCTCACCTCGCCTTGGTCACCGCGCCGACGGCCTCGCCCAGCCCTTCCAGCGTCAGAGGGTACATCGGAAACACCTTGCGGATGACGTCGACCGTCGTCTGCCACCAGCTCGACGGCGGCTCGGGGTTGAGCCACGCGCTAGCGGGGTAGTGCTCGCGCAGCCGCATGAGGTGGATCATGCCCTCGAGGCCCTCGTCGTCGCTCCACCCCGAGACGCTCATCAGCTCCCACGGGGCCATCAGGGCGTCGCCCACGACGATCAGCTTGTAGCGGCGGTCGGTCTCGGCGAACAGCTGGGCCAGGGTGATGGGCTCTCTGAAGTTGGCCTGCTTGTAGACGCGCCCGTAGACGCAGTTGTGGAAGTAGTAGGTGCGCAGCTCGCGAAAGTGGGTCGCCTTCTTCGCCGCGGTGAAGAGCCGAGAGACGAGCCAGGCGAACGGGTCCATCGAGCCGCCCACGTCCATCAGCAAGATGACGCGGGTGTTCGACTTGCGCGGGGGCCGGGTGACGACCTCGAGCTCGCCGAGGTTGCGGGCCGTCTCGTTGATCGTCTTGTCGAGATCGAGCTCGTCGTGGGCGCCCTCGCGCGCGAAGGCCCGGAGCTTGCGCAGGGCGACCTGCATCTGGCGAACGTCGAGCACCAGATCGTCGCGGTACTCCTTGTAGGCGCGCGCGCCGGCCTTCTGCACGGCGCTGCGCATGCCCGCCGCGTCGCCGACCTTCACCCCTTCGCGCGCGGCCTTGCCGCTGTTGCCGAAGGGCGAGGTGCCGGCGGTGCCGATCCACCGGTTGCCGCCGTCGTGGCGCTCCTTCTGTTCGCGCAGGCGCTGTTGGAAGAGCTGCTCCAGCGTCTCGAGGTCGAGCTGCTCGAGCAGCGCCTGCTCTTCGGGCGTGAGGCGTCGATCGGGCTGCTTCGCGTCGCGCACCCAGTCGAGCAGCTGCTGGGTGAGCTCCATCGAGGCCGACTCGATGCCCTGGAAGTGCTTCGCGAAGGCCTGGTCGAAGGCGTCGAGGTGCTTCTCGTCGTGCACCAGCAGCGCCCGCGCGACGAAGTAGAACCCCTCGAGCGAGCTGTCGTGCAGGCCCGCGACGAGCGCCTGCCCGAGCGCCACCGCCTCGGTCGCGCCGACCGGCACCCTTCGACTGCGCAGCTCGTAGAGGAAGGGGACGAACATCAGGCCCTCTTGGGCAGCTTCCCGCCGAACTGATCGGCGAAGGCCATCAGGTCCTGCTCGCGCTTGAGCAGCGCCCCGATGAAGGGGAGCTGATCGTCGAGCTTCACGTTCGAGATGCCCGCCGACTTCAGCGCCGCCAGCCAGTCGATCAGCTCGCTCGTCGAGGGGCGCTTGCGCAGGCGCGAGAAGGCGCGCAGCTCGTAGAAGACGCTCAGGGCCTGATCGATCATGCGCTCGGCGAGCTCGGGGTGGTGCACGTGCACGATGCGCTCCATCAGCTCCCGGTCGGGGAACTCGATGAAGTGGAACACGCAGCGGCGCAGGAAGGCGTCGGGCAGGTCCTTCTCGTTGTTCGAGGTGATCACCACCACCGGGCGCTGCTTCGCCACCACCTCTTCGTCGGTCTCGATCACCCTGAAGCGCATGCGATCGATCTCGTGCAGCAGATCGTTGGGGAACTCGAGGTCGGCCTTGTCCACCTCGTCGATCAGCAGCACCTTCCGCACCGGCGAAGCGAAGGCCTCGCCCAGCGGCCCCATGCGGATGTACTGGCGGATGTCGCGCACGTCTTTGTCGTTGAAGCGGCTGTCGTGCAGGCGCTGGACCGCGTCGTAGACGTACAGGCCGTCCTGGGCCCTGGTCGTCGACTTGACGTTCCAGGTCAGCAGCTCGAGCCCCAGCGCCTTGGCGATCGCCTCGGCCAGCAGCGTCTTGCCGGTGCCGGGCTCGCCCTTGACCAGCAGCGGGCGTTGGAGCGCGACGGCGCAGTCCACCGCCGAACGGAGGCTCTCACTGGTCAGGTACGACTCGGTTCCCTTGAAGCGCATGGCCCGAGCGTAACCAGCGGCCCGTCGGGTTTCATGCAAGGACTTCTCGGCCCCGGGCAGTACAGTCGGGCCTCTCGAGGGAGGGGCCCGTGCTCAAGTGGAAGCTGATGTTGACGACGTTGCCCGTGGTGGCCGCCGTCACCGCGGTGAAGGCAGGGCTCGAGTTCGGCGCTGGCTGGAGCGGCGCGGTGGAGTTCGCTGACGTCGGCGTCGTCGTCACGGCCGGCGTCTTCCTCACCGGCTTCCTGCTCGCCGGCACCATCGCCGACTACAAAGAGGCCGAGAAGATCCCCGGGCAGATCGCCACCACCCTCGAGGTGCTCGAAGAGATCCTGGTGCTGGCGTCGTCGAACCGGCCCGCGCTGAGCCTGCCCGAGCTGCGCAGGAGCCTGTTGGCGCTGACCGATCTGATCTCTGACTGGTTCTACACGCGCAAGACGAGCGCGGTGATGTTCGAGGCGCTGGGCGAGTTCAACCTGGTGCTGCAGTCGCTCGAGAAGAACGGGGCGGGCCCCTACGCCTCGCGCGGAGTGCCGCAGCTGGCGAACCTGCGCCTCAACCTCAGCCGCGCCGACGTGATCAAGCGCACTAGCTTCCTGCCCCCCGCGTACGCGCTGCTCGAGACCGTGCTGGCGCTGGTGGTCGGGCTGATCCTCACCGCGAAGTACAAGTCGATGCTCGCCGAGTTCGTGCTCGTGCCGGTGCTGACGCTCATCTACGTCTACATGCTGCGGCTGATCCGCGACGTCGATGACCCCTTCGACTACGCGCCCGACGGGCAGAAGCGCGGCGGCGCCGAGGTCGAGCTCTTCCCCATCGCCGAGTACCGGGAGCGCCTCTTCAGGCGCGTCGGCTGAGCGGGCTTCAGGGCTCGAGCTCGAACGATCGCGGCGGCCTCGCGGCGTGATCCTTCAGGTAGGCGCCGAAGCCGGCGCGCGAGTCGAGCTGGAAGACCGGCACCTTCGCCAGCGCGTCGGGCTCGAAGACGTACTGCTCGAGCACCAGCGATGCGCGTCGCGCCTCGGCGGGGCCCTCGAAGGCGCGCACCGCGTGGGCGAGATCGCCGCGAAAATGAACGGCGTCGCCTTCGCGAGGGGCGATCAACCCCACCGGCACGGAGCCGTTCCACAGCTGCAGCTCGCCTCCCGCCGCCGCCGGCACCGAGAGGTAGAGCACCGAGACGCACTCGGGCGGGTGATCGGTCACCCCGGCCGGGCCCATCAAGGTGCCGTCGATGTGCCGCCCCACCTCGGCGCCGGGGCCGACCATCAGCAGGTTCAGGTACCACGCGTTGGGGAGCCGTTTGGGCGAAGGTCGCCACCACGGCGTCAGGGCGCGAATCGCCGGGAGCCCCAGCGTGGCCTCGAGCCACGGCGCGAGGGCCGGGAAGCGCGCGGTCAGCGGCTCGACCCCTGCCTGGGTGAAGGTGATGCCGAAGCCGCGGCTCGACTCGAACGGTCCGTTGAGCGTGCTCGAGCCGACGAACGCCGACCCCAACACGCTCTGCTTGAGCGCCTCGAGCTGGGCGGCAGGCAAGCCGCGTCGCTGGCGCCGGAAGATCTTCAGCACGAGGGGCTCCTACACCCGCGGCGTTCAGGGGTGCAGGTGGGTGTTTCTGCCGGCACCGGAAACTTGCTGCCTGTCGCGCCTGCCACAGACTTCGGGCCGTGACGGTGGCCGACGCTCAGCGAGGCAGGCGCGTTCGATTCAAGCACCCGGTGCGGGTGACGACGATCGACGGAGCGCCGCGCGCCTGGCGGACGCTGTCGGCGAACCTGTCTCACCAGGGCATCTTCGTGCGCATGCCGCAGCCGCTGGAGCCCGGCACGCGGGTGGCCATCTCGCTCGAGGCCAACGGTCAGGCCCTGCCGCTGGCGCAGGGTGAAGTCCGGTGGTGTCGCTACAACACCTCTGAGCTCGACGGCCGCTTCCAGGGCTGCGGGGTGCGCTTCGCCGAGTACCTGCACCCTCGCGCCGAGGAGCTCGTCGGGTACCTGGTGGAGACGCTCGACACTGGCAAACCCCTGAAGGCCGCGCCCAGGCGTCGTCGACGCTGGCGGCGCACCGTCGCCCTCGGCGGCGCCATCGCAGCCATCGCCGCTGCCCTGGTCGTGCTGCTGTGGCCGGCGCCGCCCCAGCCGCTCCCCACTCCGACGGACAGCGGAGGCGCGTTGGTGGTGCTCTCGGTCGCGCCGAAGCTGACCGAGGAGCTGGCCGCGATGGTCAGCCCAGCCGAAGAGGCGACGCCCCTCGGCGAGGCGGCGCCAGCGCTCGCTCCCGCAGTGCCCCCGACGGGCGAGGTCGCCGGCGCCTCGCCCGAGACCAGCGAGCCTTCGCGGGGCGAGCCGTTGCCGTCGGAGCGGCTCGCCAGGGCCGAGGTGCGCGCCGCCGCGCCCGACGCTGCCGAGCCTTCGCGGCTCGAGCCGTTGCCGCCGGAGCGGCTCCCGCCGGCCGAGGTGCGCGCCGCCGCGCCCGCCGCTGCCGAGCTCGATCGCCCTCGGGTGAATGCGGTGGCCGACGCCCAGCCGGCGACGGTGGCGGCGCCGCCGCTCGCCGCTGGAGCCACGCTGCTCCCCGCGGCCCTGGCGAACGGCACCAGGCGCTCGAACCGGAAGCGCGCCTCGGCAGACGGCCAGCTCCGGCTCCCCTTCGGCGCCGCGAGCGCCGTCTCGTGGAGCGCCTCTCCCGATGGGCTCGACGTTCGCCCACAGCTCCGGGGCGATGCCCGGGTCGCGCGCGTCTTCTCGCTCTCAGATCCACCTCGCCTGGTGTTTGACATCGAGGGTGGCGCCCCGGCGAAGAGCCACGTGGTCGCGGCCTCCTCGGCCCTCATCACCCGCGTGCGGCTGGGGAAGCAGGGCGCCCGCACCCGCGTGGTGCTCGACCTCGCGTCAGAGCCGCAGCGGGTGACGCGCGCGTCGGACCACGCCGTGCTGCAGTTCTGAACCGCCGCCGCCTCGGTGCTGTGGCAGCATCGCGCCATGCGATGGCTGATCGTCGGGGGCGTGCTCGTCGTTCTGCTCGGCGCGATGGTGGCCTGGCCCTTCGTCGCGGTGAAGTCGGTGCCGGCGCGCCTCGAAGCCGCGGCGGTGAAGGTGGCCGAGCGGTTCTCGGTGGCCGACGCCGAGCGGTTCGCCGAGGCCTACGCGGCCGAGCTGAAGCTGCTGGGCGTCGTCGAGGAGCCCGGCGGGCTGACCGTCACCATGTCGAGGGCCGACCCGACGGGAGACGGGGCCTTCGCGGGCATCGAGCGCAGCGTCTCGGTCAAGGTGGCCTGCCGTCGGCCGGCGTTGATGGGGCTCTTCTCGCTCCCGGTGAAGACTACCCTCCAGGTGCGGGGGGTGGTCGTCGGCGGCACCTACCACGCGTCGTCGCAGTGGCCTGCGGGCTCGGAGCCCCTGCCGCTCTTGGCGCACACCTCGGGCCGCGCGGCGGTGGTGGCAGAGCCGCCGTTGCCCGAGCGCCAGTTCGTCTGGTCGACCGCGAGCGCTGACTCGACCGTCTCGATCATCAGCGTCGAGGCGAAGGGCGGCTGCGAGCTTCGGTGTGAGCAGGCCGATGGCGGCGTGAAGTGGTCGAGCGTGTCGCCGTGTCGGGTGCGCCGCTCCGACCTTCGCTTCGTCAGCCGCGACTGCGAGCGGATGGTGGCCATCGACCCCTCTCCGATCACCGCCCGGTATTGGGAGAACACCGTCGTCGCCACCGTCTTCAAGGGGCCTCAGGTCGCCTACGAGATCAACGCGGTCACGCTCGTCACCGACATCGCGAAGGTGCGCGCCAGCCACGGGTGGCTTCGCGGGCTCTCTGACTTCAAGGGCGCGCCGCCCGCCTACGGCCCCGACGGCGGCACGGTCGAGTTCGGCACCGCTGACGGCCGCACCCACAGCGTCCCGCTCGCCGTGGAGTGAGCGGTTCGATCCCCGCGGCCTGAGACGACGGGGTAGAGGCCTCGGCCCATGGAGCTGTCGCTTCCCACCATCGCGGCGTTGACGGGCGTCGCCTTTCTCGCCGGGGTGATCGACGCCATCGCCGGCGGTGGCGGCCTGCTGACCGTGCCTGCGCTGCTGACGGCCGGGCTGCCCCCGCACCTCGTCTTCGGCACCAACAAGGGCTCGGCGGTCTTCGGCTCGGGGGCGGCCTTCTGGCGGTTCGCGCGCGCCGGCCTCATCGACGGGGCGAAGGCGCGCTGGCTGTTTCCGCTCGGGGTCCTGGGCTCGCTCGGCGGCGCGGCGCTGGTGCTGGTGATCGAGCCGAAGGTGCTCAAGCCGTTGATCCTGATCCTGCTGGTGATCGCCGGGGTGATCGTCGCCTTCGTGCGGCCGCCTGCCGAAGGTGCGCCGCGGGCGCCGATCGCACGGCCCCTGCTCAAGGCGGGCGCGCTCGCGCTGCTGATCGGCGCCTACGACGGCTTCTTCGGGCCGGGCACGGGCACCTTCTTGATCATCGGGTTCGTCACGGTGCTGCACCTCTCGCTCCGGCAAGCGACGGCGAACGCGAAGGTGGTGAACTTCGCCTCGAACTTGGCGGCCATGCTGCTGTTCGTCACGCAGGGCCTGGTGGTGTGGCGGGTGTCCATCCCCATGGCGGTCGGTCAGTTCCTCGGCGGCACGCTGGGCGCGCAGCTGGCGGTGAAGGGGGGCGACGGGCTGGTCAGGCGGGTGGTGCTGGGGGTGGTGCTGGCGCTGGTGGCGCGGCTTGGTTACGACCTGCTGACATGAAGACCGTGACGATCACCTACTGTACGGCGTGAGGCTACGCGCCGAGGGCTGCCCGTGCGGCGGCCGCGCTGAAGGACGAGCTCGACGTCGAGGCCCAGCTCATCAAGGGGAGCGGCGGCGTCTTCGAGGTCGCCGTCGAGGGGCGGGTGGTGAGCAAGAAGGCCCTCACCGGCTTCCCCTCTGAGCAGGAGATCGTCGACGCGGTGTCGAGGGCGCTGCCAGGGTGACGGCGGCCCGGCGCGCATGAGAACGCCCTCCGCGGCAGGGCCGGGGAGGGCGAGGGGCACGACGAAGACGAGCAGGTCAGCGTGCGCAGACGGCTTCGGGGGCCTCGTCGGGCGCCTGGGCGCGCGCGAGCAGCTGCTGGCGGGCCTCGTCGTCCACCCGCACCATCACCCACTGGCCGTCATCGGTGAGCGCGAGGGTGGTGTTGCGATCGAGCTGACCCGAGCGGAGCAGGCCCTCGAACTCCTTCAGGGCGATCGCGCGGCGCTCGGGCGACAGCTTCTTCAGCTGCGGGTGCTCGTTGAGCGCGTACATCTGGTTCGCGGTGTCGGTGTCCTTGAAGGGGAAGTTGTCGCCGAGGATCACCACCAGCAGCGCCTGAATGGGGAAGGTGGCGATGTCGATCGCGAAGGTGATCGGCAGGAGGAAGACGCCGGTCGTCTTGCGCGCGTCGAAGCTCGGGCGCCTGACGGTCATGCCCAGGAAGGCGCGGTCGACTGCGCGGGACAGCATGCAGCCCGTCGAGAAGAGTGCGGTGGTGACGGCGAGAGCGATGACGCGCAGCAGACGGCGATTCAGCATGGGATCTCCTCGGGGCGTTGGAACCCCTCAATCCTGAGCGCGGGCGCGCAACGGATCAAGAGATTCACCGCGCCGCTACCGCCCGCTACAGGGGTGTGCTGCGTCAGGCCTGCGCCTGAGGGGTCTCTCCGGTGGTCGTCTTCTCGGGCCGCGGCTTGAAGACGTAGCGGCTGGCGGCCGACTCGACGATGCGCCCGATGAGCTGGGTGTACGACAGCCCGCGCTCCTCGGCGGCCATGGCCAGCTCGCTCTCTTTCTCGAGGTAGGGGTTCGGGTTCACCTCGAGCACGTAGGCCTCGCCCTTCTCCGAGATGCGGAAGTCCACGCGGGCGTAGTCGCGGATCTTGAGGGCCCGGAAGGCCAACAGGGCGCTGCGCTCGATGCGCGCCTTGAGCTCGGGGCTCAGGTTGCGCGCGATCTCGATGCTGGGCCCGTCCTCCGAGACGGTGTTGAACTTCACCTCGCGGTCGCTCACCTTCGGCTTGCCGGCCTCCCAGTTGCCCCAGTCGAGCTCGACGATGGGGAGGATCTCGGGCTTGGCGGTGGTGCCGATGACGCCGACGTACACCTCGCGGCCCTCGATGAACTCCTCGGCGAGCGACTCGTCGTTGAGCGTCTTGCGGATCTCGCGCACCCGCCGCGTCAGCTCGTCCCAGTCCTTCACCACCGAGTGGCTGCCGATGCCGATCGAGGCGTCGGAGCGCGCCGGCTTCACGATCAGCGGGAACGTCATTCGCCCGAACGCCTCGAAGGTGTCGCCGTTGAAGGTGAGGAAGTTCGGCGTCGGCACCTCGTGGTACTCGAGCAGCTGCTTGGTGAGGATCTTGTCCTGGGCCAGCAGCAGCCCAGCGGTGCCCGAGCCGGTGAAGCGCACCTGGGCCATCTCCATCAGCGCCGCGACGTTCACCTCCATGCGGTAGTCGTCGGCGAACGTCTCACAGACGTTGAAGACGAGATCGGCCCGGGCGCTGTCGATCGCCTCGAGCACCGGGAACACGCGGTCGTGCACGGCGATGGTGACCGGCGTGTGCCCGAGCGCCGAGAGCGCGTCGCAGATGTGGGTGACGACCGGATCCATCGGGTCGGTGGCCGGCTGGTAGTGCAGCACGGCCACTTTGAGCGGCGGAACGTTGGCGGCCATTGGCCTGCAACTTAGCCTCGGCGCCGCCCTGGGTGATCGACATTCTGGCGCGCGTCTCTGACGGCGCGCTCAGTCGTTCTCGAAGAACCGATCGGTGTACAGGTGGTTCATGGTGAGCGCGGTGATGAGCGAGGTCAGGCGCGTGGTGTAGATGTGCGGCTGGTCGCGCTTCACCGTCAGGTTCAAGATCGAGGTGCGCTCGGTGAGGTGCTCGAGCACCGAGACCACCACCGCGCGGCTGACGCCGGAGTACTGCGACACCGCGGCGATCAGCGACTGGCGCTCGGCGCGGATCAGGGTGTCGGCGCGCACGTCGGCGATCGAGGGCGGCTCGAAGAGGTTGTAGAGATCTTCATCGAGCTGATCGCCGATCTGCAGATCGACCTTCTCGGCCAGCTGGCGCTGCCGGTAGTGATCGAGCACCGTCTCTTCCATCTCGCCGACGTCGACGTCGCGCTCGTCGAGCGTCACCACCGCGGGCGTGCGGCCCAGCTTCGCCATCACCTCTTGCATGTACTGGAGCTTCTTGAGCGCGCCCCACCCCTTGTACCGCTCCGCCCACTTCGAGCCCGGCGTCAGCCACACCGCGAACGTCTCGGCGAAGTCTTCGTCGGGGTGCTTCTGCGCGTACCAGCCCGAGATGTGCAGCACGTACTTCCGGCTGAAGGGCTGCGGCTTGTAGGTCTCGAGGTAGGGCTTGCCGAAGTCGCCGAAGAGCTTCTGCCACTCCTCCGACTCGTGCAGCTTGTAGGCGTAGTTGATCGCGTGCCCGGCCTCGTGGCGCAGGTACATCATGATCTCGCGCTCGTCTTCGGCCCCGCCGCCCAGCCGCTCCTCGATCTGCGTCAGCTGCGGGTCTGCCAGGTAGAAGGGAATGCCGATCACCGGCACGCCCGAGGGGCAGCCCCACTGATCCGAGAGGTAGCACTGCGGGCGCAACGAGATGCCCCTGGCCTCGAGCTCTTCGTAGAGCTGGCCGATGAAGCGCTCGAGCCGCGTGCCCTTGAGGTGGAGCTCCAGATCTTTGATCCGCGCCTGGAGGATGGCGCTGCTGGTGTCGGGCAGCTCGCCTCCGAAGTGGGCTTCGGGGAGCTTCTCTTTGAACGCGATCTGGGTCGCCAGGGAGGTCATTGGAGGGGTCTCGAAAAGGCCGCGGGCACCATACCCGACGAGACCAACGCGGGAAGCGCCCCCCGCGTTCCGTGCCAAAATGGCTATGATATCAAAGAGATAAAACGAGCAGGGTCGGTGCTGACACCGGGTTCGGCTCAGTCAAAGGCGCTGATGTCGGCTGGTGGGGGCTTCTGTGGGCCCTTGCCAGGCCCCTTGACCGGCGCGGCGGGCTTGCGCAGCGCCTCCAGGGTGAACTCGAAGTCCTGATCGGTCTCGGGCTTGAGCGCCTTCTCGAGCTCCTTGTAGCCGGTGACGCGGAAGGTGAGGGTGCGCTTCTCGTCGCGGGTCCACGAGAGCGACAAGGGCGTAGTGCCGAGGGTGACGCCGTCTTCGAGCACCTCGGCGCCGTCGGGTTGCGTCTTCAGCGTCACGCGAATCGGCGGCAGCTCGGCCACCGGCGCCGTCGGAGGGGGCGCTGGCCTGGCGGTGGGCGGCGGCGTCGGCGCCTCGGGCTGCTGGCGGGCCTTGAAGGCGATGGCCCCGACGATCACCGCTACCAACACGCCCGCGACGCCCAGCACGAGGCCGACCGGCAGCCCGCCCTTGGGCGTCGCGGCGGGCGCGACCTCGACCTTCGAAGACTGACCCGTCTTCGCCCGGTTCACCGCCGACACCGACTTCACCGACGCGCGCGACCCGGTGCGCCCGCTGCCGCGCCGAGAGGCGCTCGACGAGCCCGAGCCAGACTCCCGGCCGGCCTCGGCCACCGCCTGGGGCACGGCGTCGAGCACGCTGTCGGGGGCTCCCGAGAGCGCGGCGTGGAGCGACTCGATGAAGGCCTCGGCCGACTGGAAGCGCGCCTCGGGGTCGGCCGCCAGGCCCTTCTGGCAGAAGCGATCGACGGCGTCGGGCACCGGGGCGCCCTTGCGGTAGGTCTCGATGGCGGGCGGCTTCTGGGTGAGCGACGCCTGGAGCGCCTTGCGCACGGTGTTGGCGCCGAACGGCGAGTGCCCGGTGAGGCAGTAATAGAGGACGCCGGTCAACGAGTAGAGGTCGGACCGGTGATCGACGCGCTCCCCGCCCGCCTGCTCCGGGGGCATGTACTGCGGGGTGCCCAGCACCTGGCCGGTCGACGTCAGCTGCTCGTCGTCCTCCTGCTCCATCGCCTTCACCAGGCCGAAGTCGAGCACCTTCACGTACTCGTTGCCGTCGATGAGGCTCAGCATCACGTTGTGCGGCTTGAGGTCGCGGTGAATGACGCTCTGCTTGTGGGCGTGGCCGACGCCCAGGGTGGTCTGCTCGATCACCGCGGCGGCCTGACGGAGCGTCATCGGCCCGTCGCGCTTGACGCGCTGGCGCAGGCTCTCGCCCTCCAGCAGCTCCATCACGTAGTAGCAGGTGCCGTCGGCGGTGCGCCCGAAGTCGAAGATGGTGATGATGTTCGGGTGGTGCAGCCGGCTGGCGATCTCGGCCTCGCGCCTGAAGCGCTCGAAGAAGGTGGGCGCCATCGCCAGCTGCGGGTGCAGCGTCTTCATCGCCACCGGCCGCTGCACCGAGGTCTGCACGGCGCGAAACACCACGCCCATGCCGCCCTGACCGAGCACCGACTCGACCTGGTAGCGCCCGTCGACGAGCTGGCCGAGCAGGGCGCTTGTGTTCAGCGGGTCGTTCGGGTCACCCATTCGCGAGGCGAAGCGTAGCGCACTCCCGCGGCCACTTCGTCACGGACGGAGGACGCCGCTCACCACGTTCGACGAGGCGTACGGCAGGGTGAAGCTGATGCCGCCCTGCCCGAAGGACAGCGCCTCGAGCTCGAAGACGTAGGCCTGGCCCGTCACCAGGATGCCCGGCGGCACCGTCAGGCCGATGTTGGGCGTGTACACCCGCCACAGCTCGGCGGCCGAGCCCGAGGTGTTGAGGCGGCTGATGCTGACCCGGTAGCTGCTCACCGTGCCCGTGGTGGGCGCCATCCACTGCAGCGTCGGGGTGGTGGTGATGCCCGACTGATCTTCGATGAAGTTGCGGCCCTCGATCTGCGCGCCGCGCACCGGGGTCAGCCGCGGGGTGACGCTCCCCGCCAGCGCCTCCGGGGCGTCGGTCATCGTCACGCCGCCGTTGAACACCGTGGGCGTGCCGCCATCGGTGGGAGCGCGCTGCTGGTTGACGACGTAGTAGGCGAAGACGCCCTTGCCCCACGACGTGGGGAAGGGGTTGGGCAGGTCGACCGTCGGCGTGGGCGCCGTCTCGGTCGCGAACGCGCTGGCCAGCGAGATCGACGCCTGGCCGACGTAGCGGTGCGGGGCCGGTGAAGGCGAGGTCGCCACCTGGAAGCCGAAGTCGCCGGCGCCGGTGTCGCGCCCGAAGCTGCCTCGGAGCGCGGTGAAGGCGCCGCGGTCGAAGTTCACCGAGAAGGGCTGCGTGGCCGGGGCGGTGAGATCGGCGACGGCGTCGGCGCTGCCGCCGTTGGACAGGGTGATCGGCGGAAACGCGGCGTAGCGGATCATGGTGGTGGACGCGCCGGCGTCGGTGACGGTGGTGTCGTACTGGAACGCGTAGCCGAGATCGCCCTTCGACGAGTCGGGCAGGCCGTAGCCGAGCGCCGAGCTCACCGTCGCCCAGTCGAGATCAGACTCGATGCTGGTCGCGTTCGCGGGGGTGACGGGCCGCGCCACGGCCTCGAGGTTGGTCAGCCCTCCGGTGGCCTGGGTGAAGAAGAGGCCCGAGCGGTTGGTGTCGGCGTTGATGGGCGCCAGCCCGCGCAGGGTCAGGCGCAGCAGGGTCTCGGTCGTCGCCCTGGGCGCCTCGAGGCGGCCGCCGCCGAAGGTGTCGAAGTTCAGCCGGCGCTGCGAGGTGACGAAGTACCGCTTGTCCACCCGCAGGGTGAACTCACCCATCGGCGGGTTGACCACCTCGAAGGTCCCGTCGTTGCGCGCGGAGCCAGGCACGTAGGCGAAGGCGCCGCCGTCGAGGTACCAGGCGCCGACCTCGGCCCGGCCGAAGTTCGGCAGCGCCGCGGTGCGACCGCCGTCGCCGTCCCAGCCCCAGAGCTCCTGGTAGGTGCCCGAGGTGGTGAAGGCGCTCGTGCCGCCGCCCCCGCCGCCGCCGGCCGTGCCGCCGCCGCTGCCGCCGCCGACGCCCGAGGCGCCTTCACACTGGCCGGTGGCGCTGCACACCTGCGCGCCGACGCAGCGATCGCACAGGGCGCCGCCCTTGCCGCACGAGGCCTCGGTGTTGCCCATGTCGCAGGTGTCGTTGGCGGTGCAGCAGCCGGTGCACGACGTCGCCGTGCACTTCCTGGCCGTCGTGCACGAGACGGCGCCGAAGACTCCGAGGATGAACGACAGCACGAACGCAGACAGACGCATGAGGGCCCCTTCAGAGGAGAAGACGCGAGCGCGCTACCACAGGTGTCACGGCCTGACGATGCCCGAGACGACGACGCCCGACGCGAGCGGAAAGCGGAGGTCAGACAGGTCGCGGGTGGTGTTGCCGGTGCTCCGCGACGCGGTGAGCGTGAGGACGTACGACTGGCCGGTCAGCAGCACGTTCGGCGGCAGCGTGAACGAGGTGTCGCCAGGCAGCAGGTGGAAGAGGGCGGCCAGCCGGCCCGTGGTGCGGCTCTGCGAGACCTGCAGCTGCTCGACGCGCAGGAAGTAGCGGGTCGGCGTGCCGACCGCCGGCGCGCTCCAGGTGATGGTCGGGGTCCGGGTGACGGTCGCCTGCGCCGTCCCAAACGGCATGCCGTTGAGCTGCACGTCCCTCGGGGGGCTCAACGTCGAGACGACCTGCGACGCCAGCGCCTGAATCGGCACCGTCATCGACACGCCCGAGAAGTAGCGGCGCGGCTCGAGCGCGCCGGTGCCGAGGCGGCTGATGGTGTTGCCGTACTGGAGCCGAACGGTGGTGCCCCAGCTCGAGGGGAAGGGGTTTGGGTAGCTGACCGGGTTGGGGCGGGCCGCGGCGACGCCGGGCGGCGGGTACCAGCCCCACACGAACGCCAGCGCATCGCCTCCGCGCTCGTGGAGCGCCCGTGGGCCCGCGGTGAACTCCGCGGTGAGCGTCGCGGCGCTGCCGGCCGTGAAGTCAGCCGAGGCCGCCGAGAACGAGGCCTCGTCCACGTCGAGGGGCGTGGTCGCGCTCGGGGGCGTCGTCAAGGCGACGTTGGTGGTGTTGGCCTGCCCCGAGACCATCGCGACCGGAGAGGCCACGCCGCTGCCCAAGATTCGGTACTCGCCGGTCATGTCGGTGCCCATCTGGGTGATCAGCACCGCGTCGCCTTTGGTCGCGTCGATCATCGGCGTGCCCAGCTGCGTCGAGTAGAGGTCCCAGGGGATGGGGAAGTTGAAGGCCGTCTCGCCGCCGAAGGGCGACGACGTCGCGTAGAAGCTGAAGGCCTCCATGCCGATGCCGGCGTTCGAGCTGTAGAGGCTCAAGAAGTGGTTCACGTCGTCCCACGGCACCAGGCCCGTCGCCGCGACGGTGAGCGTGGTGCCGGCGCCGGCCATGGCGCCATCGACCCGGCCCCGCGACTCGTAGCTCAGCGAGATGCGGCGCTCGGCCGTCTTGAACCAGGTGGTGCCGACCTTCACGAAGTAGGGGCCCATGGGCACGTTGGCCAGGGTGAAGGAGCCGTCGGCGCGCACGGCCGACGAGATGGTCAGCACGCCGCCGTCATTGCGCA
>JACSRE010000244.1 GCA_014879945.1 Myxococcus sp.
GATCACGTCGAGGCGGTCTTGTCGATCGTCACGCACCGCTTCCGTTGTTCGATCTCAGGCCCTTACTGGGCGGTGAGGAGCGTGAGGCCATCAATCGTTTGCGCACGGCCGCCTGCGAGACCGACGTCACCCTCATGACCGGGCGCCACGATGTACAACGTTTGCAGATCCATCGGGCCGGTGAAGGCGGCGCCACACGCTGCCTTCACCGCTCGAGGGACCCGGCCCACGTTGCCGCTGTTGATCGTCATACGTTCCTGCGCGGCGACCCGCGTCAGGAAGGACACGACGGCCGGGTTGTAGTCGCACACCCACTGCACCTGGACAGGCACGATCTCGACGTGCCGATAGCGCTCACCCAACCCCGTCCACGCTGGCCCGATGGGCGGCGCGGGTGGAGAGAAGAACGCGGGGGTGTTGGCATTCAGCTCGTACGCTTGCGCGGCCGCCGCGACGCACAAAAACACCGCAGCCAGCCCCTTCCACTTCAACGCCCTGGCCGCGAGCGCGATGGTGCCGAGGCTCACCAGGTAGTGAAGGGGCCAGATGAAGCGGCCGCAGGTACGGAAGGCACGCGTCACCGACGCGAAGGGAGCAAAGGCCCACTCCAGGTTCAACACCTCGGCGCCCTTCACCGTCACGTGCGACGACCACGCATACGCGGCGGTCAGCAGCACCACCACCACGAGCGGCCACAGGTGGACGAGCGCACGCACGCCGCGTCGACGAAGCCACAGCCCCAGCGACACCGCCGCCACGGGGAGCACCGCGAGGCCACCCACGCCCAGGTACGCGAAGCCTTCACCCTGCCGCGGGCCTGACGGCAGCGCCGGCACCCACTTCGAGTACCCCTGGCTGTTGAACAGCGCGAAGAGATCAGACGAGAACTGGCCGAAGCCATCGGCGCCGCGGTCGACGTCACCGCCGGGAATCGCGCCGACCTGCCAGAGCATGAAGAGCACGCCGGCTCCGAGGAGCGCGACGTCGACCACTAGCAGCCGCCACGGCCGTCGTCCTGAGAGGCGCGTGATCGCCAGCACCGCCAGCGCCAGCGGAATCGCCTGGCCCGCGAGGTAGGCCTCGATGCCGACCGCGAAGACCGCCACCCCCACCGTCCACCGCGCGGTGCTCGCGGCCAGCTCAGGTCGCCGCCACACCCGAACCGCGAGCCCCACCTGCACGATGGTCAACGCGTGCAGCATGAGCGCGATGTGCCCCATGCGGGCCATCAACACCGGGCTGACGAGGCCGAGCAGCGCTCCGGCCAGCCGCGCGCCGCCGGTGACCCCGGCCCGGGTTAACGCCCAGCGATACGCCAGCACCTGCGCCACGTAGCCCACCAGGTAGAAGAGCCCGTAGAGCTGGAACTCGCCGCTGATGAAGGGCGCGACGAGCTTGCCGACGAGACAGAGCCAGAAGTTCGCTCCCGAATAAAAGACCGAGAGGCCGTGCGGGTAGAGCAGCCCGGGAATCGCGCCGAGCTGCAGCGTCCACGGGCCGCGTGTGTGGAGCAACCACGCCTGGTAGTACACCTCCCAGTCGCCGTTGTGCATCCACGCCGTCTCGCGCGGGTCGAGCACGTGCCAGGCGCACCGCGAGACGCACCAGGCCAGCGCGAGCATCGAGAGCGCGAGTACCTCGACCCATCCGACCCACCGCGGGCTCTCGGAGCGCTTGGCGTCCACGCTGCGTCTTATGCCACCGCTGACGCGCGGGTGGACCTCCTTCGACCACCGAAGTATCCGCCCGTGGCATGACGCTCACGGCATCACGAGTCGCCACATGGGGGGGCTGGCTGCTCCTCGTTGGCCTTGGCGTCTGGTCGTTCGTTTTGGCGCTGAAGCTGCCGCTCGATTCGTGGGACGCCTACGATTACCTCGTCAATGCGCGGTGGCTCGCGGGGCACGACCTCACTCGGCTCTCGCAGACTTACCGCGCCGATCGGCCGCCCGGCATTTCGCTGCTCGTCGCGCCGTTGCTCGCCGTCGGCTACCAGCCAGGGCAGCGGGGTGGGGCGGGGCTGGTTCATCTCGTTCCATGGGCGCTCGGCGTGTCGACGGTGCTGCTGCTGCGCCGGGAGTTGGTGGCATCGGTCGGGGCGGGGCTGGCGTTGGTGGGCGCGCTGCTGCTCGCGTTCAACCCGCTGATGGTTCACTACCTGCCGTTCGTGATGGCCGACGTGCCGTCGATGACGTTCTCGTTCCTGACGTTGTTCTTCGCCGAGCGAGCGCTCACCAATCGGAAGCTGACCGACGCAGTCTGGCTCGCGCTCTCTGTGGCTGCCGCGATGCTGAGCAAGTACCCGGTGGCGGTGCTGGGCTTGTCGATTCCCGTGGCGAACGCGGTGTGGGCGCTGGCCGGAGCTGATCGCCCCGAATCGTGTTCGCGGCGTGTTCGGGCGCTGGTGCCGCCGCGGCTCGCATTGCCGCTCCTGGGAGGGCTCGCCTTCTTCTTGCTCGTCGAGGCTTGGGTCTTCAGCCGCTTCGTCCCCGGGAGCGCCGGCTGGTTCGAGAAGCTGCGGCTCGGGCTGACCTCGGCGTGGGGTTCAGCGGGTGGTGGTGCAGGCGGTGGAGAGATGGACCCGCGAAGCGAGATCCCCCTGGTGTTGTGGGCGCTGTTCGGTGCGCCCGTGGTGCTCTTCGCGGTGGCGGGCCTGGTGCGGGTCGGCGTGACGCGCGAGCGGCGCGGGCTGCTTCACGCGGCGTTCGTGCTCGGCCTCGTCGGGCTCTTCGTCTTCGTCATCGGCCACAAAGAGAGCCGTTACGCGTTTCCGGTTGTGCCCTCGCTGGTGTGGCTGTCGATGTACGGGGTGGCGTGGCTAAAGCGGGGCGGGTTCCTCGTCGCGGGTGCTGTTGCCTGCCTCGCGGCCGCAGCCCCGCCGTCGCTCGCAGAGCTGCAGCGAATGCACGACCCGCTCTACCGCCGGCCGTCAGTACTGGCGTGGGCCCGCTTCGCGCTCGATCGCGCTGGCGCCACCCGGCCCATCTTCCAGCTGCCCGTATTGCCCCAGTTCGCGCTCTACCCGAAAGACCCGGTCGTGCTGCCGCTGGACGAGTTCTGGCACTACCACCACTTCAACGAGGGCGGGCTGAGCTGGTTCTTCGACCGACGGCTCCAGGCGCTCCAGGTGCAGCAGGGGGTGGCCGTTCGCGTACGGCACGAGAGCCCGTGGTACTTCGTCTCACTGCCGCCCGCGTGGCTCGAGGCCGCTGGCGAAGACGCGGTGTGGCTGGGCGCGTTCCCAGATGGAGCCGTGCTGCTCTCGACGTCGCAGGGCTGGTTCGAGACGCGTACTGCCGCCGCGCAGCCCGAACCTCCGGTGCCCTTTATCGCTATCGATGTGAAGCACGAGCGGCTGAGTCGCTCCGGAGCCGAGCAGGCGGTCGCCTCTTTCCCCAGCGCTCGTGGTGGAGCTGTGACCGCGACCCGTGGAGAGGGGGGCTGGATGATCTCCTCGTCGCCGCATGAAAGCCGGGTCTACGTCTTCGACAGCGAGGGAACGCCACGTCGGTGGACAGGCCTCCTCGAGCGCGCACCCGAAGAGGTCGCGGTGATCTGGTCCGAACAGGTGTCATTCCCCGTCAGGTAATGGAGCTGTTCAGGCGGTGAACTCGGGCAGCAGCGTGTGCTGCGCGAGCGGGAGCCCCGCTTCGTCTTTCTTGGACAACAACGGCTGCGTCACCGGCCAGCGCACGCCGATGGCGGGGTCGTTCCACAACACCGTGCGCTCGTTCTCGGGCGCGTAGATCTCGGTGCACTTGTAGAGGAAGTCGCACTCCTCCGAGGTGACGCAGAAGCCGTGCGCGAACCCGGGCGGAATCCACAGCTGGCGCTTGTTCTCTTCCGACAGCTCGCACCCGAACCACTGGCCGAAGTGGGGCGAGCCCCGCCGTACGTCGACCGCGACGTCGAAGACGCTGCCGCGGGTCACCATCACCAGCTTGCCCTGCCCGTTGGGGTGCTGCAGGTGGAGGCCGCGCAGAATGCCCCGGCGCGAGCGCGACCAGTTGTCCTGCACGAAGGGGCCGCGCACCCCGAGCGCGGCGTAGCGCTCCTCCCGGTACATCTCGAGGAAGAAGCCGCGCGCGTCGCCGAACACCTGCGGCTCGATCAGCAGCACGCCCGGCAGCACCGTCTCAGACACCTTCACATCTTGCCTTTGTTCTTGAGCAGGCTGAGCAGGTACTGCCCGTACTCGTTCTTCGCCATCGGCTGCGCGAGCTGCTCGAGCTTGCCGTCGTCGATGGTGCCCATGCGCCAGGCGATCTCTTCGAGGCACGCCACCTTCAGACCCGTGCGCTTCTCGACGACGTGAATGAAGTCCGAGGCCTCCATCAGCGACTCGTGGGTGCCGGTGTCGAGCCACGCGAAGCCGCGGCCCATCAGCTCGACCGTCAGCTGCTGCTGCTCGAGGTAGGTGCGGTTGACGTCGGTGATCTCGAGCTCTCCGCGCGCGCCGGGCTTGAGATCGCGGGCGATGTCGATGACCTGGTTGTCGTAGAAGTAGAGCCCGGTCACCGCGTAGTTCGACTTCGGGGCCTTCGGCTTCTCGACGATGCTGATCGCCCGCCGGTTGGCGTCGAGCTCGACCACGCCGTAGCGCTCGGGATCGTTGACCCAGTACCCGAAGACCGTGGCCCCCGAGGTGAGCCGCGCGGCGCGCTGCACGAGGTCCGAGAACCCGTGGCCGTAGAAGATGTTGTCGCCCAAGACCATCGCCACCGTGTCGTTTCCGACGAACGTCTTTCCGATGATGAAGGCCTGGGCGAGGCCCTCGGGCCGCGGTTGCTCGGCGTAGCTGAGCGAGATGCCCCACTGCGATCCATCGCCCAGCAGCTCGCGGAAGCGGGGCAGGTCGACCGGGGTCGAGATGAGGAGGATGTCTTTGATGCCTGCCAGCATCAGCGCCGAGAGCGGGTAGTACACCATCGGCTTGTCGTAGATCGGCAGCAGCTGCTTCGAGACGACCCGCGTGAGCGGGTACAACCGGGTGCCTGAACCACCGGCGAGGACGATGCCCTTCATGGGTGCTCCTGTCGTTCACGGAACAGCTCGTCGAGCGCGCGCGCCACGGTCCATGGCCTGGCGTCGAGGGTCTGGGCCGTCTTGGTCACGTCGAGTCCACTCTTCGCCGGCCGCGGGCTGGCGAGCTTCACGTCAGCCATGCGGCTGGGCTTGATGAGTGCCGGGTCGAAGCCGAAACGTTCACACACCCGGCGCCCGAAGGTCACCCGGTCCATCACCTCGGCGCCGCAGGTGTGCCACAGGCCCGGCAGGCGCTTCTCGGCGAGCTCCGCCACCATCGCGGCGACGTTCGTCGCGTGGCTGGTGCTGACCCACTGGTCGCTGAACAGCGGCACCGGCTGGCCCCTGGCGAGGGTCGAGATGAGCCAGTAGCCGAAGTTGTTCTTGCCGGTCGACGGCCAGCCCGAGACGACGGCCGTGCGCGCGATGCTCCACTGGGCCGCCGGCAGCAGCGCCTTCACGGTCTGCTCTCCGGCGTGCTTGGTGAGGGCGTAGGTGCCGCGGGGGTTGGGCTTCGCGTCGACGGCGTACGGGCCGTCTTCGCCGTCGAAGACGTAGTCGGTCGAGACGTGAACGAGGTGTGCGCCGGCGGTGCGCGCCGCCCTGGCCAGCGTCGCGACCACGCCCACGTTGGCGTTCCACGCAGCGACCGGGTCGCGCTCGCAGCCATCGACGTCGGTCATGCCCGCCGGGTTGATGATCGCCTCGGCCTTGAAGCCGCCGAGGGTCTCGGTCAGCAGCGGCCCGTCGGTGAGGTCGACCGAGGCGTAGGTGAAGGCCCCCTCGACGCGCCGCGCGCCACGCGCCAGGCCGAGCACCTCGTGCCCGCGCTCGACCAGCTGAGACACCAGGCGGCGCCCCACGAGCCCGTTGCTGCCGGTGACGACGACCCGCATCGGTCAGGGCTTCTCGAGGCGGTGCTTGTACTGGCTGTCGAAGTACTGCCGGTAGGCGCCCGAGGTGACGCGCTCCCACCAGGTGCGGTGGTCGAGGTACCACTTCACGGTGTCGGCCAGCGCCTTCTCGAAGACGAAGCTGGGCTGCCACCCCAGCTCGGTGCGGATCTTCGTCGCGTCGATGGCGTAGCGCCGATCGTGACCCGGCCGATCCTGGACGTACTTGATGAGCGTCTCGGGCTTGCCCACCGCCTGGAGGATCGTCTTGACGATGACGATGTTGGTGCGCTCCGAGTTGCCGCCGATGTTGTAGACGCCGCCCTTCGTGCCCTTCTCGAGCACCGTGACGAGCGCCGAGCAGTGGTCGTCGACGTGCAGCCAGTCGCGCACGTTGAGCCCGTCGCCGTACACCGGCAGCGGCTTGTCGTTGAGGGCGTTGATCACCATCAGGGGGATCAACTTCTCGGGGAACTGGAACGGCCCGTAGTTGTTCGAGCACCGGGTGACGACGACGTCGAGGCCGAAGGTGTGCTCGTAGGCGAGGGTGATGAGGTCGGCTGCGGCCTTCGACGCCGAGTAGGGGCTCGAGGCCGCCAACGGCGTGGTCTCGGTGAAGAAGCCCGTGGGGCCCAGCGAGCCATAGACCTCGTCGGTCGAGACCATCAGGAACCGGCTCAGCTTCGCGTGGCGAGCCGCCTCGAGCAGCACCTGCGTGCCGAGGACGTTGGTCTTGATGAAGGCCTCTGGCCCGAGGATCGAACGGTCGACGTGGCTCTCGGCCGCCAGGTGCATGATCGCGTCGATGCGGTGGGTGCGCAGCACATGATCGACCAGCTCACGGTTCGCGATGTCGCCTTGAACGAAGACGTGCTTCGGGTCGCCTTCGAGCGCGGCCAGGTTCTCGAGGTTGCCCGCGTAGGTCAGCTTGTCGAGGTTGACCACGGTCCACGAGGGGCGGTGCTTGCGCAGCCAGTGGACGAGGTTGGAGCCGATGAAGCCGCAACCTCCGGTGACGAGCACGTTCATGGTGGCGAGGCCTACCTCAGTCGCTGCGGATTTGGCCCTGCATTCTGTCAGACCGTCAGCGCTTGACGCGGCGCACCCGATTGAGCGCTGCGCGCACGCCTCGAGGCACGACGGCGCGGGCGGCCTGCTTCACGACCGCCTTCCAGGCGGGCACAGGGCCCGGCAGCGAGAGGAAAGGGAAGCGGCGCACGCGCTCGCGGAAGCCTTCCACCTCGCTGCGGTCGCCCACTACGCGCTCGAGCACCTCGAGGTGGCGCCTGGCGATGGGGCGCAGCACCCGCTCGACGACGTACCGTCTGCGGCCCTCCGACCACTCCGGCCTGGCGGCGACCAGCTCGCAGAGGCGCGTCAACACGGCTTCGTGTTTGCGGAAGTGGCGGCGGTACGACTGGTCCGAGACGGTCTGATCGTCGCGGCCCAGGGAGTAGTGGTAGAGCGCGAGCGCGCGGTATCGCACCGTCTCGACTCGCTCCAGCCCCATCACACAGTACTCGAGATCGACGTAGGGGCTGTGCTCGGTCAGGCGCAGCGCCACCTCGCGCAGCCGCGCCGTCTTGAAGGTGCTCGTCGCGAGAATGACCGCCCAGCTCGTGACTCCGGCGCGCGGGTCCACCAGCGCCTCGAAGGGCACCTGGCCACCCGAAGCCAGTCGGTCGAGCAGCGCGACCCGTCTCGGCCCACCCTCGAGCCGCACCTCGGAGTAGTCGGTCAGGACGAGATCGGCCTGTTCCACCCGCAGCGTGTCGACCAACTCCGCGAGCGCCTCGGGTGACACCCAGTCATCGGCGTCCACCACGCGGAAGTAGCGACCGGCGGCCTCGCGTAGCGCGGTGTTGATGGCCCCGCCGTGACCCCGATTGGCTTGATGGATCACCTTGACCAGGCCGGGGTGCGCCGAGGCCAGGCGCCTCGCGAGGGCTGGCGTCTCGTCAGTTGAGCCATCGTCTATGACGAGGACTTCGACGGGGCCACCGCTGGCGCCTGCGACGAGCGAGCCGACGCAGCGCTCGAGAAAGGCGGCGGCGTTGTACGCCGGCACGGCGATGGTGAGGGTCGGGCCCTCGTCCGTCAGTGCTCGCGGCTTCACCTGAGGGCCTTGCGACATCGCCAGGGTCACGTCGCTGAAGCCGAGCCGCTTGTCCAGCAGCCGCTCGACCCCACCGCGCAGCACACCCTCGACGGTCGTGGCACTCCCACGTCAGTTTCGGTAGAGGCGCGCCATGTCTCTGCCGACGGTCGCCGTCATCACCCGAACGAGCAACCGTCCGCTCTTCTTGCCGAGGGCGCTCGAGAGCGTGAGGCGGCAGACCTTCAGGGGCTGGCGCCACCTCGTCGTCAACGACGGAGGCGAGCCCGCGCAGGTCGAGCGCGCCATCGAGTCAGGCGTTGGGTGGCAGCGCGCCCAGACGACGGCGCTTCACCTTCGACCGCGGGTGGGCCGTGGGCGGGCGGCGAACGAGGGCCTGCGCGCCAGCACCTCGACGCTCGTCGTCTTCCACGACGACGATGACACCTGGCACCCCGAGTTCCTCGCTCGAGCCGTGGCCGCGTGGCAGACGAGCGGGCGTCGGGGGGTGGTGACTCGCACCGAGCGCATCGTCGAGCGTATCGAGGGCGGTCGGCTGGTGGAGCTACGCCGCGAGCCCTTCTTCGAGCGCCTCGACGCCATTTCGCTCGCCGGCGTGGCGCGCGAGAACTGCTTCACCAACCTCGCCTTTCTGGCCGAGCGTGGCGCCATCGAGACGGTGGGCGGGTACGACGAAACGCTGCCCGTCTACGAAGACTGGGACTTCAACCTGCGCTTCCTCGCCGCCTTCGACGTGGCCTTCCTGCCCGAGGTGTTGGCCTTCTACCACGCGCGTGAGGGCGGCTCGGGCTCGGCGGCTGGGTCCTTCGAGGGGCGGGCGCATGCCGCAGCGGACGCGCGCGCGCGGCTGGTGAACCGATGGCTACGGAAGGCCGAGCTCCCAGCCGTCGGGCTGCTCATGGCCCTCGGCCCGACGCAAGACGCCGTCGAAGGCCTTCGCACCCGCCTCGACAAGGCCTTCAACTTTGTCCACGGCGCCCGCCGCACCTGGCCGCTGCGCCAGCTGGGCGCGCTGCTCGGCGGTGAGCGGTGAGCGCCCCCGAGCGCGAGCTCCCGGCAGGCGAGCTCGTCGTCGCCTCTGGCGGCTTCCTCGTCTTCTTCGTCGCCTTCTTCGCCGACACCATGTTCGGGCGAGTGCTCGGGTACGGCGACGGGCCCGGCTACTCCAGGCCCTTCTTCGAGCGCGCGCGCACGCTGTGGACGGACAGCCTCTTCGGGGGGTACCCCGTCGTCGGCGACGCGCAGTCGGGGTTCTTCAACCCGGTCTCTGTCGTCCTGGGAGGGCTCGGCTTCGGCTTCGACGCCTTCGTCGTTGCTGGCTACGTGCTCTGCGCCGTCGGGGGGTTCGCGCTCGGCCGAGTCCTTACCGGGAGCCGACTCGCAGGGGTCGCCGCGGGCCTCGCCTTCTCGACCTCGGGCTTCATCGTGGGGCAGCTCGACCACGTCGCGATGGTGCACGTCGCCGGCTGGCTCGCGTTCGCGCTCGCGGCCCTCGAGCTCCTGCATCGCCAGGGCTCCTGGCAGGCCTTCGTCGGCCTCTCCGTGAGCGTGGCTTGTGTAGTGCTCGCCGGCTCGTTTCAACTCACTGCCTACGGCGGCGCCGTGCTGGCTCTGGTCCTGGTGGTGAGGACCCTGCAACGTCCCGACCGGCTTCGCTTCTTCTCGGTCGCGGTGCTCGCCATGCTCGGCGGAGGCCTGCTCGGCGCGGTGGCGCTGTCGCCCTCGCTCGAACTCGTGGGCATGTCGGTGCGATCGGCGCTCACCTTCGAGAACTTCGTCAGCAATACCTATTCCCCAGGGCTGTTGCCCTCGTTCGCGTTTCCGCGGCTGTTCCTCGGCAACGAGGCGTTGGCGGGGCTGCCTGAGGTCGAGGTGGGGGGCTTCGTCGGGGTGGTGGTGCTCCTCGTGGCCCTGGTGGGCGCCGTCGCAGCCCCGCGGAGGGAGGCCTGGCTCTGGGGTGCGATCGTCCTGGGCAGCCTGGTGCTGGCGCTCGGGCCAAGCACGCCGCTGCCTCGGCTCCTCTTCCATGTGCCGTTGTGGAACCTGTTCCGAGGGCCGTCTCGGCACCTCTTCGAACTCAGCCTGGGCGTCGCAGCCCTCACCGCGCTCGGCGTCGCCGCGGTGCAGAGAGGCCAACTCAGCCGCCGAGCGGTCGTTCTCACGGCCGCCGGCTTGGTCGTTTTTTTCGCCGTCGCGCTCGGCCTGCTCTGGTTCTCGACGCCGCGTGCGGTCACCGTGCCGCTGCCCCAGAGGCTGATGCCGTGGGCAGACTGGCGCCTGGGCGCACCGGTGTTGGTTGGGGGGCTCGCCGTCTCGCTCGTCTGGCTCGGTCGGCATCTGCCGCCCTTCGCGGCCGTGCTCCTCGTGCTCGCCGCCGGCGTCGAACTGGTCGCCGTTCACCAGGCCGCGCGGTGGCGTCGTCAAACACCAGCTGACGGTACGCCGCCGCTCTCGCCCGACCTCGCCCCGCACCTCGCTGCGGCCACCCGTCGCGGCGAGCGGTTGCTGGTGCTGCGCGGGTATTGGGATCCGCTGGTGCCCGCGAACGCCGCGCTGAGTGAAGGCGTCTCGTCGGTGAGCGGCTACAGCCCGCTCGAGCCGCGCACCTTCGCCGAGGTCACTGGCATCGACGCCAACGGGCAGGTGTACGACCCCGGGCGCCTCGTCGTCGATGAGAACGTCGTGCTCGACCTCCTGAGTGTCGGCCTGGTCGTGATCGCGCCGGGCCATGTGCTCCCGCCGCCGAGGTTCGAGGCCGTCGAGACGCTCCCGGTCGGCGCGCTGATCCGCAACACGCGCGTCCGCCCAAGAGCGTGGTTCGTCTCTGAGACGGTGCGGCTCGATGGTGACGAGGCGCGGGCGGCGCTCACGCGCTCGGTGCTCCCCGACGGACGCCGGTTCGACCCTGCCACCATCGCGCTCGTCGAGAAGGCCGAGCCTGGGCACTGGTCGCCTGACTGTGAGGCCCGCCAGCGGGGACGCGGCGAGGGTTGGCTCGAGCTCGAGACCAGCTGCGCGGGCCCGGGGTTCCTCGTGGTCAGCGAGCGGGGCTTCCCCGGGTGGCGCGCAACCGTCGACGGCGAGCGGGTGCCGATCGTGCGCACCGACGTGCTGATCTCGGGCGTCGAAGTGCCGGCTGGCTCGAGGGTCGTCACGCTGCGCTACAGCCCCTCGAGCCTCTGGGTGGGCGTCGCCCTGGCGCTCCTCGGGGCGCTGTTGGTCGTGGGCGCCGCGGTTCGGCTTCGGCGCTCGCCCTTGCGTCAGCCGACCTGATCGAGCACCGAAACCAGCTGCCGCGCCGCTGTGCCGTCCCCGTAGGGGTTCTTCGCCTGCGCCATGCGCGCCCAGGCGCGCTCGTCGGTCAGCAGCCGCGACACCTCTCGCACGATGCGGGCCTCGTCGGTGCCCACGAGCATCGCGCAGCCCGCCTCGATGCCCTCGGGCCGCTCGGTCACCTCGCGCATGACCAGCACCGGCTTCCCGAATGTCGGCGCTTCTTCCTGAATGCCGCCAGAGTCGGTGAGCACCAGGTGGCTCTTCGACAACAGCCACACCAGGCGGGGGTAGTCGACAGGCTCGATGAGCGTCACCCGAGGCGCGCCGCGCAGCAGCCGATCGACCGGCTCGCGCACGTTGGGGTTGAGGTGCACGGGGTAGACGAACTGCGCGTCTTCGAAGCGCTCGGCCAGGGTGCGGATCGCGCGGCAGATCGACTCGAACGGTGCGCCGAAGCTCTCGCGGCGATGTCCGGTGACGAGCACGAGCCGGCGCCCGGGGTCCAGGAAGTCGAACTCGGCCTCGAAGGCGGAGGCGTGCTGGTGCTCGACGAGGCGCCGCGCTTCGACCAGCGCGTCGATGACGGTGTTGCCGGTGACGTGCACCCCCCGGGTCAGGCCCTCCTCTGCCAGCCGCTGCCGGGCCGTCTCGGTGGGCGCGAAGTGCAGGTCGGCCAGCCGGCTGATGAGCGAGCGGTTCACCTCTTCGGGGAAAGGTGAATAGCGGTTGCCGGTGCGCAGACCTGCCTCTACGTGCGCGATCTTTCGCTTTTCGTAGAAGGCCGCCAGCGCGCCCGCGAAGGCTGTGGTGGTGTCTCCCTGAACGATCACCCAGTCGGGTTGCACCGCCTCGAGCACGCCCTTGATCCGCGTCAGCGCTCCAGCGGTGACGTCAGTGAGCGTCTGCCCGGGTCGCATCAATTCGAGGTCGAAGTCAGGCGTGAGGGAGAAGAACTTCAAGATGGGGTCGAGCATCTGCCGGTGCTGCCCCGTGACGCACAGCCGCGCGGTGAAGCGCTCGGGCCGCGCCCTCAGCGCCTGCATCACCGGCGCCAGCTTGATGCCCTCGGGCCGGGTCCCGCACACCACCAACACGTTCGTCATCACGCTTGGAGATCTCCTTGCCCCGCCCGTAGCCGAAGCCCGTGCGGCGGACAACGGAACGGTGCGGCGCCTGCTGGTTCTTGGCGAAGTCTGCATGCTATGGGCCGCAGCCATGAGAGAGACACCTCGGGGAACCACGCTGCCTGCTCGCGCCGACGGCCCGCCGCCGACCGACAGAGAATCGCCCGTGAGCAGTCCGGGGCTGGTCCTCGAGTCGTTGCCGGCCTGGCTGCTGACCGACATCCGCGAGCATCGGCGCGCGGTGTGCCTCGACGAGTGCGGCGTGGGGCGAGGGCTGGTGACGCTCCAGCGTGTCTTCGGGCAGGTTCCGCTGTCGGGGCTCGATGCGTCCGAGGAGGCCATCGTCGAGGCTCGTCGGCGCTTCCCCGACTTCCGCTTCAAGGTCGCCACCGAGGGGCATGGGAAGTCGTGGGACGTCGTGGTGCACCTCGAGGCCCCGGCTGCGCGCGCGAGGCTGCTCACGCACCTCGAGCGCCTGTGCGCCATGGCCCGGCGCGCTGTCGTGGTGGTCATCGCCCACGGAGCCATCGACGCCGGCGAGCTGCCGCTCGCGCTGGGCGAGGGCTTCGTGCTCGCGCATGCCTCGGTCACCGGTGATGCCCAGAAGTGGCTCGTCGCAGCCTGGGCGCTGGCAGAGCTGCCCGCGCTGCGCCTGCTCGCCGCCGGCGACGCGCTGCCTGCCTTGTCGGCCCCCGGCCCTGCGGGCAACCGGGGCGCGCAACTCGAGCGCGTCGAGGGAGAGCTGTCGCGCGTCCGCGCCCGCCTCAGCGACGCCACCCGAGAGACGACCGCGATGAGGGAGCTGCTGGCCGAGAAGCAGGTCGAGCTCGAGCACGTCGCCCGTGAGGTCGACGCCCTGCGGGCCCAGGACTCCGAGCTGCGGCTCGAGCTCACCCGCATGCAGTCGAGCAAGTCGTGGCAGATCACCCGGCCCATGCGCGAGGTCCTGGGGGGGGTGCGCAAGGCGCAGGAGCAGGCCAGCGACGTCTTCACGCTCGCCCAGAAGCTCTCGAGAGACGTGGCTCAGGGCCGCGCGCGCGAGTGGGTGAAGATCGCCCGCAGCCAGGGAGAGCCGAAGCGACGTGCCGAGCGCGAGCCACGGCGGGTTGAGCTGACCCCGCTTGCGTCGAGTCGGCCGCTCTTCGCGCCCACCCTCTACATGTTCGCGCTGGTGCCCTTCGACGACGTCGGCGGGGGGCAGCGCAGCGCCCAGCTCGCCCGGGTGATGGCCGCGCGCGGCTACCAGGTCGTCTACGTCTACCTCTACAAGAAGTGGAACGTCGTGGCGGGGGCTGAAGAAGAGAGCGAAGTCGATGTCCCACTGCTGACGCATCTTCACATCAGCCAGGTCGACCCCCAGTCCCTCCTGCGCGGCGCCGCCCCCAGTTCGGTCGCCATCTTCGAGGCGCCACACCCACGCTACGAGGCGTTCTTCGAGCGCGCTCAGCAGATCGGCCTTCGCACCGTCTTCGAGCTGATCGACGCCTGGGACACCAGCCTGGGTGGCGACTGGTACAAGGCCGACGTCATGCGGCGCTTCGCCACCGAGGCCGACGTGGCGGTCGGGACCGCGCGCGCGCTCGTCAAGCAGCTCGAGCGCTATGGCCGCTCCGACGTCGTCTACCTGCCGAACGCCGGCAACGAGTCGATCTTCGACATCGGCAAGACCTACTCGCGGCCAGCCGAGCTCGACGCGACCCGCCGCGCCTTCGTCTACGTCGGCTCGCTCTACGGTGAGTGGTTCGGGTGGGACTACATTCGCGCCGCTGCGCGGGCGTGCTCCGACTCGGTGTTCTACCTCATCGGCGACCCGCCCAAGGGCCTCGAGCTGCCCAACAACGTGCGCCTGCTCGGCCCGCGGAAGATCGACGAGGTGCCCGCCTACCTCGCGTTCGCCGACGCCGCGCTCCTTCCCTTCATTCCCGGTCGGATCTCGGACGCGGTCTCGCCGATCAAGATCTTCGAGTACCTCTTGATGGGCAAGCGCGTGATCTCGACCGACCTGCCCGAGATTCGCGACTACCCCAACACCACCATCTGCGACTCGGTCGAGGCGTTCGCACACGCCTGCCGCACGGTCGACGTGCCCGAGGCGCCGCCTGAGTCTTTCATCATGCGCAACACCTGGTCACACCGCGCCGACTCGATCGTCGCCCCCGCCCAGGTCGGCCGGCTCTCGGTCGTCGTCATCGCCGGCGAGTCGCTTTTCGAGGCCGAGCGGTGCGTCGAGAGCCTCGCCCTCCACGGTCCTCCCCACCTCGCCGAGGTGGTCTGGGTGTCGCCCGCCGCCGACGACGGCCGCGTTCAGGCGCTGCGTCGCCACTGGTCAGACCTGCACCACGTCACCGGCGCGGGCTCGACGGTCGCTGAGGCGTGGGCAGCCGCCCGCGACGTCGTCACCAGCGAGGTGGTGCTCTTCCTCGACGAGCGGTACTGGCTCACCTCTCGCGGGGGCCTCGAGGAGGCGCTGCAGTTGCTGGCCAACGAGGCCAGCCTCGGGGCGGTCGGCGCGACCGCCCGATTCGTCGATGCTGACACCGGGCGCTCGGTCGAGACCTCCTGCGAGTGGCTCAACGATCAGCGCGGCGGCGCGACGGGGGCGCGGCGCGACGTGGCCTATCTGGGCGCGCGTGGCCTCTTCGTGCGCCGACGCCTGCTCGATCGGCTCACCGCCACCGCCCTCGAGGGAGGTGAACTCGAAGGCGCCGAGCTCAGCTTCCGCGTCAAGGCCGCCGGCCTCGAGGTCGCGGGCCGGGCGTTTACCGGGGTTCGGACCCCCAGGGAGGAAGGGCCGCCGGTGGTGCCAGTCGAGCGCCGAGACGCCTTCCTCGAGCGGTGGAAGTCACGCCGCCACTTCTTCGTTGCGCGTCGGGGCGCCTGACCCATGAGCCGGTCGACTCAAGATCATGTGAACTCGACGCAGTACTGGCAGGAACGGTTCGCCACTGGCGATTGGGACCGCAACCGCGGCGAGCAGCAGGCCCGGTTCTTCGGAGCCCTCGCGGTGCGGCTGCTCCCCAGCTGGGCCGCGAGTGACCTGCGCTCGAATCGACGTCGCGTCGTCGATCTCGGTTGTGCCGAGGGGGCGGGCACTGCCGCGCTCGCCCAGGCCCTGCCCGAATGCAAGGTGATGGGGGTCGACTTCGCCGAGGCCGCAATCACCCGGGCGCGCGCGCTCCACGCGGGGGTCGAGTTCGCCGTCGGCGACCTCGCGGCGCCGCCCGCAGGCGCCGAGGCGCTGGTTCTCTCGAACGTGCTCGAGCACCTGCCCGACCCGCACGAGGCGCTTCGTCGCCTCGCGACGCACCCGGGCCTCAAGTTCCTGGTGGTGCTGGTGCCGTTGCACGAGGTGTTGCGCCACCACGAGCACGTCGTGACCTTCGACTACAACAACTTCCCCATTCGCCTCGGCGAATTGAGTCTGGCGGCCTTCGACGAGGTCGACCTGCGAGGCACGCCCGACGAAGCCTATTGGTATGGCAAGCAGGCATTCGCGCTCTGGGCGAGCGACGAGGTGCTGGCTGCTGCGGGGCCCACGCTGCAGAGCGTGATGGGCAGCGCCCACCGAGCGCAGATGAGGCTTTCCACGGCGCAGGAGCAAGTGCGCAAGCTGGAGCAGGCCGACCGTGCGGCGCTGGTGGAGCTCTCAGACACCCGTCGAAGACTCGCCGAGGTGATGGCGGAGTTGCGGGAAGTCGAGCGGAGCTCTGACGCGCTCCGCCGCGCCGAGCGGGCGCCCGCCGAAGCTGGGGGGCGAGCGACGGCGGTCGCCGTGCAGTTTCTTCCTGACCGGGAGGCCGAGGCGCGAGCCGAGCACCTGCGCCTCAAGCTCGAGGAACTCGAGAGGACCCTGAAGTGGCGGTGGTCGAGCTGGCTGGCGGAGAAGGCGCGAGGGAGCGGGTTCGACCCGATGCTCCGCCTGGCGCGGTCGATCGACGACGTGGGCCTGGCCGGCACAGCGATGCGCCTGAAGCGGGCGGCGAGGCGTCGGCTCGCGAGCCGGCGGCGGTTGATGCCGCTCGACGTGGACCCCTGGGTGAGCCTCGAGCCGCTCAAGCCGATCGAGGTACACGTGCTCGACGCGGGCTACGTGGGTGAGGAACTGCCCAGCTTCAGCGTCGTCACTACGATTCGAAACGAAGAAGACTCGATCGTCGCGTTTCTCCGCTCCATTTCCCTGCAGCGGGCGACGCCCTCCGAGGTGATCGTCGTCGACGGCGGGTCCACCGACGACACGGTCGCGCTGGTGAGAGCCTTCGCACGCTCGGCGCCGTTCCGGGTCGAGGTCGTCGACGAGGGGCCGTGCAACATCGCCGCCGGCCGCAACAAGGGCCTGCGGCTGGTGCGCGAAGACATCGTGGTGTTCCTCGACGCGGGCTGCACCCTGCGGCCCGACTTTCTCTCAGCGATGGTTGGCCCCTTCCGCAGCCACCCCCAGACCGACCTCGTCGGAGGAATCTACCTGCCGGCCCCCGACGCGCCGCGGGCCACGGTCTTCGTTCCCGACTGGCAGCGCTGCGATTTCTCGACCTTCCTCCCCTCGGCGCGCGCCCTCGCGGTGAGGCCGTTCCTCGCCAGGAGCATGGGCGGGTTCCCCGAGTACCTCTCGCACACCGGCGAAGACACGCTGTTCGACATCGAGTATCGCCGCGTGTCGCGCAAGTGGGTCATCAACCGCGCGGCCATCGTCGAGTGGAGCGGCCCCGCCGACGAGCGTGGCGTGCAGAAGCTGGGTCGCTCGTACAGCCGGGGTGACGGAGAGAGCGGCGTGGGCGACCGGCGCTTCTACAAGTGGCTCTCAGAGCACCAGCGAGGCTTCCTGGGGCCGGTGTCGGAGCGCGATCAGGCCTCGTTCGAGGGGTTCCTCGAGGGGCGTGAACGGCGCCGCATGGTCGAGGGTGAACGTCGCAAGGTGCGGGGGGTCGTGCTGATCATCGACTCGGCGCAGCTGACCGACTTCGGCGGCGATCGACGCGTCGCGCACCTCGCCACCGAGTTGACCCGGCAGCACCTGAAGGTGGTTCACGTCAGCGCGCTCGGGCCCGATGACCCCGGCGCTCGCTACCTCGAGCTCGATCAGAGCCTGCTCGAGCTGTACCACGTCAACGACTTCGACCCAGGCGATCTCGCCGACCGGTACGGTGAGCGCCTGCTGGGGGGGCTCGTGGTTGGGGCCCACCCAGCGCTGGTGTCGATCGTCGAGCGGGTGCGGGCTCGACTTCCCCACCTGGCCCTCGTTCTCGATGAGGCCGACCATGTGGCCACCGAGCGGGTGAAGCACGACGCGTCGGCAGGCACGCTGCCGGTGTTGCGCCGGGCCGTCGGTGCTCGACTCGTCACCTCCGTCGCAGACGCCACGGGGCGGCCACGGTCCGAAGCGCTTCCCGACGGGGCCGACCTCCGCGTCTACGCGAGGGGCTTGCACGAGGAGCGCCCGAAGAGTTGGCCGGTGCGGTGGAAGGAGCGGGTGGTCATTTGCCCGATGCCCTTCGAAGTGAGCGATCTCGAGGGGCAGTTCCTCCGCAGCGTCGCCCGCGCGAACCCGACCATTGGGTTCGTGGTGCTGGTTCCGGGCTGGCGGTTCCCGGTGCTTGCCGACCGCTGGGGGATCTTCGAGCGCAACCTCACGGGCACCACCTGGCGGACCCCAGGCGAGCTTGCCGGCTGGACGGCCAACGCCGCCGCGGTCGTGCTGCCGTGGGAGTGCGATGCGCCGTCCAGGGTGTCGTGGGCCATCGGGTGGGCGCACCGCGCCGCTGCGGTCGGGATTCCGCTGGTCGCGCGCGGCGAGCTGGGTCTCGAGGGCGTGTATTCCTCTCCGGCGGCTACCTTCTCAAGAGCGACCCTCGCCGCAGTGGAGGGGCCTGACCTGACGGCCATGGCCCCGGCGCAGAGCTGGCAGCGGCAGGTGCATCGGCTCCTCGAGCTCTTCTTCGAAATCAGGCGATGAGCTGGCGACAGCAGGTGGCGTGAACGGTAGCGCGTGTGCCAGAGGGGCTGGATGACGCACTTTGAGGCGGCGGTACGCGAAGACTTCGAGGCCTCACGTGGTCACCCCCAGTTCGAGGTGTGGCTCGACTATGCCCTCTCGGCCAACGCGCGTGGGACCGCATTGCTCGATGCGCTCGGGCCGTCGCTCCCTGAGCTGAGGGGGGCTCGCCACCTCGACATCGGGTGCGGGTACGGTGGTGCCTGTGTTGCCGCGGCGCGGCGCGGCGCGGACTCGACGGGCATCGACATCGACGAGCGGCTCCTGCGCTTCGCGGCGGCCAACCGCGCCGACCACCCGTCGTTCGCGCTGCGGTTTGTGCACGGCAACCTGCTGGACCCCGCTCAGCTGGAGTCGCTGGGCACGTTCGACTTCGTCACCTGCGACAACGTCATCGAGCACGTGGTGGCCCCTCCGGTGCTGGTGGCCCACTTTCGACGCCTGCTGCGCCCCGGCGGCAAGCTCTTCGTCACCATTCCGAACGCGTTCTCGACGGCGCAGATCCGCAAGGACTGCCACTACGGCCAGTTCGGCGTCAGTCTGCTCGACCCCATTGACGGCGCGGCCTTCATGGAAGAGGTGCTTGGAAACCGCTCGTACGACGTCTCCGATTACCATCCCTTTGAGCTGTACGAGGCCATGTTCAAGCGACACGGGTTGGTCGCGACGCTCCTTCACGCGCCCGACGGCTCCGGCTTCGATGCGGCCGTGGCCGACGCTCGGCGGCTGAGCGGAGAGCTCGAGGCCGCCACGGTGCCGGCCTCTCTTAGGCCAAAGGTCGCCCGACGGCTCAGTGTGCACCTGGCGCAGCTCGAGGCCGACGTGCACCGGGCGCAGGCGCTCGGTCCAATCGAAGGGGCAGCGCTTCGGGCCGAGTTGGTGCGCGATCACGCATGCGAGCTTTGGATGGTGCTCGCGATTCGCGAAGAAGACGCTGGACTGCCGCTGAGGCGCGCGGCGCCGCAGCTCATGGATGGGCCAGAGCGCCTCGTTCAGGTCGCGCGCCGCCTTGGGCGCGCCGTGAAGCGCCGCCTGCCCGGTCTTCCAAAGGGCTAGGTCGAGCGGCCCGACCCGTTCGGAGGTTCGATCAACGACCGGCAGGCGACGCGTGGTCAGCCACCGCGCGTTGCTTTCCGCAGCAGACGCTTGAGGCCTCGTCTGAGGGGAGCGGGCAGTGCGCCCTTGAGGGCTGGAACAGCCTCGACCGTGAAGGCGCGTCGGGCCGCGAACGACTGGGCCTCAGCCAGCCACAGCACCGCGTGGCCCGGATGGGCCAATCGGGTGCGTCCCTCGAGGAGCCCGTCGCGCCGCAGCTTCCGCAGGCTCGACTGAAGCCTCGCTGCGCCGAGCCGCTGCTCTCGAGCGCTCAGCAGCGGGAGCGTGTGCTCGAGGCGTAGCGCGAACCCAGTGGCCAGCACCCTGAGCACCTCGTGGTGGCTCGCCGGGTGAGGCGCGGCTGCGACCGCTACCAGCCCCGCTGAGGCGCGCGCCGCGAGCTCGGTCGGTGGCGCCTCGCCCCGGCGCGGGCGGTGGGCGGTCTCGAGCGCGAGGGACCGGGGCGCCCATCGCGCCGAGCCGCCCGAGAGCGAGGGCGTCAACCAGGCCAGCGGCGGGCCGCGGTGCAGGAGGGTGCGCGCCGCGGCTCGTGGCCGAAACGTCGAGCTCGGCCCGGGGGCCAGATCGCCCTCGGTGTTGGTCAACCCGAAGAGCCATGAGCCATCGCGCGGCGTCTGCCGGAGCAACTCCAACGCCTCGGGGTAGAGCGCGCCGTCGGCCGCGAGGGTGCCCAGCCACGCTCCTGTCGCCTGGGCGAGCGCCTCGGGCCAGGTGTGGTGACGGTGGAGCCGAGGGTCCTTCCGTGCCAGCTCGTCGAGGACGAGCCGCGAGTCGTCGCTGCTGCCAGGCTCGATGGTGCGCAGCTCGACGGGCAACGAGGTTGCGGGGGCCAGGACCGAGCGGACGCACCGCTCGAGGAAGAGCTCGTCGTCACGGACCTCGACGAAGATCGTGACGCTCACCGCGAGGCGCCTCCGGTAGCGCCGCGCACGCCGTCGAAGAGGCGTCGCAGCAGGGCGGGGAGTCGGGCGACACCTTCGGGTCCTACGATCGCAGCGCGGAAGCAGGTTTCCATCGCAGCGCCTACCAGCTCCGCTCGGTACCACGCGCTGGTTGAGGCGTCCGAGAACACGCGCCCGTCGAGGTGGCGCTTCATCACGAAGGCGACGCGCTCGGGGTCGTCGTCGCACAGGGGCTCTCCGCGCGCGCGGAGGACATCGGCCGTTGGCCCCTGGCGCATGGTCAGGGCGAGGAGCGGCCGCGCTGCGCCCAGAAAGTCGGTGATCTTCCCTGGCAGGTAGGGGCTCCGCGGCAGCTCGTCGAAGAGGCCGTCGATGACGACGAGAACGTCGGCCAGCTGCATGAGCGAAAGACTGTCGAGATATGGCACGCCGGGCCAGAACTCGACGAGGTTCTTGTGCCGAAGCGCACGCCACGCGCCCAGGTCGGCTTCGGGCACGTCGTCGCCTACGAAGACGACGCGAAAGGTGTCTTTGACGTGCGGGTACACCTCGCACAGCAGATCAACCGCCCGGAGCACCGGCAGGGCACGGCGCTTCACCGGGTAGAGCGTGCCGAGGTGCATGAACGTGAAGCGGGAGTCGTCGCGAGGGGGCGGCGGCGGGTACCACGCTGCGACGAAGCAGTGCGGCACAACCACGGTGCGTGACGCGGCCTCCGGCACGCCCTCGAGCATCAGGGCTCGCTGATGCTCGTTGTTGCAGATGACCACGTCGGCCAGCGCGAGCGTTTCGCGCTCGATCTCCGCGTCCTCGGCGAAGAGCGGGTACTCGGCGAAGTGCCGAACGTAGGGGTTCCGGCCCACGACGTCGCCGAAGTAGGCGACCCATGGCAACTCGGGGTGGCGTCGCTTCAGCTCGAGCACTGCCTGGTGGGAGGGCACTTCGTTCGAATGTGAGAGGAGGAAATGCGGCGGGCGCTGGAGAGCGTCGAAGGTCTGGAGGACACCACGAAGGAATGCCTGGCGTGCTGGGGCGGTCCTCGGGCCCGAGGGCACCGCCACTTCGTGGCGGCGGAAGCTGGCGACGCTGGGCTTGTCGAGGAGCCGCAGGTCGGGGCGCTCGCGGCGCACCTGCACGAGCTCGAAGTCGACCTCGCAGTACAGCAGCCGCTTGAAGAGGTCGAGATCGGCCGAGCCAGAGTAGGGCGCGAAGAGCCACGACGCCACGAAGCCACGTAGGCGCTCGTCAGGCGCCATAGGCCCCAGCGCCCCGCAGGGCGCAGCCGCGAAGCGATCGCACGGGCCGACTAAGCACGCTCGAAGGCCATCAGATGAGGGGAGGCGCGGTGTCTCATGGGCGCCTCAGCGCACGCCCGACGCCGATCGACGCCAGGTCGAGACCCGCCTTCAACATGGCCGTCGCAGACAGCTTGGACCCGCGCACGTCGCGCCACTCATGCAGCGGCACCTCCACGACGTCGCTGGGCAGCATGCCGAGATCCTTGCTGGACCGGAGCAGGCGTTCAAGCAACTCGACGTCAAAGGCCCATCGAGACGCAAAAGGACGAGCCAGCGCATCTCTCAAGCCGTCCGTGACCAGGAAGGCCTTGGCGCCACACTGGGTGTCGTAGACGCGTACCCCGAGCGCCAGGGAGGCCGCGGTGGCGAAGACTCGCCCCAGGTAGTGCCGTCGTGGACTGCGCTCGATGCGTCGACCCAGCAGCGCCACGCGGCTCCCAAGCGCTACCTGTACCGTGCCCTGCACCGAGTCGAGAACCCGCAGCATCTCCGGAGGAGGCGTAGCCAGGTCCGCATCGGTGTAGCCGACGATGGTGGCTCCATGGGCCAGGGCCTCGTTGAGGCCGTGACGAACGGCCTCTGCCTTGCCGCTGTTCCTCGCAAGGCTGTGCAGCCGGGCCTGCCCGGGGTGCTTTGCTACGAGGGCGGCCAGCAGCGACCCGGTATCGTCCGTCGAGCCGTCATTCACGAAGAGCAGCTGGACGCCCGCGTCGAAGAACGCAGAGAAGCGCGGGAGCTCGATGCGTGCGGCTTCGTTGTAACAGGGGACGACGATGACCCGGACTGGACTCATGGCCGCTCCGCCACGGCGATGAGTGACACCCCTACGGGGAGGCGCCCCCTCGCGAGCAGGTGCTGTTCGGCGCCAAACAGCTGCGTCAGCGCGAAGTTCACCAGCCCGGGAGCCGCTTTCAGGTTGCTGTTGTCGGCATCCCTGGATTTCGGGGCGAGTCGCTCGAACAGGCGCGCGCCAGCCACCACAGGAAACAGCGACGTGTTGAAGAACGAATCGTAGGTCGTCTTCAGGTCGGCCTCGGCGAGGTGCTGCCTCAAAGCCGAGCGCGAGTATCGACGCTTGTGATGCAGCGACACGTCATGCGCGCTCCACAGGAACTGGAAGGCGGGCACCGTCACCACCAGCTGACCGCCGTCGCGCAGGAGGTTGGCCAGCGTGCGCAGCGCCTCGACGGGCTGGTCCAGGTGCTCGATGACGTCGAACGCCGTAATGACGTCGTACCGTTCAGCCGGCACGTCGTGGGGCAGATCGCAAGGGACGACCGGGACGTGAGGAAAACGCCGCCGCGCCCGTTCACGCGCTTCAGCCGAGAACTCCGCGCCAGACACGGTGCCAAAGCGTTGGAGCAGCGGGAACATGCCCCCCGTTCCGCAGCCCACGTCGAGAATGCGGCAGTCGGCGCGTGGTCTGAGGTGTGCCTGCAGCACCGCCGCGATGCAGCGACGCCGACCTTCGAACCACCAATGCGATTCTTCCAGGCGCTCGTGCTTCTCAAACTCGGCGGCTTCCATGCGGCGCGCGTTAGCGCAGCGCCTCTCGCGATCCAAGCTCGATGCTGAGACCGTGGCGTTCCATCGACCATCACTCTCGTACCCGAAACGTCAGGTTCAGGCCACGTAGGCGCCGGTGCCCCAGGCCGCCGCGGTCAACGCGAGCGCGAGCGCCAGCATCAACAACAGGAAGTCTCGAACGCCGGCCCACTCGTCGAGCCACGCCGCCAGCGGCACCAGCACGGGGAACGCCGCGATCGCGTAGCGCCCCATGCCCTGAAAGTCCTTCGACGACAGGGCCGGCATGGCCAGCACGATCAGCGCGTACACGCCGTAGCCCCAGCCGAGCCGACGAAACACCGCCGGCACCAGGGCCAGCGCGCCCACCGTCACGAAGGCGTGCGCGCCCAGCCGCAGCTTCACCGTCCAGTGCCCGGTGCCCAGCTGGTGAAACCACTCCGACTTGAGCCAGGTGTCGAGGCCGGGCGCCTGCTCCCAGCCCCTGGCGCCCTGAACGTGCGCGAACGCGAGCGCGTCGCCGAACCGCTGCTCGAGGAAGATCATGTACGCCAGCAGCCCCACCCCCGCGAGCCCGGGCACCCAGTCGATGACCCGGAGCGGGAGCCCGGCGCGCCGCCGCCGCTCCAGGCTCCTCAAGGTCAGCCCGATGACGACGGCGGGCGCGACCGGACGGCACGCCGTGGCGAGCGCGCCCAGCACCGCGGCGGCGAAGGGCGAGTCCGACTCGAGCGCGAGGAAGGCGCCCATCACCAACAGCAGGAAGAGCGCGTCGGAGTAGACGACGCCATACAGGTAGCACGCGTACGGGTAGCTCACGAGCACCAGCCAGGCCGTCGTCGCGTGCGCGGGCGCGACCTTGCCCAGCCACCGGTGAAACACCATCAGCCCCGCGACGCCCGCGCCGAAGCTCAGCAGCACGCCGGCGATCCAGCGATTGACGCCGAGCCACGCCACCGCGCGGATCAGCATCGGGTACAGCGGGAAGAACGCGACCGGCGACTGCTCCCCCGGCGCGAACCAGTAGCCCTCCTGCGCGATGCGGCCGTACCACCCGCTGTCCCACCGGAGCAGCGCGAGGAACGGCAGCGAGGGGAGGTCGTCGACGCCCTCGAGCGCCGCCGGCTTGAGCAGGTGCCCCAGCGACGCCGCGGCCACCGAGCCGACGGCGAGGAACAGCACCCACACCAGCCGCCGCCGGGCCGACTGTTCGACGAAGGCGCGAATCACGAGCCCTCGTAGCCGGTCGCCAGCGCCTGCTCCCCCATCAGCTGGTCGTACTCGAGCAGCCACCAGTCTTCCTCGAGCTGGGCGAGCTCCGACGGGGCCTGGTCGTACACCCCTCCGTCGGCGTCGATGACGAAGCGGTCGACGGCCACCGGCATGCGCGCGCTCACCTGCCTCAAGAACGCGTCGTAGGGCGTGCCCGACAGGCCGGCGGCCTCGAGCATCCACGGCCCCAGGAGCGAGGTGGACATGGTGGGGATGGGCTGCGTCGAGGGCCGCTGGTTCGTCCACAGCAGCGCGGGCACCCGGTGCACCACGAGGCGCTCCTGGCTCGTCATCTCGTTGAGGCGCTCCGACTCGAGCACGCCGAGCTGGCGAAGCACGTGCGGCAAGCTGGGCTGGTGGTCGCCGAAGAAGAGGAGCTGCACCGGCGTCGCCTGCCGCTCCAGGTACTCCACCAACACCCCCAGCTCGTGGTCGGCGTTGTGAATCGCCTCGACGTACGTCGACAGCTGCGTCGTGCCCAGCGCGTCGAGCGGCGCCTCGAAGCGAACGCGCGGCACGGCCACGCGCGGCACGTCATAGGGCCCGTGCGCCTCGACCGAGACGCCGAAGATGAACGCCGGGCCGCCGCTGGTGCGCTCGAAGGTGTCGATCACATGCTGGGTGAGGAAGCGGTCGGCCGGGTAGGGGCCCAGCTCGAGCGCGCCCGGCATGTCTTCGACGCTGGTGAAGCGATCGAAGCCGAGGTGCTCGTAGACCTGCCCGCGCTCCCAGAACCACCGGTGGTACGAGTGCACGGCCTCAGTGCGGTAGCCCAGCCTCGACACCGCGCGCGCCAGCGACGGCTGCGGGGCGTGAATGTACTGCTGATAGGGAATCGAGCCGCTCGGCAGAAACCGCATCGAGTGGCCGGTCAGCACCTCGAACTCGGTGTTGGCGGTCCCTCCACCATAGACGGGCGCGTACAGCGTCCCCGAGCGGTGGGCGCGCTGGAGCCGGTGGAAGACGGGCACCGGGTCGTCGAGGAAGCGCACGTTGGGCAGCGTGGTCGGGTCGAAGAACGACTCGCTCATCACCACCACCAGCGTCGGAGGGCGGACGCCGGCGTCGGCCTGGCTCACCGGCAGGGTCGCCGCGAGGGTGCGCACGGCCTCGGGCGCGTAGCCGGCCGGCCTGGTGACGAGGGCGCTGCGCACGTTGAACACCAGGCTCAGCCCAAACCCGTTGCGCAGGTAGTTGTCCGTCTGCGACCAGAACAGGTTGCGCACGCCCAGCGGCCTGAGGCTCGCGGTGAGCGACGGCACGGTGACGGCGCCGAGGAGCGCGACCACGCCGAGGCCGAGCCGCGCGCGCCCCGACAGCGGTGGGTGCCTGGTGCGCCACGCCTGCGCCGCGACCAGCCCCAGGAGCCCCAGGCCCAGCAGCCCCACCGCCACCCGCGGCCCGCTCAGCAGCTGGGGCAGGAGCGCGACGGTCTCGCGGTAGAACAGGAAGTCCCATGGGAAGAGCGGCTTGCCGAGCACGGCTGACTTGGTGGCGTGCAGGGCGCCGAGCCCGACGATGAACGCGCCGACGCCGAGGAGCGCGCCCCGCAGGTGCCCGACCAGCGCGAGCGCGGCCAGGTTCACCATCATCGCCAGCGTCACGTTCAAGAGCGCCTCGAGCGGCGCGGCCCACAGCCAACCCGCCACGGCGGTGAGCGACGCGCGGTTGAAGGCCTCGAGCACGACGGTCGAGGCGACGCTGGCGGCGACGAAGAGGACCAGCCGGCTGCCGACGGAGGGAGTCGCCGAGGTCACGGGCGTGGCCTAACGCATGGACTCCATGGGGGTCAACGCTGCACGCGGCGGAGCGTGACGAGCGCCCCCTCGACGTCGGTCTTGTCGGTGAGGTCGATCACACCCTCGAGGAACCAGTCGGGCTCGCCCTCGGCGTCCACGAGCGAGTGCGTCACCACCCACCGTCGCGGCCCGTCTTCGGTCAGCGCCGTCCACTTCGGCTGGCGCGCCCGGGGTGTGGTGTCGATGCGCTCGCGCTCGGCCCAGTACGGCGCCATCGCCTCTTCGAGGCGGTCCACCGTCCACTCGGGCTGCTGCTCCACCAGCTCTTCGTACTCCTTGTTCGCCAGCAGCTTGAGCAGTTGGTGCATCTCGGCGCGCGCGCGGGCGTTGAGCGTCTTGAGATCTTTCGCCAGGTCTCGCTTCGGCTTCGGCAGCTCGTCGCCCGGTCGCACGACGAGCCCCAGCGCGCGGCCCTCGCGCATCGCCTCCCACTCCTCGAGCAGCGACGAGTCGGTGTGCTTGATGGTGGTGAAGAGGTACGCCGCGATGTCTTCGAGCGGCTCGGTGCGCACCGTCTCGGGCACGTTCTGAATCAGCGTCTTGTAGGCGTCAGAGAGGTAGCGCAGCACCACGCCCTCGGAGCGCTGCAGGCCATACTCCTTCACGTACTCGGGGAAGGTCATGCACCGCTCGAACAGATCGCGCGCGACCGACTTGGGGCGCACGTTGTCGTGCTGCACCCAGGGGTGCTTCTTCGCGAACTCGTCGAAGGTGCCGTAGATGAACTCGGCGTTCGGCTTGGGGTGGGTGACCTTCTCGAGCTCCTCCATGCGCTGGTCGTATTCGACGCCCTGCGCCTTGAGCTCGCGGATCTTCTCGCCCTTGGCCGCGTCGACCTGCGCCCACAGCACCACGTCAGGGTTCTCGAGGATCGACTCGACCAGCGAGAGCACGTCGAGCGGCCACGTCTCTTTCTCGGGCTCGAGCGCGGGCAGCGTCTCGATCAGGTAGAGGGACAGCGTGTGGTTGAGCGAGAAGTTGTCTTGCAGGCCCTGGGCGACGCGCAGAATCGGCGGCGCCGTGGCGGTGCGCTTCTCGTGCAACACGATGCCCGCGCCCAGCAGCGCCCGCAGCAACATGCGCGCGTGCTTGAGCAGCCGAGCCCTGGTGCCGGCCGAGGTGTGCGAGAGCCCCACCAGCTCCACCAGGCGCCGGTAGCCTGAGATCGACGCGCCCTCGTAGGCCTGGAGCAGGTTGACGATCAGCCCATGGGTGATGGTGAAGCGCGACTCGAGCTTCTCGGGCAGCGAGGTGCGCAGGCGCTCGAAGGTGGTCGCGTCCCAGTGGGCGTAGCCCTTGGTGGGGGGCTTCTGGAGCGTCACCTTCTTCCCCTCGGCCTTCTTCTGCTGGAGCTTGAGGTTCTCGATGGCGTGCGCGGGGGCCTGCGCCACCACGTAGCCGACGTCGTCGAAGCCCTTGCGCCCCGCGCGCCCAGAGATCTGCTGGAAGTCGCGCACCGAGAGCACGCCGGTCTTCTCTCCGTCGAACTTGCACAGCTGGGTGAAGAGCACGGTGCGAATCGGCACGTTCACGCCGACGCCCAGGGTGTCGGTGCCCGAGATGACCTTGAGCAGCCCCTGCTGTGCCATGCGCTCCACCAGGCGGCGGTAGCGAGGCAAGAGGCCTGCGTGGTGCAGCCCGATGCCGTGCATCAAGAGGCGCTTGAGCTCCTTGCCGAACGGGGTGTCGAAGCGCGCGCCCATCAGCGCTGCTTTGAGCTGCTCCTTCTCGGGCCTGGTGCAGACGTCGATCGACATCAGGTTCTGCGCCTGCTCGGCCGCCGAGCGCTGGGTGAAGTTCACCAGGTAGACGGGGGCGCGGTTGGCGCGCAGCAGCTCCTGAATCATCTCGTGCAGCGGCTTCTCGGAGTAGGTGAACTCCAGCGGCACCGGGCGCTGGGCGCTGCGCACCTCGGCGACCTCGCGCCTGGTGATGTCGAGCAGCGACGTCGAGATGGCCGTCATGTCGCCCAGCGTCGCGCTCATCAGCAGGAACTGCGTCTCGGGCATCGAGATGAGCGGCACCTGCCACGCCACGCCGCGCTCCTTGTCCCCGTAGTAGTGGAACTCGTCCATCACCACGGCCTCGGCCACGATGCGCTGCTGCCTCAGCGCCAGGTTCGAGAGGATCTCGGCGGTGCAGCACAGAATCGGCGCGTCACGGTTGATGGCCGCGTCGCCCGTCATCATGCCGACGTTCTCGGCCCCGAACGCGTCGCACAGCGCGAAGAACTTCTCGTTCACCAGCGCCTTGATGGGGCAGGTGTAGATGCTCGTCTTGCCCTCGGCCATCGCGAGGAAGTGGAAGGCGAGGGCGACCAGCGACTTGCCCGAGCCGGTCGGAGTGGCCAGCACCACGTGCTTGCCGCCGAGGAGCTCGAGAATCGCCTCTTCCTGGTGGCCGTAGAGCGACAGCCCGCTGGTGCTGACCCAGGTGACGAAGCGATCGAGCACCGCGTCGGCGGTCAGCTTCGGCTCGCCCTTCTTCGGCAGCAGCTCTGCGAGGGTCGTCATGGGCTGTGGCGTCTATCGCCCGGGCACGAGGCAGGCGAGCTTCATCGGGACGCGCGGTGTGGGTGGTCGCCCCGGGCCGAGGGGGCTTTACAGATTCAGGCGTTCGGGTCGTGAATCCAGGTGGTTCCGGCGGGCGTCGGAGCGGCGCCGTTTTCCTGCACACGCAGCGGGGCGGGTGGGTTTCTCCCGCAGCCATGAACACCCGAATCTTCCTCTTCGCCGTCGTCACCTCGCTGCTCACCTCTGCCTGCGGCGGCAGCGGCGCCCTGATGCAGCCCTCGAAGGGCTCGGAAGGCGCCGCCATTCAGGGGCTGCTCCGCGAGCGCGGCGGCGGCGACTTCGTCGAGTTCGCGACCGAAGACTTCGAGGCCCTCTACGACGCCGAGACCGTGCGCGCGCCGGAGTGGTCGGTGGACTCGGGCACCTTGATGGGCAACGGCAACTCGGCCCGCTGGCAGCTGCCTCGCGCCGGCGTGCACACCATCGGCCTGAAGATCTTCCTGGTTGACGGGCGCGTCGTCGAGGCCTCATGGACCGTCAAGGTCGTCGCCCGCACCCTCGAGACGGGCTCCTGACGCCGACGAAGAGCGTCGTCACCTGCGAGGCCACCTTCGGGTGGCCTTTGGCATTTTCTGATTCTGGAGAACCGAGATGATCCGCTCCGCCTCATTCGTCCTGCTGTTCATCGTCGCCAGCCTCCTGTCGGCCTGCGGCCCGGTCGGCGCCGAGTGTGGGCCCTCCACCTGTGCTGGCTGCTGCATGGGCAGCGCGTGCGTGGTGTCGACCACCGATCGCGCGTGCGGCCGCGGCGGGCTCGAGTGCAAGGCCTGCTTCGTCGGAGACATCTGCCAATCCGGCGCGTGCCTCAACCCGGGCTTCTCCGGCTCGGGCGGCGGGAGCAGCGGCGTCGGCGGTGGCTTCGCCGGTGGCGCCATGGCCGGAGGTTCGGCGGGCGGCAGCACGTGCGTTCCCCGCACCTGCGTCGGCGCGCAGAAGAACTGCGGGCAGCTCTCTGACGGGTGCGGCGGCACGCTCGACTGTGGCCGGTGTGAGGTCTCAGGCGAGAGCTGTGGTGGCGCCGGCACCCCCAACGTCTGCGGCCCGGGCGTGTGCACGCCGACGACGTGCGCGGCGCTGGGCAAGACGTGCGGCCAGGTCCCCGATGGGTGCTCGGGCCTGCTCGAGTGCGGCACCTGCTCCGGGAGCCAGACCTGCGGCGGCGGCGGGGTCGCCAACGTGTGCGGCGTCGGGTGCACGCCGACGACGTGCGCGGCCCAGGGAAAGAACTGCGGTCAGCTCCCCGACGGCTGCAGCGGAGTGCTCCAGTGCGGCACCTGCTCGGGCAGCCAGACCTGCGGCGGCGGTGGGGTCGCCAACGTGTGCGGCGTCGGCTGTACGCCGACGACGTGCGCGGCGCAGGGAAAAGACTGCGGACAGATCTCGGACGGCTGCGGCGCGATGTTGAGCTGCGGCACCTGCATGTCGCCTCAGACCTGCGGGGGTGGGGCGGTCGCGAACGTCTGCGGCGCTACCTGCGCGAGCGGCTGTCCCTCGGGGTTCACCTGCGACGCGATGGGCGCCTGCGCGGGCGGGTCGCTCACCAACCTCGTGCTCGACGTGCCGGTGCCGCCACAGCACCTGGTGACGGGGCGGGTGACGCGCAACGGGGTGAACCCGGTGCTGACGTCGACGTGCGGCTCG
>JACSRE010000167.1 GCA_014879945.1 Myxococcus sp.
ACGCCGTCCACGCAGCAGCGGGAGCCGGTCGCGCACGGGTGGCGCTCGTCACACTTGAACGTCGTCACCTTCGATGGGTCGACGCACACACACGCCTGGAGCGCAAAGAAGAGGGCAACGCAGAGGAGTGGGTTCGGGAGAGCCGCTCGCATGTCGAGCCCAGCATGGCACACCGGGCGAACCACCGCGGCGAGGGATGGCCGGCGTTGACTAAACCGGTGCCGTGCGGTCTCGCCCTTCGCCTCGAGGCGGCCGCCGCAACGTCAACTGCCCCCACCACGACTGCGCAGGCGGGTCGTCGGTGCCGCTCTCGTTGGGCCACGAAGGCTGCGTCACGTTGGTGTGGAAGAGCGAGTCAATCCACGGGAAGAGGCCCGCGTAGTTGCCCCTCGCGGCGCGCGCGTGGTGCCAGTGGTGGAAGGCCGGGGTGGCGATGAGCCCCTCGACGAGGGGCAGCCGCAGCCGCACGTTGGCGTGAAGGAAGATGGCCCACAGGCCGAGCACCCCGGCGGCCCCGGCGAACATCGCCAGGGGGAAGCCCAGGGCCGTCAGCGCGAGGAACTGCGCGCCGCGGGTCAGCACCTGCTCCAGCGGGTGCGCGCGCACCGCGGCCAACCAGTCGAGGTGCTCGCTCGAGTGGTGCACGGCGTGAATCCGCCACAGCGCCGGCACCTCGTGAAACGCGCGGTGCATCGCGTAGCCGATGAGCTCGAGCAGCAGCAGCGCCTCGACCAGCTGGAGCGCCTTCGGCTGCCGCTGCACCAGGCTGTCACGGTACGGGTCAACCACCGCCACCACCACGCCGACGACCAGCACCAGGCCGAGCTTCTGGAGCGGGCTCGTCAGGAAGAAGTGCGCGACGTCGGTCTTCCAGCCCTCGCGGAGCCACGGGGCGCGGCGCAGCGGCCACCTCCGCTCCAACGGCACGAAGAGCGCGGCGAGCGCCAGCAACGCGAGGGGGTGGTGGAAGAGCTCCATGGCTCGAAGACACGGCGGCACCTGAAAAGGAGAAGCGCACCTCGGCCCACACCGGGCGGGCCCGCACGCCAACTGCGCCGCGCTGCCTGCTCGTGCGACCCGTCGAGCCCGCTGTCGCTCCAGTCCGCTGCCGGTTCGCGTGAGCATCTGCGCTGGGCCTCAACACCGACGCCGGCCACCGATTGCGCCACCGCGCTGGTTCGCGCTATCGCCGCGCCCGATGCGCCTTCGCCTGCCGCTGGTGGTCGTCCTCCTCGGTGGCTGCGCTCCCGCCAGCATCTCGTTCTTCACCGCCGAGCCGGCGTCCATCGCGCCCGGCGGCACCAGCCAGCTGAGCTGGAACACCACCGGCGCCACCCGCTGCCGCCTCGAGCCGCTGGGAATGGACGTGGGCGTCGCGGGCGCGCTCGCCGTCACGCCCTCGAGCGCCACCGACTACTCCCTCGCCTGCGACGGCGCCGTGGCCACCACGCGCGTCGAGGTGGTGGCGGCGATTACCCGCTTCACCGCCACGCCTGCGAGCCCGCGCGAGGGCGACCTCGTCGAGCTGCAGTGGGACTCGCAGGCGGCGGGGTGCCGGCTCACGCCCCCCGGCGTCGAGGTGGCCGCCTCGGGCAGCCGCGCGGTGCGCCCGCTCAGAGACCAGACGTACACCCTCGCGTGCGGCGCCGCCTCGGCCTCGGTCGCGGTGACGGTCGCGGCGGTGCCAGACGACCCGCTCTTCTCGGCGCAGTGGCACCTGGTGAACACCGGCCAGGCCAACGGCGTTCGGGGGCAGGACGTCAACGTCGAGCCCGTGTGGGGCCTCTTTCGCGGCGAGGGCGTGCGCGTGGCCGTCGTCGATGACGGCGTCGACCTGATGCACGAGGACCTGCAGGCCAACGCCAACGCTGCCGACAGCCACGACTACCTCGGCAACGCCACCGTCGACCTCGCCGAGCATGGCACCGCGGTGGCCGGCCTGGTGTGCGCCCGCGACGTCAACGGCGTCGGCGGCCGCGGCGTCGCTCCGCGCGCGACCTTCGTCTCGTACAACTTCCTGCAGGACTCGACCTCGGCCAACGAGCTCGACGCGATGGTGCGCGGCCTCTCCACCAACAGCATCAGCAGCAACAGCTGGGGCGACGCCGACGACGGCACCGGCCAGCTCACCACCGCGGACGCGCTCTGGCTGATGGGCGTGGAGCGCGGCACGCGCGAGGGCCGCGGCGGCAAGGGCCTCGTCTACCTCTTCCCCGCGGGCAACGGCGGCGACGGGCGCTTCCCCGACGACTCGAACTTCGACGGCCAGGCCAACAGCCGCTACGTGCTGGCCATCGGCGGCGTCGGCGACGACGGGCGCCGCGCGGGCTACTCCGAGCCGGGCGCCAACGTGCTGGCGGTGACGCCCTCGGGCGACCGCGCCGCGCACTACCTCACCACCACCGACATCACCGGCGCGGTTGGCTACAACTCGGGGCGCACGCCCGGCGAAGTACCCAACGCGAACTACACCCAGACGTTCGAGGGCACCTCGGCGTCGACGCCGGTGGCGGCGGGCGTGGTGGCGCTGGTGCTGCAAGCCAACCCGGCCCTCACCTGGCGCGACGTGCGGCGCGTGCTGGCCCTCACCGCGCGCCGCACCGACTCACGCCACCCCGACTGGACGATGAACGGCGCGGGCCACCTGGTGAACCACGACTACGGCTTCGGCGTGCTCGACGCGGTCGCCGCCACCACGCTCGCGACTTCGTACGACGCGGGCGTTCCCGAGGCGTCGTTCCAGAGCCCGCTGCAGCAGGTGGGCGTCGCCATTCCCGACGTGAGCCCCGCCGGCGTCTCGAGCAGCATCGACGTCTCGGGCAGCGGCGTTCGACAGGTGGACGTCGTCGAGGTGACCGTCACCATCACCCACTCCAACTCGGGCGACCTCGACGTGCGGCTGGTGCACACCGGCGGCGTCTTCTCGCGCCTGCACCCCAACCACGCCTGCAACCCCTGCAGCGCCATCAACGCCTTCACCTTCACCAGCCTGCGGCACCTCGACGAGCCGGGCGACGGCCGGTGGACGCTCGAAGTTCGGGACGCGGCGCCCCAGGACGTGGGACGCTTGGTGTCGTGGAAGCTCGCGCTCTGGGGGAGGCCTTGAGGTGATCAGCGCATTGCTCGCACTCGTGCTGTCTCAGCCGGTGGCGCCCGTCGCTCCAGCGCCGACGCTCCCCGAGGCGCCCGCGGGGTGGCCGACGGTGGTGACCTGGAGTGACGGCGGCAGGGAGCGCACGGCCCACCTCGACGAGTCGCTGGTGGCCGAGCGCGGCGGCGACGAACACACCGGCGCGGCGCTGCGCTCCCAGGGCGCGATGGTCAGCAGCACCAGGGGCAAGATGCGCTTGTGGCGCGTCGAGCGCGCGCAGGTGGTGCTGGTGGCCGAGCCGAAGTTGCTCCCCGTCTACCGCGACGAGGGCTCGCCGAAGCTGCGCGTGCCCATCGGCGGGGTGCTGGTGGTGCCGGCGAAGAGCACCACGGCCGCGAAGCTGCGCGAGGTGGTCGGCGGCAAGGTGGTGGCCAGCGGCGGCGTGGTGCGCGTGCCGTGCCCGCCCGCGAAGGTGTTCGAGCTGACGCGCACGCTCTCGGGCGCCGCCGGCGTCGCGTGGGCGCAGCCTGATTGGTGGCTGGGCGCGCAGGGCAAGTAGCCCGCGCTCCCCAGCGTTCTGGTCGCGAACGAGGCGCGCCTCCCTCTTCCTGACGCAAACTCCGCGTGCACCTGGCGCGCCGCTGGAGTGTCTTGCAGGCGTGAACGCTCGCGTCCTCGTCGCCTCCCTCGCCGCGGTCCTCCTCATCACTGCGTGCCTGGCGCCCGGAGGTGGCGCTGCGGGCGAGCAGGGCCCTGCAGGGCCACAGGGTCCGGCGGGGGCCACTGGCGCGCCGGGCCCGAAGGGCGACCCGGGCGCTCCCGGAGCCCAGGGCGCGCCGGGCGCCGACGGGGTGGCGGGGCCGGCCGGTCCTCAAGGCCCTGCGGGGCCGATGGGCGCGCCGGGCGCGGCTGGAGCCGATGGCGCGCAAGGCCCCGCGGGCCCGCAAGGCATTCAAGGCCCTCAGGGCGCGGTCCTCGTCCTCGACGGCGGCGTGGTGGTGGGGCCCCCCGGTGCATCGGTGGTGGTGACGCCCATCTCGGCGGGCGGCGCGCCGTGCCAGTACGGCGGCCTTCGCGTCACGCAGGTGTCCGATGGCGGCATCAGCTCGGTGTGCAACGGCGCTCCGGGCGCTCCGGGCGCTCCGGGCGCCACGGGCCCGCAGGGCCCCGCAGGGGTTGCCGGCCCGCAGGGCGCGTCGGTCACCGCGGCGGTGCTTCCGCCCTTGAGCCCAGCGTGCATGACCGGCGGCGTGCTGGTGGCGTTCCCCGACGGCGGGAGCGTCGCGGTCTGCAACGGCGCCACGGGCGCGCCCGGGCCGATGGGCGCCGCTGGGCCGCAGGGGGTGGCCGGCCCGGCGGGCCCGATGGGCCCCGCTGGCAGCATGGGCGCTCCCGGCGCGATGGGGGCCGCGGGTCCACAAGGTGTCGCAGGCCCCGCAGGTCCGATGGGCCCTGCCGGCAGCGTGGGTCCTCCGGGCGCGATGGGCACCGCCGGTCCGCAGGGCGTGGCAGGCCCGATGGGCCCCGCCGGGAGTGTCGGCCCCGCGGGCCCGGCCGGACCGCAGGGCGTCGCCGGCGTGAACGGCGCGCCGGGGCCGCAGGGGCCTGCGGGCGTGCTGGTGTTGCCAGACGGCGGCGTGCCGGGCGGCCTCTTCGGCTCGGAGCTCGGGGTGTTCGTCGGCTTCACCTCGGCGACGTCGACCGGCAACCTCGGCGGCCGGGTCGGCGCGCACGCGATGTGCCAGGCGCAGTTCGGGCCCAACGCGTGGTTCTGTCACGCGACCGAGTACCTCAACTCGGCGGCGCAGGGCGCTCCGGTGGGCGGCGCCTGGGTTGACTGGAGCGCGGCCGAGAACGGCAACGCCGTGACCGCGGGCGGCCTCAGCGCCGGGCGCTCGGGAACGAACACCAATTCCTGCAGCTCCTGGACGAACGGGACGACCGGGGTCAGCCAACTCACCATCGGAGTGAATGGGGAAATCGTGTCGGGCGCCTCAGGCACCAACTGCTCCCAGCTACGCCCGGCGGCGTGCTGCGCCGGCGCTCGAGCGACCCGCGTGCGTGGCGCTACCGCGGCGACCTACACGGGCGACCTCGGCGGCCGCGTGGGCGCCAACGTGAAGTGCCAGCTCGAGTTCGGCGCCGCCGCGCACTTCTGCCACGCCTCTGAATACCTGCGCGCCGCCTCGGGCGCGGCCATGCCACTCAACGGCGCCTGGATTGACTGGTCAGCCTCGCCGGTCGACGGAACCCCCATCACCGGCGGCGTCATTCGCGCGAGCCGCTCGGCGACAGGGACCAACTCCTGCAACGGGTGGACGAACGGCACCAACTCGGGCAGCCAGCTCATCGTGACCCGGACGGGCGAGATTCTGAGCGGCAGCTTGGGCGTCGATTGCAGCCAGCCGCGGTCAATCGCCTGCTGCGAGTAACCCGGCCGACGGGGACGCCAACCGTTCTTCTCTGCGCGCGCCTGCCTCGACTGCCCGCAGCGCCTCATCGCGCTGGGCCGCTCCCTCGCGCGCGCCTGCCTCGACTGCCCGCAGCGCCTCATCGCGCCCCGCGCGAGCGGCTGCCTCGACCGCCCGCGGCGCCTCATCGCGCTGGGCCGCTCCCTCGCGCGCGCCTGCCTCGACTGCCCGCGGCGCCTCATCGCGCTGGGCCGCTCCCTCGCGCGCCTGCCTCGACTGCCCGCGGCGCCTCATCGCGCTGGGCCCTGCCCCCGGCGGGCGGGCCTTCACGGCTTCGGCCGCAGCGCCTCGAGCGCCTGGGCCACCTGCGCGCTCTCGTTGATGGTGCGCTGGCTGAACGCCGAGTCCTTCCCGAGGTAGCCGAAGGCCCGCAGGGCGCGCGGGTCGTCCTTCACGGCGTCGACGCGGGTGAGGTCGAAAGAGGGCGCGGTGTAGAGGTCGGCGTGGCCGGTCTGGTCGAGGTGGTGAAACGTCTCGGCGTTTCGGCGCGCGCGGCTTGCGACGTGGCAGCTGGCGCAGTCCACCGTCTTCGGTGAGGAGCGCTCCGGGTGCTCGACGCGCAGCGCCGAGGTGAGCGCCTTGTCGAGCGTGCGGCGGTCGGCCAGGCGCATCGCCGACTCGCTCAGCAGCGTGTCGAGGGTGTCGTTGGGCGCGGCGGGAATGAGGGCGCCGTTGCGGAACGTCTCGGAGCCGAACTCCTGAAACACCTGCACCTTCAACATCGGCAGCCGTGGAATCAGGTCGTCGACGAGCGCGCCGCCCACCACGTTGAAGGCGCCGAAGCGCCACTGCCGGCCCGCGTCGTCCACGCTCATGAAGGCCACCCGAGACAGCGTGGCCAGTCCACACGCCTCGAGCACCATCGCCTTCAGGCGCCCGTGGTACGGCCCGTCGAGGCCCTGCCGGCGGAGCACCGGGTGCACGTCGAGCGGGCCGTCGGTGATGTCACCGGCCGCGGCGTCGAGCGCGAAGAGGTGGCCCAGCGCCGTCGAGAACGTCGCCGCGTCGAGCGAGTAGAAGAGGTGCACCGTCGCGTCGCGGGTGGTGACGCCGCCGTCCTCGACGAAGACGGGCTGAGCCACCAGCCGCACCTGCTTCACGCACGACGGCGCCGCGGGAGGCGCCGCGCCGGGGAAGCACGGGTCGACCCGCACCGAGACGACGCGGAGCTCCCGGTAGAGGGCGTCGGCGCTCTGCTTCTCCACCAACAGGGGCAGCCCGTCGTAGAGCCGCCGAGGCAGCAGCGGGCCCTTCATGCCGTCGTCCGCCATCGAGAGCAGCGAGGCCTCTCTGCCCATCATCGGCAGGGGCAGCAGGAACGACACGTCGTTGAGGTCGAGCCGCGGCCCCGACATCGAAGCGACAGGCCCGGGGCGCTGGGGCGGCGCGCCGCACGCGACGGCGGCCAGGGTGAAGAGGACGACGAACGAACGCATGGGCGCCCCCTACGCAAGGCAGGGACCAGCCAGGCGCCTCAGCCGCTTCGCGGGCTTGCGTCAGCGGAGCGGGGCGCCTCTCAGAATTTCAAAGCGGGCTGACGGGAATTCTCAACGCCACTCGACGGCGAACACCACGCCCTCGGGGGTGGCGCTCAGCAGGTCGACGCGGGGAGCGGTCGCGCCGCCCGACTCGAGCCCGGCTTCGACGAGGCCTCGAAAGAAGTCGGGGAAGACGACGCGGTTGACCCACAGCTCGTAGCGGTTGCCGCCCGCCGGCGTCAGCCGCGTCTCGGAGTAGTTGTTGGTGGTGCGCAGGTTGCGGCCCATGCGCTCGAGCGCGCGGTGCGGCCCCAGCACCTTCACCAGGCCGAGCAACGCCTTGCCCATGCCGGTGTCTCCGAACGAGGTGACGATGGCGCGGCCCAGCCGGTAGGTCGCCTCTTCACGCGGAACGCCGGGCCACAGCACCTTCAGCGCCAGGGTGAGCGCGTCAACCCACACCTCGTAGGGGTACGCGGGGTTGGGGTTTCGCAGGTCGACGCCGAGGGCGAGGAAGCGCTGGTGCACGTCTTCGTCGAGCGCGGGGCCGAGCACGCGGGCGAGCGACACCATCGAGTTCTCGAAGACGACAGGCGTAGCGCTGGTGACGGCGAAGCCCGACATCGTGCGGCGTCATAGCGCGTCTGGCGCCGCCGCGCCTCGTCAGACCAGGTAGGTCTTCTCGAACAGCACCGCGCCCGCGCCGTCGTGGAACACCACCCGCACCTCACCGGTGGCCGGCTGGCAGTGCAGGGCGACGTAGTTGTTGTCGCCGCTCGCGTAGTCCCACCGGGGCTTCGTCAGCAGGCGGAAGAGCGGGTTGGCCGACTGGGCGCCCGGGCCCGCCAGCACCTCGACGGCGCGGGCGCCGACGCCGCTCATCGACACGGTGCCGACGCTGGCGAAGTGGTGGTCGCCCGACACCCACAACACGCCGGTGAGGTTCTCGTCTTCGACGAAGCGCAGCACCTCGAGGCGCTGCCTCTGGTACGCGCGCCAGGCGTCGGTGTTGAAGGCCGAGAAGCCGAAGTCGCTGATGGGCACCGAGTTCATCACCAGCTTGATGCGTGACGGGCTGGCCTTGAGGGCCCCCTGGAGCCACGTCTGCTGGGCCAGGGAGATCATCTCGTGGTTGCCGTTGAGGAGCGTCGAGGGCTTTCGCTCTCCGCGGGTGTCGAGCACGAAGACCTCGACGGCGTCGCCGTAGCGGAAGGAGCGCCACAGCCGGTTGGGCGCCATCTCGTGCCGGCGAATGGGGAGCGCCTCGAAGAAGGCCTGGCGCGCGGCGTTCAGCTTCGCCACCGAGATGGTCTCGGGGTTGAAGTTGTTCGTCACCTCGTGGTCGTCCCAGGTGGCGATGACCGAGGTGCTGGCGCGCAGCGCACGGTACGCCTCACGCGAGAGGCTCTGGTGCCACCTGGCGCGGTACTCCGAGAGCGTGTCGGCGCCGTCGTTGTACGAGGTGTCACCGAGCAGGAAGAAGGCCGCGAGGTCGGTGCGGCCGCCAGCGTGAAGCAGCGGGGCGGCGGCGCCAGAGGCCGTGCAGGAGCAGGCGCCGAACACCAGCGGCTCAGACGCTCCGGCCGGCAGCGCCGCGCGGAAGCGGCCCAGCACGCTCCGCAGCGGCCCAGCGCTGGTCTCTTCGACGAAGGCGTAGCGGTAGTGCGCGCCCGGGGTGAGCTGCTGCACGTCGAGCTGCACGAAGCCGCCGTCTCCCGGCATCACCGGCACGTCGGCGGCGAGCTGCGCGAAGGCGTCTTGCTCCATGCGCCAGACCTTGAGGCGCAGCGGGTTGGCGCCGTCGTAGCGGGTGGAGACGAGGACGCGCTCGAAGGTGGCGTCTCCCGACGAGATGCCGAAGCCGAACTGGGTCGAGGTGGCCCACGGCTCCGGGTTCTCGACCGGCAGGCCCGCGTCCACGCCGGCATCGACGCCGCGCATCGCGCCTGCGTCCAGCGCGCCCGCGTCGAGCTCCAGGGTGCCGCCGTCGAGGCCTGGCTCCATCATGACGTTCATCACCCCGGGCACCTGGCCGCACCCTGCCCAGGCACCACCCACTGCCACCACCCGGAGGAACTGCCGACGCGTCGTCATGGCGGGGTGGCTAGCAAACAAGGACCGGTCGGTCAGGTCATGCGGCTGCAAAAGAGTCAGCCGGATGCTTCGTGGAGCACAAGGCCTTCGTTGGGAGCGCCTCCAGCGTTGGCGGGTGGAGGCCAATCGTTCCTTCTCCGTCTCGCTTCAGCTGACGCGGATGTTTCGGGCACGCAGCTCCTCGCGCAGACGGTGCGGCAGGCGCCCCCCGCGGTACCAGCGGATGTGGCGGAGCGCCGGGAGCCCGACCTCGCTCGCCGAGCGGATGCCCAGGTCAGCCGGGCGCCCGGGGGTGCCGACGCTGACGGTGTGGAGTGACGCGAGCGTGGTGCTCCGCAAGATGGGCGTCGAGCTGACCCCGGCTGGCGCGCCGAGGTTGAGCTCCTCGAGGGGCGCGCTGCTCCTGGCGAGCTCAGCGACGGCCTCGGCGCTCAAGCGCGCGCCCGGCAGGCTCAGGCACCGCAGCTTCGGAAACGACGCCCACGCGCGCAGCCAGCCGTCGTCGGGCGGCCTCGTGACGTAGAGGCTCGTCAACGCCGGGAACACCGTCGCGAGCCGCCGGTCGAACGCCAGCGGCGCACGAGCATAGAACGCTCGCAGCGTCGGCACGGGCGCGGAGAGCTGACGCACCACCGCGTCGCCAGCGCTGACCGTGAGCCTCGAGATGGGCACGAAGGCCCCGCTCGCCATCACCTCGGCCAGCGTCGAGCCCGTCTGCACCTCGACCCGCAGCGCCGTGATGGGCTCGAGCGACAACAGCTTCGGGAGCACGCTCAACGCGGACTCCTGGAGGCTGACCTCGTCGACGAAGCCGCGCTTGACGCGATAGCCGTCGACGCCGGGCGCAGTGAAGGCGGGGTCGACGACGGGAACCGCTCGGCGCAGCGCGCGGCGCGTCGCAGGGTTGACCCGAGCCGTGGCGGCGAGCCCGGCCACCACGGCCTGCGCGCGCGGGTCGCCCTGCTCGAGCAACAGGTCGGCCGCCACGCGATAGGCGTCGAGCTGGCCGAGGCGAAGCTGCGCGAGCAGCTCGGGCTGGAGCTTCATCGGCCCAGCACCTGCTTCACCCGCCGCAACCAGTCGACGCCGACGTCAGGCTGCGCCACGGCTGCCCACGCCGCGAACCCCAGCAGCCACTGCTCGAAGTCCGGGCGGCCCCGGGCCTGCGACGCCACGCCGTGCCGCTCGCAGTTGTGGATGATGGCCTTGAAGGAGCGCCGGACGTGCCGAGGCAGGGTGACGCGCTGGTTGACCACCAACCCCGTCACCTGCTGTCGCCCCGTCGCGCGCATCACCCGGCGCTTCGACGCGTTCTCGACGAAACCCTCCTGCTGGCAGATGGCGTTCGCCCACCACAGAAAGCGGCCGACCTGTCGGGGTTCTTCAGCGAACGAGAACGTGAGGTCATCGGCGTAGCGCGTGTAGCTGGCCTTCCACTTCTTGCTCAGCCCAGCGAGGCGCGCGTCGAGGCGGCGGGCGATGAGGTTGGCGATGGCAGGCGAGGTCGGCGCGCCCTGGGGCAACACCGCGACCGTGGACAACGAGCCCGAGGCCAGGCGCGGCCGGTAGGTCGTCAACCGCGCGAGCGCATGCGCCACCTGGCGGTCGGCGCCGAGCGCGCCCCACAGCCCACGCACCCGCTCCTCGTGAATCGAAGGGAAGAAGTCCTGCAGGTCGAGCTTGATGACCATCGCCCGGCCGACGTGGGCCGCCGCGTTGGTGACGACCGAGCTGCCGCTCGAGAACGCGGTCGAAGCGCGATGCACGGCGAGCCGGGACAAGACGGCATCGAGCAGGCGCCGTTGAACCTGCTTGAGCGCGAGGTGCGGCGCGGCCAGCGAACGAACGCCGCCGCGGCGCTTGGGCACGGTGAACTCTGCGTACCGCCGCAACGAGGGCAGCGACGCGAGCGGAACGCGCAGGTGTGCCTCGGCCCGCGCCGCAGACGAGAGGTCGGCGCGAACCGGGTACCTTGCGTCGCTGAACCGCGGCGCGGCACCGAAACGCCAGCCCGCCACCGTCCATGACGGCCTGGCGAAGGCCCTCGCGAACGAGGGCAGGGGCAGCGGGAGCCCGACCTCGGGCAGGCGAAGGCGCGTGAGGTGTCGCCTCGCGCAGCTCGCCACTCGCGGGTCGGGGTCCTTGACGACGTGGCGCAGGAACGAGCCCGCGTGCAGCCGGCCAAGCCGGGCGACGAGCTCGACCCCCGCGAGGCGCTCGGAGGGCTCCGGGCTCTTCAGCAGCGTGAAGACGGCGCGCGGGCTGATGAGCTCGAACGCGACCGTGCCGACGATGTCTTCCTCGGCGAGCCCTTCGACGCCCTCGAGCACTCTGGCCACCGCGGCGAGGTCGACCGGCTTCGTCGCCTTCAACCGCTCGAGCTCGAGAATGGCCTCAACCGGGTTCATGGTGCTCCTGGCGGCCTTCGCAGTACCTGCTTCCAGAAACAGCGAGGTGCTGGAGTTCCGGCATGGCGCACCTCGCGGTTTCGAGACTTCATGCGACACCAACTTCGTCGCGACGTGACATCGCGAAACACCGCTAGCTGCTGCGGGCCGCCAGGGAGCGCGGGCTTCATACTGCAGTCGTCAGCTCGCTGCAGCTGTGCGATGAATTCGGGGTGATCAACTTGACCGCGCACGAGGGGATCTCGCCGTTGCCGTGTCTGTGCAAGGGCTGCTTCGAGCGCGCGCCGACCGAGGCCAGCGCCGACGGCGTCGAGTTTCGTCGCGTCACGGCCCGCGCCGACGAGCGCGAACTCCACGCCTGGGTGCCGCTGTCGCTCGAGGAGAAGGTGCCGATGCTGGTGAAGTCGATGGAGCAACGCCTGGGCCGTCGCTTCGCGGCGCCCTGGGCCACGCTCGACACGACGCCGTTGGTCGCCCGCTCGTCTCCCCCAGACACCTCGGGGGCCGGCCCGCGTCCGCCGCCCGCAGAGGCGAAGCCCGGGCTCTGGAGTCGGCTCCGCAAGCTCTTCTCGTAGAGGGGGCGACGTCGCCACGAGGGGCTGGAGCGCCTCGTGCCTCGAGCGCGGCCCTCACGCCGTCGCGCCGAGCGTCTCCACCAGGCGCTCGCGGCTGACGCGCAAGAAGCCCGCGTTGAAGCCCAGCACCGCGCGCGAGGCCGCCGCCAGCGCCAGCGCCACCACGCTCATCACCAGGCCGCTCCAGTGCGGCGCCGCGTTGAACAGCGTGGACGACGCCGCGAAGAGCGCGCCACCACCACCGAACACCGTCGCCATCGTCGCCAGCACCACCACCAGCGGCGGCCGCATGCCCCGCATGCCGCTCTTGCTGAGCGGGTGCGGCTGCCAGATGCTGACGAACTGCCCCACGCTCGAGACGAGGAAGAACGAGCAGGCCGCCACCGCCACCCCGAGGAACAACGCCGACGGGTCGGTGTACCCCGACAGGAGCATCAGCCCCGCCAGCAGCGCCGTCTGCACCGCCTGCCACGCCGCGAACGCCCACTGCTTGCCCTGCAGCACCGCGCGCTCGTCCACCGGCAGCAGGAACAGCGCCTTCACCCCGTGCCGGTCGAGGCCGAACTGGTTGAAGAGCAGGTTGGTGCTCGACAGCCCCGCGTAGAGGAACGCCGCCGGCACCACCCACGCGCCGCGGTTGAGCAGCTGCGAGAGCGGCCCCCGAATCAACACCACCGTCAGCGGCGGCATCAGCAACATCATGCGGCCCGGCAGGCTGGTGGTGAGCGTCTCCCACTGCAGCCGTGCGATGCCCCAGGCCGGCGCGGCGAAGCTCCACAGCGGCTTCGCGGCGCCCCCGACGGCGGCGGTCGACAGCGGCTTCTCTCTCGAGACGAGCAGGTACGCGGCGACGAGCGTCACCAGCGTCAGCGCCACCACCGGCACCAGCTTCAGCGGCACCTCGCTCCAGTCTCCGGTGTACGGCGCGCGCGCGGCCTCGAGGAGCTGCCCCACCGGCGTCAGCCTCCCCACCGCCTGCGACACCACGCCCAGGCTCGTCTGCTGCCGCGACGTCATCACGGCGATGACCTTCGGCGAGCCGAACGACAACAGCACCGCCATCACCGGCAACACGATGAGCACGACGCGGGCCTGCTTCGACAGCCGCTGCGTGATGGACGCCACCATCAGCTGAATCGACATGGTGGTGACGACGCAGCACCCCAGCGCCAACGCCATGAACGGCGTCGCGCGCGGGGCGGCCAGGCTCACCCCGCCGCAGACCCCCGCCAGCGCGAGCAGCTCCGCGGCCGCCAGCACCTCGGTCGCCCCCGCCACCAGCTCGGCGGCGAAGAGCGCGCGCGGGTCGACCGGGAAGGCCAGCAGCGACTCCCACGGCAGCTGCCGGCTCGCGCCGCCGATGCCGGCGAAGGCGCCGCCCAGCACCGTCAAGGCGGTGAGGAAGATGGCGATGGCCGAGAGGTTGCGCGCCACCTCGCCGTCGCCCTCGAGGCTGCCGCCCAGCAGGTACCCGACGAAGCTCAACCCCACCACGAAGGGCAGGATGAAGAGCACGAAGCCCAGCAGCACCAGCACCCAGCTCGCGGCCACCCCCAGGGCGCCGAGCTGCTTGCGGCCCCGGTTGAAGGTGCCCTGCAGGTGCGCGGCGATGACGGCCCGCACGGCGCTCACAGCCACGAGAGGCTGCCCTTCTGTGGCCCGCCGACGAGGCCGACGAAGAGCGCCTCGAGCGTGCCCGCGCCGCGCCCGAGCTCGTCGTGCGTGCCCCAGGCCTTCAGCTTGCCTTCGTCGATGATGGCGATGCGCGGGCACAGGCGCTCCACCACCTCGAGGATGTGGCTCGTCAGCACCACCGTGACGCCGCGCTGCTGGAGCGACGAGAGGATGTCTTTGATGGTGCGGTTGGTGACGGCGTCGATGCCCTCGAACGGCTCGTCGAGGAACACCAGCCGCGGGGCGTGCAGAATGGCCGAGCAGAGCGCCAGCTTCTTCTTCATGCCGAAGCTGTAGTCCGTCACCAGGGTGCGCGCGCCCGGGCGCAGGTCGAGGGTGTCGAACAGCTCCTGCGCGCGGCGGTCGATGACGGCGTCGTCGAGCCCGTACATGCGGCCGACGAAGCGCAGGTACTGGGGCCCGGTGAGCAGCTCGAGCAACGCCATGTCTTCGGGCATCACGCCCATCAGCCGGCGCGCCGCGAGGCTCTGCGTGGCGAGGTCGAGCCCCAGCACCGAGATGGAGCCGCTCGTCACCTCGAGCAGCCCGGTGGCCATCTTGATGGTGGTGGACTTGCCCGCGCCGTTGCGCCCCAGCAGGCCCACGAAGTCGCCCTCGGCGATGGTGAGCGACAAGTCGTCGACGGCCACCTTCTCGCCGAAGCGCTTGGTGACGTTGCGGAGCTCGAGGGCGGCGGGCATCGCGGGTGGAGCGCTCTTCCTAGCGGCGGGGGCGGGTGGGGATGACGCGCACCGTGTTCTCGGGGTCGTCGTCGTCGTCGAGCGTCGCCGACGGCTTCGACTCCACCCGCGGCACGTGGCGGGTCACCGCCTCGGGGGCGCGCGCGCCGACGGGAATGGCGAGGGTGACGTCGTCGTCCTCGTCAGCGCCGGCGGGCTGCACCACGGTGGACTCGTCGAGGTCGTCGGCCAACAGCCGCAGCGAGAGCAGGGCCTCGAAGGCGTTGGGCGGCCGGCGCGCCGCGTCCTTCTCGAGCAACCGGGCGACCCAGGCCTCGAGCGCGGGCGGCGTGTCTCGGCGCGCGGTGCGCAGCGGCGGCGGCACCGTCAGCATGTGGTTTCGCGCCAGCTCGCCCATGGCGGTGTAGGGGAAGACGGGCTTGCCGGTGAGGAGCAGCCACGCCACGCACCCCACCGCGTAGAGGTCGCTCTGGGTGACGGGCTTGCCGTGCAGTTGCTCGGGGCCCATGAAGCCCAGGCTGCCCACCGTCACCTCGGGGGCGGTGAGCTTCTCGCGGTCGGCGCGGTGCGCGATGCCGAAGTCGAGCAGCTTCACCTTGCGCGCGCCGCCCACGCTCGAGACGAAGACGTTGGTGGGCTTGAGGTCGCGGTGAATGATGCCGGCCCGGTGCGCGGCCGCGAGCGGCTCGAGCAGCCCGTCGAGCAGGCTGATGACGTCGACGACGTCGAGCGGCGCGTGGGCCTTGAGGTAGTCCTGAAACGACTGGCCCTCGAGCAGCTCCATCACCAGGAAGGGCCGGCCGTCGGGCAGCACGTTGGCGCCGAAGATGTCGATGATGCCCGGGTGCCGAATGGCGTTCACCACGCGCGCCTCTTCGAGCAGGCGGCGGGCCTCGACGAGCGCTTCACTGGCCGGGGTGCGCATCACCTTGATGGCGACGTGCTTGCCGATCAACGGGTGCACGGCCTCGTACACCTCGCCCATGGCGCCCGAGCCGAGCTGGCGTACGACTTCGTAGTCGCCGACGGGAGTGCCAGCTGCGAGGGGCATCGGTGCCGCCACCCTACCGTGAAATGCGCCGCCCCGGACGTGGGCCCTGGTGATTCGGGCCGCGCGTGGGCTTCAGCGCGTGGGCGCCCCGCCCTCCCATGCGGCCGTCACCTTCGAGCCGTCGAGCGGCAGGCGCCTGGCGACGCGGCCGGCGGGGGTGAGGCGCTGGAACTCCACTGGGCGCGCCGCGCCTCGACGAGAAGCTGAACGCGTCAGTGGAAGACGAACAGCGAGCCGCCATCGTACGAGATGGTGGGACCCGTGGGGCCGTACGGCTGAATCACCTGGCCGCCGTCGGGCGTGTAGAGGTCGTACAGCTTCGTCATCGAGCCGGTGGCATAGATGACGCCCTGGTAGGGCACCTGCCACACGGTGGTGGAGCTGTTCTCGATGGCCCACAGCAGCGCGTAGTCGCGCCGAATCTTGCCGGCCTCGCTCGAGATGTCGGCGAGGTCCATGTTCAGCTCGGCCCAGCCGTACCAGTGCGCGTAGTCGGGGTTGAAGTGGTACGCGCCCTGCCACGCCTTCACGTTGTCGTACTTGTACATCTTGAAGAACATGCGCTCGAGCGACGACAGGTTCCGGTACAGCTGGGTGCCGGCCAGCACAATCTCGGCGGCCGTGTCGGGGTTGCCGGGGCGGACCCAGCCGCTCGCGGCGGGCTCGAGCAGGCGGTCGTAGTTGAGCGCGTAGATGATGTCCTTCGCCTCGTTCACCACCGAGGTGACGTTGCGGTGCAGCCCGTCGGCGATGTCGAGGCGGTCGATCGCGAACGACTGCGCGTGGCACCGCGTGCAGACCTGCACCATCTGCGCACGACGCGCGTTGAGCACGTTGAGCGGGTCGGTGACCTGCACGATGCGCCCCGGCCTGTCGAGCGGGTAGTACAGCGAGCCCGGGTCGGCGCCCGCGTCGGCCGGCAGCGTCATGTCGTAGGGCGCGTACGGGTCGAACGCCGGGTTCGCCTGCACCTGCGTGCCGTTGAGCACGTACGGCAGCTGGCCGTTGCGGCGGAAGCTGATGTGCGACGCAGCGCCACCGACGGGGCCCCACGCCAGGCCGAACGAGAGGTCGTGGTCGGTGTACTGGCCGCCGTCGGGCCTGGTGCCCTTGTTCGGCATGTGGCAGCTCGCGCACGACGGGCCGTGCAGCTCGCCGCGGGTCGCGTTGAGCACGCCGTGCTTCGAGGTCGAGTACATCTCCCACTGGGCGTGGTCGGGCCCCATGTGACAGGTGGCGCACGAGATGGGCGCGCGCGCCTGCTTCGCGTCGAAGAGGTGGCGGCTGTGGCACGCGTCGCACGACTGCTCCACGTTGTGGCACTGCGTGCAGGTCGCGACGCCCCCCGAGCCCAGCGAACTCTGGCCGGTGGTGCACGGCGGCAGGTCGTCGTAGCGGCCTGACTCGTAGACGCGCTGCATGCCGATGGAGTGCCGGTTCGATTGGTGGCCCCGGTACTGCTCCTGGTGGCACGCCGCGCACGTCTCGGGCGTTGGGCGGGTGCGGTGGTCGGCGCCGTAGTCGTTCGTCACCGCCGGGTTGCGCGGGTGGCAGTCACCGCACGAGACGAACGGCGCCATGGTCGACGCCTTGTAGTCGGCGATGAGCGTCGGGTTGTTCTGGCCATGGCAGACGATGCAGGTGTCGCTGGCCGCCACGTAGTCATGAACCACCAGGTCGAGCGTGGTGGTGCGCCCCGAGAGGACCGAGACGCTCACCTTCGTCGGCGACGCGCGCGCGTGGGTCACCGTGACCTCGTACACCCCCGCCGGCAGGTCGGCGAACGAGTAGGCGCCCTGCGCGTCGGCGGTGACGGCGGGGCGCGGGTCGGGCGCGATGGAGACGGTCGCGGCCGACGCCACCGCGCGGGTGCTCTTGAAGCGCACCACGCCAGAGAGGGTGCCGACGTTGACGCCGGGCTGGCCCGGTGGCCCTGCGTCGCCCTGTGGCCCTGGGGCTCCCGCCGCGCCAGGCGCGCCGTCTTGACCGGCCGCACCCTGAGGCCCCTGCGCTCCGGTGGCGCCGGGCGCGCCCATCGCGCCGTTGGCTCCAGCGGGCCCTTGCGCTCCTGCCGGCCCTGCGGGCCCCTGCGCCCCTTCCGGCCCCATCGGGCCCGTGCAGCCGAAGACCGCCACCACCGAGAGCACACCCGCGAGCTGGATTCGCATGGGTCGGCAAGCACGCAACCGACATGCCCCTGAAGAAGCCGTGATAATTCAATGACAGCACAACAGTAGTACTGGTTTGGCGTTCACTCGCGAAACGCCCTGTTTCAGATTGAAGCGTTCACGACGGACTCGCCAGGCTCCCGAGAATGGGCAGCAGCGCGAGCGCGGCGGCCATCACGCACAGCGTCCAGGTCAGCCACCGCTTCGAGGCGTGCTTGACCCAGGCAAAGAGGAGCGCGCGAGCGACTGGAGCACCACCACCGTCTTGACGCGTTCATGTCTGCGAATGCGACGTCCGTCCGACGACAACGCCTCGCGCAGAGGTTGCGCCCTCGCGGCTTGACTCCGAGACACCCGGCGACTCCAGTGCCGGCGCATGAGCGCGCGTGACCTGTCCGCCGTCTTTCCTCCGTCGCCTGCTTCCGTTCCCCCTGGGCTGACGGCGCCCTCGAAGTCCTACAGGCGACACGCCTGGCTCGCGATGGGCGGGCTGCTCTCGTTCGTGGGCCTGTACCTGGGCCTCACCGGGTACCTGACGTGGGTGGTGTGGCGGCTGCTCGGCAACGCCATTCTCCACGGCGGCAACGTGGTGGGCGCGGGCCTCTTGTCCATTCCGGCGCTCTTCTTCCTCGCCTTCCTGGTGCGCGGGCTCTTCGTGGTGAAGCACGGCGCCGACCCGTCGCTGGTCGAGGTCCTCGCGACCGAGCAGCCGACGCTCTTCGCCTTCCTGCACAAGCTGGCCGACGAGACCGGCGCGCCGCGGCCGCACAAGGTGTTCCTCTCGGGGCGCGTGAACGCGGGCGTCTTCTACGACCTCTCGTTCTGGAACCTCATCTTCCCCTCGCGGAAGAACCTCGAGCTGGGCCTGGGGCTGGTGAACGCGCTCACCCTCGACGAGCTCAAGGCCGTCATCGCGCACGAGTTCGGCCACTTCGCGCAGCGCACCATGGCGGTGGGGCGGTGGGTGTACCTGTCGCAGCAGATCGCCGGCCACATCGTGATGTCGCGCGGCATCTTCGACCGCTTCCTCACCGGCATCTCGCGCACCGACATCCGCATCGCGTGGATTGGGTGGATTCTGCGCCTCTTCGTCTGGGCCATTCGCGCGGTGCTCGACACGGCCTTCAGGCTGGTGGTGCTGGCCCACCGCGCGCTGGGGCGCGAGATGGAGTTCAACGCCGACCGCGTGGCGGTGTCGGTGAGCGGCAGCGACAGCCTGGTGCACGCGCTCCATCGCCTCGGGCCGGCCGACGAGGCGTGGGAAGAGGCGGTCTCGTTCTCGGCCGAGGAGCTGCACGCGGGGCGCGACGTGGAGGACCTGTTCGCGCTCCAGAGCCAGGCGCTCGACCACCTGCGCCGCATCTTCGACGAGCCCGAGTTCGGCAAGACGCCCAGGCGGCCCGCCGGCGACTCGGGCTTCCGCGTCTTCTCCGCCGGCCTCGCGCAGCCGCCGCGCATGTGGCTGACCCACCCGCCCAACCGCGACCGCGAAGAGAGCGCCAAGGAGCTGTACCTGCCCTCGCCGCTCGACGCGCGCCCGGCCTTCACCCTCTTCGAGGACGTCGAGGCCGTTCGCCGCGCCGTCACCGCGAAGCTGTTCGAGAAGGCGCGGCAGGAGCGAGAGAAGAACGCGGCCGGAAAGCCCGCGCCCGCCGCCGTCGAGACGACGGTCGAGGAGCGCTTCGCCAAACGCTTCAGCCGCGCCGCGCTCGACCCGCGCTACCGAGGCGTCTACCTGGGGCGCTCCATCGCCGCCTACGAGGCCACGGCCGGCAGGCTCATCGGCCCCGTCGAGGCGCTCGACAAGCCGGGCGTGCTGGCGGCGCTCGAGGGCCTCTACCCGGCCTCGCTGCGCACCGAGCTCAAGAGCTACCGCGAGCGGCGTGACGAAGAGCACCAGCTCGAGGGCTTGGCAGACGGCGTGTTGACCGCGCCGGGCGGCGTCATTCGCTACCGGGGCCGTGAGATTCGCCGCAAGGAGCTGCGCGGCGTCATCGAGGCGGTGCGCACCGAGCGCAAGAGCGTCGAGCAGCGCATCCTCGACCACGACCGCACCTGCCGGGCCGCGCACCTCGCCGCCGCCAACCTCGTGGGCCACGGCTGGAGCGACCACCTCAAGGGCCTGGTGGCGCTGCTCCACTTCACGGCGCACTCGCTGCGAAACCTCGCCGACGCCCACGCGCACCTGCACCACGTGCTCGACATCGTGCTGGCCGACGGCAACGTGTCGTCGGCCGAGCGCAAGCGGGTGCTGGCCTCGGCGCACGACCTCTTCGGGGTGGTGACGCAGCTGTGGGCGGCGAAGCAGGCGCTCGAGCTGCCCGACGACATCGACGCGCGCTACGGCGAGGCCGGCGGCTTCACCGCGCTCAGCGAAGAGCTCGGCCTGCTCGAGCCCAGCGAGGGCAACCTCGGCGACTGGCTGCGGGTGATGGAGGGCTGGGCGCAGGGCGCGCTCGGAGACCTGCGCGTGCTGGCCGACGTGACGCTCGACCGCCTGCTCGAGGTCGAGGCGAAGGTGGCGGCGTGGGTGACTGACGGCGGCGAGGTGGAAGACGCGCCCGACGCCGCGGTGGTGCCGGCGAGGTACGGCACCTGCGTGGTGGGCCAGGAGCGCGAGCGCCAGAAGAAGCTCGGCTGGTGGGACCGCTTCCAGACGGCCGACGGCGTGGTGCCGGGCACGCTGCGCGCGGCGGTGGCCTCGCTGGTGCTCTTCCCCGCCCTCTTCGTCGGCGGCCACATCGGCTCGTCGACCCTGCACGTCGTCAACGGCCTCAACGTGCCGGTGAAGGTGGTCATCGAGGAGCGCGCGTACGTGCTCCCCGCGCACAGCACCGACGCGTGGGAACTGGAGCCCTCGGGTGACGTGCAGGTGAAGGCGACGACGATGGACGGGCGCCTGATTGAAGAGTTCGAGGTGTCGGTCGGCGGCGGCTTCTCGCACTCGCTGTACAACGTGGCGAGCGCGACGGCCCTGGTGGAGTGGACGGCGGTGTACGGCGCCAACGGCAACAGCGAGCAGCCCGACGTGCCGATGGGCGCGCCGCGGTGGAGCGACGCCCCGCAGAAGCACGTCTTCAAGCAGCCGCCCACCTCGGTGTCCTTGAAGCGCGGGCAGACCGCCCACCACCGCGTGCTCGAGGCCACCCTGAAGGCGCCGCCGGTCTCGCAGCTCGCGCTGGTGTCGCGGCCCGAGGAGCGGCTCGCGCTGGTGCTCAGCCATGTGCGCTTCGACGACTCGAGCGGCGAAGACTTCGGCGCGTGGGCCATGCTGGCCGACGAGCTGCCCGAGGCCTCGAAGGCGGTCGTCGCGCGCGCGAACGCCGAGCCCACCAACGTCTTTCTGCAGCGCATCGCGCAAGACGCCTCGACGGAGCCCGAGAAGGTGGCCCTGTGCGAGGCGGCCAACGAGCGCGCCGCCGCGAAGCCCGACGACGGCGACCTGCAGTACCTCGCGCTGCGCTGCAACAAGGGGAAGCGGTCGGACTACCGCGCCGCCTGGGAGCGTCACCCCACCAACCCGTGGCTGAGCTGGGCCGTCGCCGAAGACCTCGCCACCGGCGGCCAGTGGCAGCAGTCGCTCCGCGCGTTCGAGGCGGCGCTCGCGGCGAGGGCCTTCGCCCCCATGAAGAGCGCGGCGCTGGTGGAGTACCTGCGGGTGCTTCGCGGCGCGCGCAGGGCCGGCGTCGCCGGGGCCACCATGCCGAAGGCCCTCACGATGGCGCCGAAGGAGTCGACGGTGGCCTTCATCGGCCGGGTCGAAGGCCAACCGCAGAAAGACGACTGGGCCTTCGTGAAGGCGTACCGCGCGCTGCGAGCGGGCGACCTCGTCGAGTCCGAGAACATCGCGCGCACCAGCCCCAACGTGTCGGCCAGCGGCAAGGCGCGCATGGCGCTGCTCATCGGCGCGTCTGATGGCGCGAAGGCTGATCAGGTGCGCCGGGCGCTCGCGGTGGAGCCGCCGCCCGACCTCGCGTGGGTGTTCGACGCGCTCGAGGTGCGCGGCGGAAAGAGGCCCGCCGTCATCACCTCGGTGAGGAGCCTCGAGGACAAGGCCGGACAGGCGGCGCTGGCCGAGGCGCTGGCCGACCCGAAGCTGGCCCTCAACGCGGGTCGGCTCGAGGGCCTCGCGCGCTCCCTGCCGCTGCGAGACCGCGCGGTGGTGCTGGCGATGGGCCTCATCGTGCTGGGAGACCGGGCGCCGGCGACGTGGCGGGGCGAGGTGAACGACCTGCTGTTCACCGTCGAGCGGCCGCACTTCAGGGAGCCGTCCTGAATCGGCGGGGCGGGCGCGCGGAAGGCGAACGGTATCGGCGAGAAGGCGGAACCGGGAGCGGCTCCCCTGGTCGTCTCGACCGGCGGCGTTCGAGTGAAGCGCTTGATCCCTGGTGACGCCCGCGTCCTCCGCGCCTGCGCTACGCTGGTTCCCGTGCCAACCGTTGCGCAGGCCCTCAACGCGCCCCTCCACCGGTCCGTCTTCCGTGACCGCCTGAGTCGCTTCGCCAACCGGCGCTCAGTGGAGGACTGGGTCCTCGAGGAGGCGAACGCGCGCAGCCACTTCGGCGCCGTCGGCAGCGAGGCAGTCGATCGCGAACCGACGAAGGGCCTCGACGACGAGGACCTCATCGTTGCGCTGCTGATGCCACACGCCGAGCTCGACGGCCGGCTCTTCAAGCTCATCGTGCGGATGCTGCAGCGCGCGCCCATCGACGCACCTCGCCTTCGCCTCAGGGCGCGGCGCGAGCGAGCCGACCATGCGCTGTGGTGGCTCGTCTCGCTGGTGCCCGACCCAGAGCGGACGGGCGTCATCCCCGAGCTCCTCTCTGCCGGGCCGCCTCGAGGCTACCGGCCGCTCTCGTACGACTACGACCCGAAGCGACTCTTGAAGCGACCCGCAACCGCGGAGGCACTGTGGGCCAGGGCCCGGCGCTCATCCTGAGGACCCTCGACTCCTTCATGCAGGGTGCCGGCACGGTTCGCCTCTTCGGTGGCGCCGCCTTCATCCTCGGCTACGGGCGGCAGCGCACGACGGAGGACGCCGACCTGCTCCTCGACGACCGTGAGTGCGCCGCGCTCCTCGAGGGTGCTGGCTTCGCCGAAGCGGTCGAGGCGACCAACGAGAAGCTGGAGCCACAGGGGCTCTACGTGGCGCACATCTTCGGGCCGGAACAACAGGTGCTCTCTCCGGGCTGGCGCGCCGCGTGCCGCCCGCTCACTCTCGACGGACTCGAGCGACTCCGGCTCGAGGTGCTCGGCCCCGTTGATCTCGCGCTCACCAAGCTCGGCCGCTTCGACGCGGCGGACGTGCGCCTTCTCCTCGAGACGCGCCAGCTGGAGCCGAACCGGCTCCACGAAGCCATCACGACTGCCGTCGTGCCGCCCGAATATCGCGAGCTCTTCGAGCGAGCGCGGCCGCGAGCCCTGGCCCTGTGCGACGCCGTCGCGCACCGAGGGTCCGACTGACGCACACCGTGGTTCCACCCGGCTTCCGGCGACACTCCCCGACCGCGACGAGGCGCTGCACCGGCACCGGCGAGGAGCTCGGCAGCATCGCCATGACGCGACGAGACACCTCCGCCACGCTTCGGTTCCAGGCGCGCCGTCGCCCTGCTCGGTGGCCAGGCGCCGCTCACCGCCGCGAAGGATTCGGCTTGCAGCGCGCGGCCCATCGCCACTAGTCGCTTTCTCACCATGAGCCGCATCTACCGCCAGCTTCCGTCTGCAGGAACCCGCATCGGCCTCGCCTTCTCGGGCGGCCTCGACACCCGCGCCGCCGTCGCGTGGATGACGAAGAAGGGCCTCGACGTCTACGCGTACACCGCCGACCTGGCGCAGCCCGACGAGAAGAACGCCTCTGACATTCCGCCCATCGCGACGAAGCACGGCGCGAAGGCCGCGCGCCTCGTCGACTGCCGGGCCGCGCTCGCCCACGAGGGCCTCACCGCGATTCAGTGCGGCGCGTTCCACCTCTCGGTCGGCGGCCGCAAGTACTTCAACACCACCCCGCTGGGCCGCGCCGTCACCGCCACCGCCATCGTGCGCGCGATGAAGCAAGACGGCGTGCACGTCTTCGGCGACGGCTCCACCCACCGCGGCAACGACATTCAGCGCTTCTACCGCTACGGCATTCTCGTCGACCCCGACCTGCGCATCTACAAGCCGTGGCTCGACCAGCAGTTCGTCAACGAGCTCGGCGGCCGCACCGAGATGTCGAAGTTCCTCGAGGCCGAGGGCCTGCCGTACTCGATGAGCACCGAGAAGGCGTACTCCACCGACTCGAACATGCTGGGCGCCACCCACGAGGCCAAGGCGCTGGAGCACCTCGACAGCTCGATGCACCTGGTGCAGCCCATCATGGGCGTGGCCCACTGGAAGCCCGAGACGCGCGTTGACGCCGAGACCGTCACCGTCACCTGGGAGCAGGGCGTGCCCGTCGCCCTCAACGGCAAGCGGCAGCCCGACCTGGTGAAGCTCTTCCTCGAGGCCAACGCCATCGGCGGCCGCCACGGCCTGGGCATGTCGGACCAGATCGAGAACCGCGTCATCGACGCCAAGAGCCGCGGCATCTACGAGGCGCCCGCGATGGCGCTCTTGCACCTCACCTACGAGCGCCTGCTCTCGTCGGTGCACAACGAGAACACCACCGACCTGTACGTCACGCTCGGCCGCCGCCTCGGCCGGCTCCTCTACGAGGGCAAGTGGTTCGACCCCGAGGCGATGATGCTGAAGGAGTCGCTCGCGCGCTGGGTGGGCACCGCCGTCACCGGCGAGGTGAAGCTCGAGCTGCGCCGCGGCGACGACTACACCATCCTCTCCACCAACGCGGCGCAGTCGGCCTACGCGCCCGAGAAGCTGTCGATGGAGAAGACGGTCGGCGCCTTCACGCCCGAAGACCGCATCGGCGCCCTCGAGCTGCAGAACCTCTCGGTGGGCGACAACCGCGCGCTGCTGCTGCACTACGCGCAGACGCTGGCGCTGCCGAGCGGCTCGAAGGACGAGCTGAAGGAGCTCATCGGCGGCGACTGACCATCAGTCGGGCTCGAAGGTGAGCACCGTGTTCCGGACCGCCTGGAAGCGCTCCAGGGTGTCGCGCATCGCGGGGTAGGCCTCTTTGGGGTACCGGCCCGGCGTCAGCACCACGCGCCGAGACACCTTCACCCCCGTCTTCGTCCGCTCGGCGGTGATGCGCACCGAGAGGCCCGGCACGCTCTCGGTGACGGTGTCGGGCACCTTCGTCGCGTGGAAGCCCGGGGGCGCCGCCAGCTCGATGGTCTCCTCCACGGGCCCGACGCCACCGCCGATGTGCACCTCGTGGCGGCGTTCGCGCACGTCGAACACCTCGTAGAGCGGGGTCAACACCTTCAGCGGCACCAGCCAGGCGGCCCCGTCGCGAACGGCGTAGCGGGGCGCCTGCAGCGTCACCGCGTAGCCGCAGCGGCCCTCGAGCCGGTCGCAGTCGAGCCACCGGGCCCTGGTTGACCTGGTGAGCCTCGAGACCGCGGTGGCGCGCGCCTCGAGGTCGCGCTCGAAGTCACGCGTACGCCAGCTCAGCTTGTGGTGCTGCCACGGCTCCGAGAGCTCACCTTCGACGCGCATCTCGTGGTCGTCCACCAGGGTGCCGTCGGCCTCCAGTCGGGCCGCGTGCACGTCGCGACGGCCCGGCTGCACCGTCGGCTCGGCGTCGAGCGTCACCCACTCGCCCTGCATCAAGCCGTCGCCCACCACCCCGCCCACCAGCGTGAAGACGAAGGCTGGTTGCCCGGCGACCGTCGGCGAGAGGGTGCCTGCGGGGCAGTACTCGGCCTCGAGCTCGATGGCGATGGGGCGCGGAATCGACGGCTGCGCGGGCACGTAGACCAGCAGCCGGTCGAACTGCTCCCACTCGGGAAAGCTGCGCGCCGTCTGTCGAGCCAGCAGCTGGGTGGTGGCCGCGAACTTCACGTCGACGCCGGCCTCGTCGAGCACCTTGCGCAGCATCATCACGCGCTCGCGGTTGCTGGCTTTGCCGCTCTGAAAGGCCTCGGCCAGCTTGAGCTCGCGGTCGGTGGCGACGCCCAGGGTGCTCGTCTTCTCGCGGAGCCAATCGGTCGCCGTCAGCACCTTGCAGCGCGCGTCGGTGCACTTCGAGAGGTCGGGCCTCGCGGTGAAGCCGTCGAAGGTGCCGGGCTCGACCATGGCCCTGCGCGCGAAGGCTTCGACCACGTCCGTCCACTCGCGGTACCAGTTGTTCGTCACCAGCGTCGAGACCTTGTAGCCGAGCACCCGGTAGGCCCAGCGCGGCTCGGTGAAGGTCCAGTGCGGCATCCACTGCTCGGGCTCTCTGGGCGGGAGGTCGCGCAGCGAGAAGCGGAGCCGGTGACGGCCATCGTCGAGCAGGGTGACGTCGATGGGCTGGGTCGAGTTGTACTCGATGGTCTCGAGCACCAACCGGCGTGAGCCGGTGAGCTCGAAGTCGTAGGCCTTGACGGGGAAGGCGCCGAGCGTCTCCTGGTCTTCGGTGGCGAGGATCCACGGCGTGCGCACCACCCAGAGGTACTCGAGCACGCTGCCCAGGCGCACGTCGGGGAAGCGGAAGAACTTGGCCTGGGTGTCACGCTCGCCCTTGCCGTTGGTGTCCACCAGCACGTCGCGCGGCGAGAGCTCCTTGATGGTGCCGTCGGGCTGAAGGACCCGCGCCTTCAGCACCAGCAGCTCCTGCCGGGCGTTGAAGGGCACCCGCACCTCGGCGAGGTCGAAGCCGCCCTCGCGCTGCACGGCGATGGCGACGTGACTGAGCCGCTCGCTCGAGTTCCCTCCGGTGGTCTCGAGCAGGTAGCGGTCGGCGCGGTACAGCACCACCGCCGCGTCGTCGGGGTACTTCGAGGCGTCATGCGCCAGGACGTCGGGCGTGAGCCAATCGGTGGACAGCTGCGAGGTGGTCGCGCAGCCCGACGACACCACCAGGGCCACCAGCACGCCCCTCATCGGGCACCTCCAAAGCGCAGCACCGCGGGCGACAGCTCGGCCTCGAACACCTTCTCGACGAACGCCGTCGCGGCTGGCATCTCGCCGACGGGCACCACCCGCTGGTCCCGGCGGAAGCGCCGCACCACCGTCACCACCTGCCCCGTTCGGGACCAGCGCAGCGAGTACACGCCCAGCGGCGAGGTGAACGAGACGCTCTCGGGGAGCGTGGACACCGTGGCGCCCTCGGGCAGGGTCAGCACCAGCGTCGCGTCAGTGGTGGCCAGCCACTTCCAGGCGAAAGGGGTGGTGCGCGACGAGCTCACGGCCGGCATCCAGTCGTCCATGAAGTCGCTCACCCTGAAGAGGCTCGCGCTCCCGAGGCCGCGAGCCACCACGCGACGCACGCTCAGCTCGCCCGAGAAGGCCTCGCCCTCGGCGAAGTCGGGCTGCTCGGTGAAGGCGGCAGACGTCACCTCGGCGCCCTTGAGCCACACGGCGCGCTTCGCCCAGGCGTGGAGCCTGCCGGTGCCGTGCAGCTTGCGGGCCTTGAAGCCGGTGGCGTTGTCGCCGCGCGCCTCGACCTCGAAATGCCCGCGCGCGTTCCCCGCGTCGTCCAGCGTCAGGAGGTACCGATGCGTCTCGACGTTCTGCTCGGGAGACGTGGGCGGCGTCTTCTTCAGCGGCGCACCCTCTCTCGTCGCCTCGAGCACCACGGCGTCGGCGTCGTTCCAGGGCAGGCTCCCGAAGGGCACCGCGCGGGTGGTGGGGTCGGCATAGACCGTGCCCTCGGGCAGGTGCACCGCGAGGATCTCGTGGTTGAAGTTGGCGCCGAGGCTGGGGAGCTCGAACGGCCGCGGCCAGCCCTCGTGCGAGTAGATGGCGGTGGGCGAAGACTCGATGCCGGCCACCTTCAGGAGCGTGTGAAGGTAGGTCGCCTTGTCCTTGCAGTCGCCCCAGCGCTGGGCGTGAACGTCCTTCGCGGCGTGTGGAATCCACCCGCCGTAGCCAATCTCGATGGCGCAGTACTGAATGCGACGGCAGGCGTACTCGTAGAGGGCGCGGGCCTTCGCGCGCGGCTCGTCGGGCACGCCCACCAGCGCCTCTCTCGCGGCCGCTTCGAGCGCTGGCGTGACGACGGCGCGGTCCTGGTGCTGCGCGAAGCCGAGCGCCGAGAGCTCCTCTGGCGTCTGGGGCGTTCGTTTCGTCACGCCCCGCTCGGTCCACTCGTCGAGGCGCACTCGAACCCGCAGGTGCCGCGACCAGACGTCGGGGCCGCCGGGGTCGCTGGGCAGCGAGGCGAGGTCGCTGCGCTCGAAGACCCGCCGGGTGACGCCAGGGGCGGGCGTCGACTCGACGGGCATCACCTCGGCCGGGCCGTCGAAGGTGCGGGCGACCCACCGCAGGCGCCAGGCGGTGGGCGCGTCGACGATGAAGCGCGAAGTCTTCACCGGCTCCCAGTCGCCGAACGAGTGCTGGTAGGCCATCGGCTCGATGTCGCGGGTGCGGGTGACGACGACCGTCTCGAAGACGGCGCCCACCGGCAACGCCGGCGCCGAGACGCTTCGCACGCGCACGTTCGAGAAGAGCACCGAGCCATCGAAGGACGGCCGGTCCCAGGCCTTCGAGACGTCGAGGGCCTTCTCGGTGCCATCGGGCAGAATCGAGCGCCCCTGCATCGACACCAGGTCGGTGAACTCGGTGTCGTACGAAGCCGACAGGTTCGGCAAGGTGGTGGGCTTGAGCACCCTGACTCGCCAGCGCGTGGTGACGAGCGCCTCGGCCTTGTCCTTCTCGCCGGGCCGGTACTGCACCTGCTGCTCGTCGAGGAGCACCACGTATTTCGCGTCTGGGAAGTCCTCGGGCCGGGGGAGCGTCGAGAGGTCGAGCGACGGAAAGGCGCCGGCGCACGACACCAGGGCAAGGGCGAGGACAGGAGGTCGCATGGGTTGGTGAGGCGCCGGTCAGGTCAGCTTGCCGTACCCGGCGAAGATGACGTCGCACTCCGAGGCCAGGCGCGAGTCGAGCGCGGTGACGCGGTTGCCGGCGTCGTGGGTGACGAAGCGCAGCGTCACCTTGCGCCAGCGGATGTCGATGTCGGGGTGGTGGTCGGCGGTGTCGCACAGCTTGGCCACGTGCTCGACGAAGGCAATGCCGCGCAAGAAGGTGGGCGCCTCGTAGGTGCGCACCAGCGCGCCGCCCTCGAGCCTCCACCCGTCGTGCTTCGCGAGGAAGGCGTCGACTTCGGCGGTCGTCAGGGGCTCGTGGTGCATGGAGCGCATCTGGCCTGACGAGGCCCGGGCCCGTCAAACCCTTCGCGAACCGCGCTTGCGGCCTGCGCGCCCCACCGCCACGCTGGCCGCCGTGTTCTGGCGCGTGCTCAACCACTCCCTCGCCTCGCCCGCCCCCGCGCCCAGCGCGTTGGCGCTCGCGGCTTCGCTCAGCGCGGCGCTGAAGCAGACCGACGCGCTCACGCCCGAGGTGCAGCGCCTGGCGGACGGGCTCGTCACCGCCGACCTGTCTCAGCTCGACGCCGACGGGCCGCGGCTGGCCTTCTGGGTGAACGTCTACAACGCGCTGATGCGCCACGCGCTGCTGGCCTTCGCGCCCACAGGCTCGGTCGTCACCAACCTGCTGCTCTTCGAGCGCGCCTGCTACCTCGTGGGCGGCCACCGGCTCTCGCTCAACGACATCGAGCACGGGGTGCTGCGACGAAACGCGCGCGCCCTGCCCTTCTTCTGCAGGCGCTTCTCGCGCCGCGACGCACGCCAGGCCCTGATGGTGGGGCGGCTCGACCCGCGCATCCACTTCGCCCTCAACTGCGGCGCGGTGTCGTGTCCGCCCGTACGCAGGTGGGACGCAGGCCGCCTCGACGCCCAGCTGACCCAGGCGACCGAGGGCTACCTGCGCGCGTTCACCCAGCTCGACCGCGCGCGCCAGACGGTGACGCTGAGCCGGCTCCTCTTCCTCTACGCGGCCGACTTCGGCACGCGGGCCGACGCGGTGCGCTTCACTGCCCGGCACCTCGAGGGCGACGACGCGGCCTGGCTCGAGGCGCACGCCGGCGACGTCACCGCGCGCGCCGGGCCCTACGACTGGGCCTTCGTCACGCCAGCAGCACCACCGCCGCCCACACGCTGACGACGGCGAGGCGCACGCCGACGACGTCACCGCGCGTGGCCCTCCGACTGGCCTTCGTCACGCCAGCAGCACCACCGCCGCCCACTGCGAGGCGCACGCCGACGACGTCACCGCGCGCGCGGGCCCTCCGACTGGGCCTTCGTCACGCCAGCAGCACCACCGCCGCCCACACGATGACGACGGCGAGGCCGACCAGGCTCAGCACCAGGGGCCACGAGAGCGCCTCGGCCTGAGGCTCGGGCAGGGGCGCCGTCTGCCGTTCGGCCAGCCGCGCCGCGGCGGGCGGCACCTCGGGCTCGGTCCAGGCCGGCATGGCGTCGGTCTGGTCGTTCCACGCTGGCACGCGCTCGGTACGCAGCTCGACGGCCGGCTGGTTCTCGAGGGTGGGCGCGCGCGACGGCGGCGGGAGGCTCACCACCGGGTTGTCCTGGCCCGTCACCTTGGCGTCGCTGGCCACCTCGGGAGCGTCGCGCGACGCCGTCGAAGGGAGGGCGCGCGCCCTGGCTGCGGAGGACGCGCCCTCGCGAGCCTCACCCGGCGCAACCGGATGCGGCGTGCGGGGCCTGGCGCCGGCTTGCGCCGCCTCCTGCGCGTCACCCGACGCCGTCGCATGGGGGGAGCGCGACCTGCCGCCTGGCGGGGCCGACGCCGGTGCATCGGGCGACCTCGGTGCGTCACCCGACGCCGTCGGATGGGGCGTGCGCGCGCCGGCTGCGCCACGCACCTCGGGAGCGTCAGCC
>JACSRE010000350.1 GCA_014879945.1 Myxococcus sp.
CACTTTCAGCCTTCACCGCGGAAGCTCCCTCAACCGAGCTCAGCTCGCCTCAAAGTGATCGTGCACCCGCCGCCCCTACCCGCGCGGCCTCGCAGCCCCGCCGCTTTCAGGGTTTGAACAGGTGACCGCGATCGTGGCCCGGCGTCCTGGCGCGTCAGCTCGGCCGACATGCATGGCTGGCTCGAACGCACGCGGCGCTGGCGCGACGTGGAACGAGGCCACCGCCTACGCTCGGGGCCTCGCAGAGGGGTTCGAGGTTCACTCCGAAGCTGGTGCGCGTGGGGGCGGCTCGTCTCTCTTCGCCAACTACGTCGGCGACAGCTCCCGCAGCGCCTCCTCGTAGAACCCGGCCGCCTCCACGATCAGCTGGGAATTCGCATGGAGCAAAGCTACCGCGGTCGCACCGGCTCGAGCGCCAGAAGCGTCGCGCGCCGCCCCAGCGGCCCTGCCCGGGCTGCTCGCCACGCCCGAATCGAAGGGCCTGCTGGTCCGCTGGCGCGAGGGCAGCTACCCGCGCAGCGACACCCCGTGGAAGGCGTACGGCAGCAGCGGCACCTCGACGCGCGCCAGCGGCCCCCTGGCCAGGGACTTCGGGTCGAGCACCACCAGGTGCGTCTTGCCGCGCGGCGCGTCGGTGACGCAGGCGACGAGGTGGCCTTCGTCGAGCGCGCCGCCGGGGGTGGGCACGAACAGCGGCTCACCGACGAAGGTATCGGCGGGCGAAGTCCACACCTGCTCGGGGCGCTCGAGGTCGATGAGGTCGAGGCTCATCACCGAGTCGAACGGGTCGGAGTGGGCCAGATCAGCCCGCGTCGCCGCGACCATCAACGGCGCCTTCACGCCATCGAGCTCGGGGTGCACGCGGGGAAAGTCGACGCCCTGCTTCGAGAGCACCTGCGCGGTCGAGGTGCGCGCCTCCGGGTCGAGGCGCAGGCGCACCAGGCGCTGGGGCCGCCGCTCGTCCTGCAGCGAGGGGTCGAGCGGAGTGGTGGGCCCGGTGAAGCCGAACTCCTGGCCGAAGGTGAAGTCTTCGAAGGCGCAGACATCGAGCACCACGGCGCCGCCGTCGTCGAAGGCCTGCGCGTAGTGCACCGCGAAGACGGGCGCGGGCGTCGACACCAGCGTCGCCTGGGCCGTACGCGCGCCGCGGGCGTCGGGCGGCGGCCGGGGCACCAGGACCACCGCGCGGGCCTTCTCGGGCGCCGTCGCCAGCATGTCCATCAACGTCGCGGTGCCGCGGGTCATCGAGAAGTACGTCAGCAGGTTGACCGAGAGCGGGTTGAGCGCGAGCACGTAGAAGCGGTCGGTGATGACGAAGTCGTGCACGAAGCTGGGCGACTCGAGCGTCACGTCGACGTGCACGCGCTCCACGAAGTCGGGGCCGAGCTCACGAAAGGTCAGCGCGCTGGTGCGGCCCGGCCTCGGGGTGAGGCCCACCATCACGTTTCGTCGGCGATCGAGCCGGGTGTGCGCGAGGAAGGCGTCGGTCTCTTCCAGCACGCCGAACCGCTCGAGCCCCAGCGTCGCCAGGGAGGCGCGGTCGAGCGCGTGCGGCGCTCCGCCCTCCCACCCCGCCAGGAGCCTGCCGCCGAAGTCCGTCAGCGTGGTGTTGGCGACGTTCTTGAGGGCGGGCGCGGCGCGGTTCTTCGCCGGGCCGTCGGCCTCGTCGACGTCGTAGGGGAGCGTGCCGATGCCCCGGTGCACCAGCCGGCCTGCGCGGCGCTCGGCCCGGAGCGCCTCGGTGTCGACGAAGCGCGAGGTGAAGCGAACGCCGCCGTCAGCAAGGAAGGCGTAGTCGCGCACGAGGCCGTGGCCATCGAAGGGGTGGGCCAGCCGGCCGCCGAGCCTGAGGAGCGCGGGGCCGTTCCAGAGCGCGCGGCTGCCCCGGAGCGCGTCGGGAATCGAGCCCTCGACGGCGCCGGGCCCGAGCTCGAGGTTCAGCTCGGCGCCCGGGGCGGTGAGCGCCTGGTTCCACGCAGTGGTGCGAGGCGAGTCCACCACCTGGCGCGGCGTCCTCCGCGTGGTGGCGCAGGACGGGGCCAGCAGCGCGGTGGCGCCCAGGCGCAGCAGGTCTCGGCGGCTCGTCATGACGTCAGGCTCCCTGCCCGAAGGTGACGCGCTGGTCGCACGTCACCAGCTCGCCCTGCTTCGGGTCGATGAACACCACCCGCACCGCGTTGGCCTGCGGGTCGAAGGTGAGCGTGGTCGCCTGGAACGCGCCCGCTGCGTAGAGGAACTGCGAGGGCGGAAAGAAGTCGCCGCGGTTGGCCTCGTTGCCGGGCTCCAGCACCACCGAGAGCGGGTTCACGTTGCCGGCGGGCCCGACGCAGATCTCGAAGAACCGGCGCCGCGCCCCGACGTTCTCGACGCGGTGAATGGTGCCGAGGTGAATGTCACCGCTGAGGTACCAGACGTTCTCGATGCCCCTGGCGTCGATGAACGACAGCAGCTGCTCGCGCTGCCCCTGCCAGCCCTGCCAGCGGTCGGCCCGGCCCGGCCACGACGCCTCGGGGAAGTTGGCGATGGGCACCGAGGTGAGCACCACCTTGAAGTGGCACGGGCTCGCCTCGAGGCCAGCCTTGAGCCACTCGAGCTGGGCGGGCGAGACGAACTCCTCGTTGGGTGTGCCGCGCGTCGTCGGCTTGCGCTCGGTGCGCAGGTCGAGCACGAAGAACTCGGCCGTCAGGCCCCACCGGTAGCTGCGCCAGAGGCGGTCCTGCTCCACGGGCAGCGTCTCTTTGAAGCTGGTGATGGCGCCCGAGACGAGCGCGCTGTCGAGGCCCTCGCGCTCGACGTCGATGTTGTTGGTGAACTCGTGATCGTCCCAGGTGAGGTAGGCGCCGGCGGCGGGCATCAGCGCGCGGTAGCCCGGGTCCTGGAGCTGCTCGCGCCACTTGAGGCGAAACGCCGGCAGATCGGGCGCGCCGTCGTTGTACGAGACGTCGCCCAGGTGCAGCCAGAGATCGACGGGCTGACGCCCGAGCGTCTCGAGCGGGCGAAAGGGGCGGTAGCGGTACGAGGCGCAGCTGGTCGCGCCCACCACGAGCGGCTCTCTCCAGTCGTCGGGGAAGGCGGTGCGCACCCGGCCGATGGCCGAGCGCAGCGACAGATCGGTCGAGAAGAACGCGTACGAGTACCAGGTGGCCGGCGCGAGGCCGGTGACGCGGAGCTTCACGTTGCCGTGATCGACGGGCACCTCGACGAGCCGCTCGTGCACCAGGGCCACCTCGGTGGCGCTGCCCACGTCACGCCACACGCGGAGCTTCACCTGGGAAAGGCCCTCGGCGCGCGTCCACAGCAGCACCGAGTCCTTCGCCATCGCGCCCGCGCCGACGGTCTGCGGAAAGCGGGCCTCGCTGGGCTGCACCGCCGAGGGCGCGAAGGTGATGGGCGTCGCCTGGTCGTACGGCTGCGGGTCGAGCGTGCGAGGCCCGGCGTCGGGGGTCGAGGTGACGGGCGGGCAGGCGCTCGAGACGACGACGGCGGCGCCAGCGACCAGGACCTCACGACGAGTGCTCATGCCGGCTTCCTTACCCGACCACGGCGCCAGGAACGACGACGGCGACCCGAACGGAGGAGCCCTCCGCCCGCGTCGCCGCGTTCGACCAGCGCGAGAGGCCCGCTCAGATGAAGTGCGAGAACAGGTTCCAGAACTTGCCGGTGATGATCTGCATCTTCGAGATGTCTTCGACCTTCATCGGCTTCGACCTGGCGATGTCCACCGTGAAGAGCCGCTCGAGGGTGTCCCTGGCGAACTTCTCGTCCTCGACGTTCAGGTTCATCTCGTACACGTGGTACAGCGCGACGTCGTCGAGGTTGCTCGAGCCGGTGGTGGTGAACTTGCCGTCGGTCACCATCACCTTGTCGTGGTTGAAGCCCGGGTACTCGTAGATCTTCACGCCGGCCTTGAGCATCTCGGGGTACTTCTGGCGCGCGGCGAGGTGGCTGAAGCCGTGGTCCGACTCGCCCGGGAGGATCACGTGCACGTCGACGCCGCGCTTGGCGGCCGCGATGAGCGCGTTCTGAATGTCGGGGTTGGTGCAGTACGGGTTCTCGATGTGAATGCTCTTGGTCGCGGTGTTGATGCGGTCGAGGTACGTCTGCATGATCTGCCGGTTCTCTCCGGGGATGTGCTGGACGGTGGTGATCTTCTGGTTCCCCGGCGCCTCGCCCGGCTTGTACTCGGGGAAGAAGCGGCTCTTCACCGTAGCGTCGTCACCCGACACCTTTCCGCCGAGGTGCATCCACGCGCTCATCCACTCGCTCTGCATCTGCTTCACCACGTCGCCTTCGGCCTTCACCATCACGTCGTGGTACTCGGTGAGGTAGTGCTCGCCGACGTTCATGCCGCCGGTGAAGCCCGTCTTGCCGTCGACCACCACGATCTTCCGGTGGTCGGGCGCGTTGAGCACCTGGCTGTCACGGGTGACGTCCACCATGTGGTTCGAGCGGGTCTCGATGCCAGCGGCCTCGAGGCGCTTGATCAGCTTGTTGCCGCCGCTCGCCGGGTTCATCAGCATCGACCCGATGCCGTCCATCATCACCCGCACGTCGACGCCGCGCTCCTTGGCCGCGATGAGCTTGTCGACCATCTGGTTGCCCAGCTTGTCGTCGTTGAAGATGTAGTAGCTCATGTGGATGTGGTCTTTGGCGCCGTCGATCGCCTCGAAGACCTTGGGGAACGCGTTCTCACCCGAGATGAGCAGCTCGATCTTGTTGTTGGTGGTCGCCTTGTACGTGTTGACGAGCTCCGACTCCGACACGGTGCCCTGGTTGCGCAGCACGTTGATCTTCTCGGCGACGCCGCTGGTCGGGCCGCCGCCGGGCTTCACCAGTGACGCGTCGAGGGTCGCGAGCGCGCGACGCAGCTCGCCCCCCGAGAGCTCCGAGTTGAGCGCCTTGCGCAGGCTCTGACCCGTCTGGGCCTCGAACGCCTTCGCCACCGACCCGATGAACGCGGGCGACTGGTTCTCGAGCGCCTTGTGAATCGCGCCTTCGTCGGTGCCGGCGCCCTTCATCGCCTTGACCAGCGCGGCCACGGCGTCGTTGACGGGGTTGGCCGCCTGGGCGGTGGGCGCGGTGACCTCGGGCCTGGCTTTCGCGGCGCCGGTCGCGCCCCATGCCTGAGGAGCACCGGTCTCGGAGGGTTTGCCGGCCGGCTTGGCCGTGGTGGGCGCCGGCGTGTTGCCGACAGGGGTCGGCTGGTTGCGGTTGACTTTCATGGTCGTGGGTTTCCGTTTGAAGGAGCGAAGGATCAGGAGGCCAGGCCGCTGGCGAAGCGCCGAGCAGCCGTCTCATCGTCGAAGGTGCCGTAGAGCTTCTCGGCGCCGACCTCTTTGGTGGCCGCGCGAGCCTGGGTGACGAGCTCCTTCTGCTTCACGAGGTGCGCGACGACCTCGAGGCCCTTGTCGGCCGCGCCCATCTCGATGCGCTGCATGGCTCCCGCGCCGCTGTCATCACACGAGGTGACGTCGCGAAGGTCGAAGAGCATGCCGAACGGGCGACCTGCGAGGCGCTGCACCTGTTGATCGACCTCGGCGGTGACGGTCTTCGCCTGGGCGTCGGTGAGATCGCCCTCGAGCCGAATGTTCAGAAACGCCAACCCTGAGTCTTGCTGCTCGAGCTTCACGGTGTGCTTCAGCGGCTGCCCCATGGAACGGCTCCTTCCCGAAGAAAAAGACGAAGGTGCGCATTGAGCGCACAAATGGGCCCCTTGTCGAGGCCCCAGCCGTGAAAACACGCCGCCGGGCCGCGCTGCGCAACCCCGGCGTCAGTTGGCGTTGCAGTAGAAGCTGTTGCTGGTCCCCCAGCGGCGGCAGACGGGCGCCGAGGAGCAGCAGTCGCCGTGGCTGTTGCAGCTGATGCCCTGACAGCCGTTGCGGCAGTAACCCTGCAGGCAGTTGAGGCCACCGCAGCAGTCGCGCTGACTCGAGCAGGCGGCGGCGGCCGGCCCACACTGGCTCTTGCACTTCTTCTGCCCACCGCCCGGCAGCGTGGTGCAGAACGGCGCCGAGCCGCAGCACCCGCCAGCGCCCGCGCCGACCGAGCAGGGGTCGCCCTCGCACGACGAGCTGGGAGACTGGCACTGCCCCGAGATGCAGGACAGGCCCACACAGCACGACCCCGCGGCGCCGCAGCTGGTGCCGAGACCGCGGCAGGTGGTGGGCGTGCCGATGGTGCACACGCCCGAGGTGCAGGTGAGGCCGTTGCAGCACGCGCCCGAGGTGCAGGGCTGGCCGGCGAGGCGGCAGGAGCTGGTGGGCGCCCGGCAGGTGCCCGAGGTGCAGCTGAGGCCCGCGCAGCAGGGCGAGGTGGCGGAGCAGCTCGCGCCGGTGGTGCGGCAGACGTTGGGGTACTCGCAGAACCCCGAGGCGCAGCTCAGGCCCGTGCAGCACGACGTCGAGGTGCACGCCTGCCGCCACGTGCCGCACGTCGGCGTGGGCGGCTGGCAGAGGCCCGAGGTGCAGGTGGCGCCCCCGCAGCAGTCGGCGGCGCTGCGGCAGATGCCGTAGGCGCCGGAGCAGTTCTGCCCGCCCGCCTGACAGACCCCGCGAACGCAGCTGTTTCCGGAGCAGCAGTCGGCGTTGAGGTTGCAGCGGCCTCCCGGCGCGGCGCAGCCGGTGGTGCTGCAGACGCGGTTGGTGCAGGTGCGCCCGCCGCAGCAGTCGGCCGACGAGGTGCACGTCTGCGCCGGCCCCATGCACGCAGAGCGGCAGCGCGTGTTGGTCGACCCGGCGACGGCGCCGCAGATGGGCGAGCTCTCGCAACAGCCGCCTGCGCCGAAGCCCGAGGTGCAGCCCTGGTCGGCGCAGCCGCTGCCGGTGATGGCCTCGCAGCGCCCACGCCGGCAGCCGAGCCCGTCGCAGCAGTCGGTGTCGGCGCCGCAGGAGTTGCCCTCGCCGCCGCAGATGCCGAGGCACACCTTGCCGGCGAGGTTGCCGGTGGCGGTGCAGTACGGCGCCTCGGCGCAGCAGCCGCCCTGCGCGAAGCCCTGGCTGCAGATGGAGTAGGCGCAGAAGGGGTAGCGCTCGCAGGTGTTGCTGGTGGAGTTCGCCAGGCCCACGCAGCACGCCGTCTCAGCGCCGTTGGCCGCGCCCTCTCCGACGCAGGTCGCGCCGCAGGTGCCGCCCGCCTGGCAGAAGGCCGACTGGGCACAACAGGGGGTGGTCGCCGAGCACGAGCTCCCGGAGCAGGTGGTGCGCGTGCAGAAGCCGTTGGCGCACTCCAGCCCTGAGCAACAGTCAGACGACGCGCCGCAGCCCTGGTTCTCGGTGATGCAGGTCGTCGAGCACGTCTTCACCCGCGCGCCCGGGGCGATGCCGCAGAAGGCCGCGCGGGAGCAGCAACCGCCGGCCGCGAAGCCCGCGCTGCAGCGGTCCATCACGCAGTTCAATGGCTCGCAGGTGCCGTTCTCGCACGAGAGGCCGGCGCAGCATTGTTCGCTGAAGCCGCACTGCTGTCCCTGCGCCTGGCAGACGAGCCCGCCGTCGCCGA
>JACSRE010000381.1 GCA_014879945.1 Myxococcus sp.
GCCGCCAGCTTCTCCACCGCCACTTGCGGAGCCCCCGGCTTCTCCACCGGCCGTTCCCCCCGCGGAGCCACCGGCCGTACCACCCGCAGTGGCGCCTCCAGCCGCGCCGCCACCACCGACCCCTGAGAATCCCCCACCCGAGCCACCCGTAATGAGCACGCAGGTGTTGATCTGGCAGAGCTGATTCTGTGCGCACGCGCGGCACGAGGCGCCGTTGCCGCCGCAGAAATCGACGCTGTTCCCCGTCCGGCACGTGCCGTTGAGGTCGCAACACCCCAGGCACGAGTCGGCGCACTTGCGAGGCGGCGGTGAACACGACACCGCGCCGCCGAGGACCAACGAGAACGTCAACAACACGAGGCCGAGAGCGCGCATGGGAATCCTCACGGCCCGACCCCCTACCACCACACCGGGTGCAACTTCATCGACGAGCGCCGCGCGCGACGCACTGGAGAGGCGCAGACCCGCACAGTACAAGTCGCGCATGACCCCGCAGCCCCACGCGCCTCAGCAGCCTCAGCCGCCTCGAAGCTGGTTCTCGAAGAACTGGGGGTGGGTGGTCGGCGGCGGCTGCCTGGTGCTGCTGCTCTGCTGCGGCGTCTTGACGGCCATCGGCGCCTTCCTCTCGGCGCAGGAGCTCGACACCGCCCCCGGCCTCCCCACCACGGCGCCGTCAGCCGGGAGCGCGCGCGTAGACTGCGGAACGCCCGGCCCCGACGGAGTGGACTGCGAGCTCAAGCGCACCTCGGGCACGACCGGCCTCGAGGCCTGCTGGGACCTGCACATCACCTGCGCCAACGGGGGCGTGATGGTCGGCCACGCCTGCGGCACGCTCGGCGCGGGCCAGGCCCGGGGCACCGTCAACATGCCGGTGGCCGGCTTCTCGAATCAGGAGGGCTGCGATGCGCCGAAGGCGGGCGCCGTGCAGGACCTCACCGTGCTGACCGAGGAGTGAAGCCGCCTGGCCGCGCGACGTCAGCGGCCCGCCTTCTCACCCACCGGCAGCCCCTGCGACTTCCGCAGTGAGGTGATGACGTCGTTGGCGATGGCCCGGAGCAGCGCGCGCTGCTGCGCCCGCTCGGCGTCCGAGGTGGCGACGGTGTTCGCGTTCAGGGTGAACCGGCTGCCGGCCAGGCTCTGCGGCGTCACCTCGGTCACCTCGCGGACCCGGTAGAAGTCCCGGCAGACGATGTCTTCGGGGGTGGGCCGCCGGACGACGCCGACGATGCCGCTGACGATGCCCATCACCGAGAGCGTCTCGTCGCTCTTGAAGTTGATGAACTGCTTGCCGCTCTCGCTCGTGTTCGCAGGCAGCGTCTTGCGGAAGAACCAATGCACGGTCCCGTCGTTGACGGTGACGAGCTTCACCGAAGCGCTGGCCGAGGCGAGCGTGGCCTGGCGCTGCTCGGCGCTCTTCGGGGCGTAGGCGTCGCGGCAGGACGTGGCCTTCTCGCGCGCGTTGCTGACGACCAGCGGCACCATCTGCTGGTTCGCGTCGGGCCCGAAGAACTCGACCAGCAGCTCATCGGAGCGCTCGGCCCCGACCACGGCGAGCGAGAGGGCGTCGACCTCGACGAGCGCGTCGATCTTCAGGGCCCGCGCCAGCTCGAGCGAGGTGCCCGTGACGGGCGGCTTGAGCGTCTGCCACGAGACGACCTTGAAGCCGCTGGCGGCGGCCTTCATCTCGAGCTCCGACATGATGACGCCGCACTGGTTGCGAATCATCGACACGTCGGCGAGCGCGGAGTCGGCGGCCCCGAGCGAGCGGCACTCGGACGGCGGGAGGAAGGCGATGGTCGACTCGGGCATCAGCACCGGCAGCCGGCTCCCCACCAGCACCTCTTCGCGCTCGACGGCGTTGACGTTCGAGACGCTGCTCGACAGGCGCGCGGCGGCCGTCGTGGAGCAGCCCGCGCCGAAGGCCAACACCAGCATGGCGGCGCACACCCGGGAATTCAGTTTCATCCCCCCACCGTAGGGAGCGCGCCTCGCGGTCGTCCTACCTCGACTGGGGTACGCCGGTGGCGCCGCCCCCCCCCGCTCAATAGGCGGCAGACAGGCGCAGCCGCCCCAGGCCCACCGGGCCCATCGGCTTGCCGCCGGCGTCGCTCAGCGCCCCGCCCGGGAGCAGCAGGCCACCCTCGAGCACCGCGGTCACCGTCAGGCCGAAGTCGAACCGGTGCTTGATGGACGCGCCGAGGTCGAGCTCGGTGCCCAGCATTCCCGAGCCCAGGCCGTTCAAGAAGTTCACCGGCACGCCGCCCGCCAGCACGCGGGTGTTGAAGGGGTCGGTGAGGGGCGCGGTGGCGAACGCGAACAGCGGCCCGCCGTACACGTCGACGAGGTTGGCGAAGCGCACGCGCACGCGGGGGAAGACGTAGAAGGCGCCCGTCACCGCCCCGCCCGTCGGGAGCAGCGACACGCCCTCGGGCGCCACGCCCACCAGGTTCGCGTCGGCAGCCCGCCAGGCGCTGCGCGCGCTCTGCCAGCCGATGACCTGGTCGAACAGCACCAGGCCGACCTTGTAGTCACGGTCGAAGCGGAAGTTGGTGAGCTGGTCGTCGTAGGGGTTCGAGTCACCCGAGGCGAAGCCCGAGTCGAGCAGGAAGCCGAAGCGGCCCACCTTGTAGTTGGCCTTCACCACCGCGCCGAGCTGCCGCACCTGAATGAGCGGGTTCTCGGGGGTGCGCGTCTGGGTGGTGGTGCCGGTGATGCCCGCCACCTCGGCGCCGAGGTCGAGGGCGTCGAAGAAGCGCCACTGCGCCGAGGCGTCGATGACGAGCACGTCGGTGGAGCGCTCGCCGGTGATGGAGTTCAAGGGCCGCGAGCTGCGGTAGATGGCGAAGAGGCCGAGGTTGTTCTTCTCGTCCACGTTCAGCCGCACGCCGAAGATGCCCTGCAGCGCGCGGTCGCCGTCGTAGAGGTCGACGGTCGAGTCACGCACCACCAGGTCGAACGCGGCCACCGGCTCCACCGCGAGCCACCCGCCGCCCCACGACTTGAACGGCCGCGTCAGCAGCAGCGCGCGCGCGGCGAGCGAGCCGAAGTGCTGGTGCCCGAAGTCGCCGGGCTCGGCGTCGCGGGCGCCGGCGTTGGCCAGCATGCCGAGGCCGAAGTGGTTGGTCTGCAGCCCCAGCCGGGCCCCACCCCAGTCCCACCGGTACTCGAGGTACAGCTGCCGCAGCTCGGCCGGCTTGAGCGCCGGGAACGGCACCCGCGCCCCCACCAGGTTTCCACCCGGCGTCCCGTAGAGCGCGCCGGTGACGGCGTCGAACTCGGCCACCAACCCGAAGGCCCGGTAGCGCAGCTCGGGGTTGACGCGAATTCGCGACTCGATGGGCGTCGGCGACAGCCGGGTGCCGTCGGCGTCGAGCGGGAAGGCGTTGACGTACGAGCCGGCGAAGCGCACCGAGCCGTGCACCGAGGCCTTGAAGGCGGGCTCCTCGGCAGCCGCAGCGACCGCGACGCCCGCGTCGACCTCGACGGCGGTGGCGGGGGCGACCGGATTGACGACCGCGGCCACCGGCTCGGCCACGCCCGCGTCCGGCTCCGACTCCTGGGCAGAAGACACAGACGCGATGACGAGGCTGAAGAAGACGCTCCGAGACATAGGCCCCCGCTCCGAAAGACGTGCAGGGGGGCGCGTGAACCACGGAGCGTCAGGCCACGCAAGGACTCGCGCCGACACGCCGCTTCATGCGATGCGCCGCGGAATGGGAAAGCCGACCGGTCGGGCGAGGTGGCTGGCGCTGCTGCGCGGCATCAACGTGGGCGGCAACAACGTCATCTCGATGGCCGACCTGCGGGCCTGCGTCGAGGCGCTGGGCTTCGCGGACGTCACGACCTTCATCCAGTCGGGCAACGTGCTCTTCAGCGGCCCGGCGAGGCAGGAGCGCGTGGTGAAGACGCTGGAGGCCGGGCTCGCTCGCCGGCTCGGCGGTGAGGTGAAGGTCGTGCTGCTGTCGCCTGCCGATCTGTCCCGCGTCGTCGCTGAGGCGCCGAAGGGCTTCGGCGCGGCGCCTGACCGCTACCGCTACGACGTCTTGTTCGTGCGCCCCACCGTCTCGCCGGCCGAGGTGCTCGCGCAGGTGCCGACCCGGCCGGGCGTCGACGCGGCCTGGTGCGGCTCGCGCGCCGTCTACTTCCGCCGGCTGACCAGCCGCGCCTCGCAGAGCCGCCTCTCGAAGCTGACGCAGCTGTCAGTCTACCGCGAGGTCACCCTTCGCAACTGGAACAGCACCACCCGGCTCGCGGCGCTGCTCAACGCTTCTTCTTCAGCGCCGCCTTCGCGAGGTTCTCGGCGACGCGCGCCTTCACCAACTGCGTGATGGCCTTCGCTGGCAGCTCGTCGTCGAGGTCGAAGCGCAGGGTGCCCTTGCCCGTCTGGAAGGCGGCGAGCGGGCCGGAGCGCGCCATCGACCGGCCTCCGTAGAGCGACACATGGTGCGCGTAGCCGCCGACGTGCACCAGCGGCCCCTCGAGCTGGAACGTCGGCACGCCGTAGCTCAGGCGCTCGGTGGCGCGCGGAGCGGCCTTGCGGACCAACGAACGAAGCTGCCTCACCTTTCGCCGCGACCTCAGCGGGAGCGCGGCGAGGTACTGCGCGACCGTCTCGGGCTTTGCCATGCCGGGGTTGTGGTTCGCGACGCCGGCTAAGGTCAACTTGCCCGGCGTCATGACCGCTCACCCGCCGTCGATTCTCAGAACGCGCCTCGTGTGCGCGGGCGCGGACGAGAATACGCTGACACGAGATGGGCGGCGCTTCGGACAGAGAGATGGGCGAAGCGGCGACCGCGCGGTTCCGCTTCGTCACCGCCCTGCTGCTGGCGACCGCGACGTTCTACATCGCCTTCTACCTGGCGGTGTTCTTCGCGCTCGGCTCGCCGCGCCTGCTCTACATCACGGCGGTGACGGTGGGCCTGGCGGGCGCCGTCGCGCAGGCACGGCGGCTGAGCAGCCGCGGCCAGATGCAGCGGGCCGTGCTGCTGCTTGGCTACGCCCTGGCGGCGACCGCGGCGGTGGTGGCGCCCGTCTTCCCGGTGCTCTACCCGTTCCTGCTGTTGATGCCGCTGGCGTCAGGCGCGCTGGTAATCGGGTACGTCGAGGGTCCTCCGCTGCGCCGCTTCCTCGGGGTCTGCGGAGCGAGCGCGGTGATGACCGCGGTCGTCGGGGGCCTCGCCCCGCCCGAGACCGAGTTCAGCGGTTGGGTGACGCTGACCATCTTGCTGGGCGCGGTGGTGGTGGCGGTGGTCATCTTCCTCACCCTGCTGTGGCAGTCGAGCAGCCGCCTGCACGCCGCGTTGGCAGACCTGCGACAGGCCGACCGCTTCAAGGACGAGTTCCTCTCCTTGCTGGGGCACGAGCTGCGCACGCCCCTGTCATCGGTGTCGAACGCGAGCGCGCTGTTGCTCGACGGCAGCCAGGCGCCCGCCGCGCTGCCAGACATGATCCGCACCGAGGTGCAGCACATGACTCGGCTGCTCGACGACCTGCTCGACCTCTCGAAGGTCAAGCAGGGCAAGCTCACCCTGCAGCTGCGCGCGCTGGACCTGGCGGACGTGGTCGGCCGCGTCGTCGGCTCCGCGCGGACCCGGCTGACGCCCGCGTCTCCGTCGCTGAGCTTCGAGCCTTTCGAGGCGCCCTTGTGGGTGCTGGGCGACGAGGTGCGGCTGGTGCAGATCGCCACCAACCTCGTCGAGAACGCGCTCAAGTACACCGCCCCCGAGGGCACCGTCAGCGTCCGGGTGGGGCGCGAGGGCGGCGCCGCGGTGCTCCGCGTGAGAGACACGGGCATGGGGCTGAGCCCCGAGCTGCTCGCGAAGGCGTTCGACCCGTTCGTGCAGGGCCCGCCGCTCCCCGGGAGGGTGTCGTTCGGCCTGGGCCTCGGCCTGGCGCTGGTGAAACACCTCGCCGGCCAACACGGCGGCGAGGTGCGCGCGCGCAGCGAGGGCAAGGGGCGCGGTGCGGAGTTCGAGTTCTCGTTGCCGACCATCGAAGCGCCCGCGCGCCTGGCCACCGAGCGCGAGCCTTCGGGCCCCGCGCGGCTGCGCTGCGGGAGAGTGCTGGTCGTCGATGACAACGCCAACGCGGCCACCACCCTCGCGCTCCTGGTGACCTCCTTCGGGTACGAGTCGAGGACGGCCAACGACGCGCCCGCGGCGCTCGAGGCGGTGCGGACCTGGAGCCCCGACGTGGCCGTCCTCGACCTCGGGCTCCCGACGATGGACGGCGCCACGCTCGGGGTCGAGCTGAAAGCCCACTCCACCCGCGCGCTCACCCTGCTGGCCGTCACCGGCTACGGCCAGGAGGAGCACCGCGCGCGCACCCGCGACGCTGGCTTCGACGCGCACTTCCTGAAACCGGTGGACCACCAGGCCCTCGCCGCGGCACTCGATGAGGCGCTCCAGCGGGCCGCGTCATGAACGTGGCGGCGCCGGCGCTCGCGGCGTGAAGGTGTGCTGGCTGGCGCGCTCGGGCCCAGTTACCCATGACGGGTGCGTTTGCAGTTGGTGCTCGGTGGCCTGGCGTTCTCTGCGTGTGTCTGCGGGACGCAGCGGGCGCCGCCCGAGATCGTCGCCGTCACGCCGTCGCGGGTCTCACCGCGGAGCGCGAGCACCGTGCGCATCACCGGCTCCAACTTCGTGCGCGCCGCGCGGCTGCCGCTCGGGCCCGATGAGCCCGAGCTGCTCGACGCCTTCACGGTCGCGCTGAACGCGCTCCAGCTCGACCCGTCGTCCATCCGGTTCATCGACGCGAACACCCTCGAGGTGACGGTCCCCGCAGGGCTGGAGCCCGGGCCCCGGGACGTCACCGTCACCACGCCTGCCGGTGACCGGGCGACCCTGCCTGGCGGCCTCACCGTGGTGCCCCTGGTGGAGTCGCAGTGCCGCGACGGCATCGACGACGACCTCGACCTGCTGGTGGACTGTGAAGACCCCGACTGCCCACAGGCCTCGTGTCTGGCGCCTGATGCCGGTCCGCGCGATGCCGGCGCCCCAGACGCCGGGCAGTCCGATGCAGGCGGGGACGACGCCGGCGCGGTCGATGCTGGCGAGGCAGAGGACGGTGGCGCGGACGCGGGCACCTCTGACGCGGGCACTGCCGACGCGGGCAGCTCCGACGCTGGCACTGCCGACGCTGGCACTGCCGACGCGGGCACTGCCGACGCGGGCACTGCCGACGCAGGCACCTCAGACGCAGGCACCTCAGACGCGGGCACTGCCGACGCGGGCACCTCCGACGCGGGCACTGCCGACGCGGGCACTGCCGACGCGGGCACCTCCGACGCGGGCGCCGCACCGGATGCCGGCGCGCAGTCCACCAACACCCCGCCCCTTGGGTGCCTCAGGGTTTCGCCCGCGAGCGTCCCCGCAGGCGGGGTGATCGTGCTCGACGCGACCTGCTCCCGCGATGAAGAGGACCCCGCGCCCGCCCTGCGCCTCCGCTTCCACCTCGGCGGTGACGCGGGCCTCCCCACCTCCTTCGGGCCGCTGCAGCGCGTGGCGCAGACCTTCTCGACCCCTGGCGTCTTCACCGTCACCGCCGAGGTGCGCGATGACGGAGGGCTGAGCGGCTACGCCTCGCGCGTGGTGGTGATCACCGCCGGCGGCGCGTCGGAGGTCGTGGTGACGACGCCAGACGACGAGACGCTGCCCAACGGCACCACCTCGCTCCGCGAGGCCATCACCGCGGTCAACGCCGGCGCCGTGCCGCGCACCATTCGCTTCGACGGCGGCATGACGGTGCTGCTCAACACCTCACTCCCGGCGCTGACGGTCGCAGGCACGCAGCTCGTCGGCGGCGACGGCGTGACCATCAACTTCAAGAACAACTCCGGCTGCCTCTCGCTCAACAACTCCAACCAGACCGTGGTGGGCCTCGAGCTGCTCGACTGCTCCAGCTTCCCCTTGTCGGTGTCTGGCCTGGGCGCGCACATCGCCGACACCATCGTGCGGCCCGGCCTCAACGGCAGCACCAGCCAGGGCGTGCGCGTTCTGGGCGACGACGTCGTCTTCGGTCCGGGGAACGAGGTGGTCGGGTTCTCGTCGGGCACCGGCGTGAACGTCAGCGGCCAGACCGCCCGGCTGATCGGCTCACGCATCTCGGGCAACGCGACCGGAGTCTCGGCGAACGCCTTCGCCGACGGCATTCAGGTGTACGGCTGTGTCTTCACCGCTAACACCTCGCGCGCGCTCTACCTCACGGGGGGGCAGACGCCGGGCCCGGTCGTCGTTCACAACACCTTCCACGGCAACCGCTACGGCGTGGAGTCGAACACCGGCCCCACCACGCTGGTGAACAACCTCTTCACCTCGAACACCGACTGGGCCGTGTGGGGCGGCAGCTACGCGGCGCGCGAGCCCAACGGCTACTTCGCCAACGGCGGCAACTACAACCTCACCAGCTCCGACGCCGGAATGATCGAGGGCGACCCGCGCTTCTTCGACGCCGGCGCGCTCGACCTCCGGCTGCGGCCCGGCAGCGTGATGATCGATCGCGGCGTTGACGCAGGGTTCGACACCAACGGCGCGGGGCCGGGCCTGTTCTTCGGGGCGGCGCCCGACCTGGGCGCCTTCGAGTCGCCCTGACGCGGCGCCGCCGACCATCACCGCGTCAAGGTGTCGCAGCGCGCCGTTGCGTCGGGGGGCCCAGTTCACCTACGCCCCTCGCATGCGGACTCTGCACGCCGTCGTCGTCCTCGCCCTGCTGACCCACTGCGCCCCGCCCCCTCAGGGCCTGCGCGCAGCCGACGAAGGGCCGGGCCCCACGGTGGCGTTCGACGTCTTCCACCTGCCGCTGCCCGAGATCCCCCTTCCCAACGACTTCGCGACCCGCTTCGACGCGCTGTCGCCGACGAAGCGGCGCATCAACGCCGCCATCGAGGTCGCGCCCACCCGCTGGGAGCGCCGCATTCGCGCGGCCCTCGACGACATCTCGGGCTGGGGCACGCTGGCCCCCATCACCGTCTCGTTCTCGGAGCCGCTCGACCTCGTCGAGCTGACGCGCCGCCACCAGGCGCCGGGCGACCTCGCCGACGACGCCCTCTACGTCATCGACGTCACCCGCGGCTCCCCCGGCTTCTGCGAGCCCACCCTGCTCGACCTCGGCCAGGGCCACTTCCCGCTCATCGCCGACGAGCGCACCTACTTCCCCGAAGAGCCGCACGGCTCGCTCGAGCAGCTGCTGTTCGACCAGGAGGAGGAGGACCTCAACGGCAACGGCGTGCTCGACCCCGGCGAAGACACCGACATGGACGGGGTGCTCGACCACCCCAACACGCTCGACCACAAGACGGGCGGCCCCTTCGACGTCATCGGCTTCTACGAGCACGAGACCAACACCCTCATCGCGCGCCCCCTCGAGCCCATGCGCGAGAAGACGACCTATGCGGTGGTGCTGACCAGGCGCCTGGTGGGGAAGGACGGCAAGCCGGTGCGCTCGCCGATGCCCGCCATCAACCACCTGAGCCAGACGCAGGCCTTGAGCGCGCTGCCCGAGTGCCTCTCGATGCAGTCGCTGAGCCTCGACGACGTCGCCTTCACCTGGTCGTTCACCACCCAGTCGGTGACGGGAGACTACGTCGCCGTTCGCGACGGCTTCATGGGCCTGGGGCCCCTGGGCTTCCTGAAGGACAAGTTCCCCGCCGAGATCGCCACCCTCGAAGAGGCGCGGCGCTCCGAAGGCCGCGGCACCAACACGAAGATCGTGCCCGGCTCGCAGTTCTTGAACCTGGGCGAGCAGCTCTTGTCGTTCGTCGGCGGCTCGAGCGTCTCTGACGGCTCGAAGGACCTGTTCCGCGGGTGGCTGCGCTCCATCGACTTCTTCGCGGCGCCCACCATGGTGTCGCCGCAGTTCTTCCCCCGCAACGACTCCGAGGGAAAGCAGCTGCCCTTCTACGAGCAGGTGATGAAGCTCGACCCGCTGCGCGGCGTCGCCGAGACGCGCGAAGAGACGGTGCCGATGTTCCTGGCGGTGCCGAAGAACCGCACCGGCCCGGCGCCCGTCGTCATCTTCGTGCACGGCCACACGGGCTCGAAGCTCGACTCCATCATCTTCATGGGCCCGATGGCCCGCTTCGGCATGGCCACCATCGGCCTCGACGCCGTCAGCCACGGGGTGGGCATCTCTGACGCCGACATCTCGCTCTTCTCGGGCATCGTCGAGAGCTACGGCATCACGCCGCTGGCCAACGCCATCTTGAAGGGCCGCGCGTGGGACCAGAACGGCGACGGCATTCCCGACTCGGGCGCCGACTTCTTCAGCGCCTACGTGCCGCACAGCCGCGACACCGTGAAGCAGACGGCCTTCGACGTGATGCGCCTGGTGCGCGTGCTGCGCACCTTCGACGGCAAGAAGAAGTGGAAGTTCGACGTGAACAAGAACGGCCAGGACGACGACCTCGCCGGTGACTTCGACGGCGACGGCAAGGTGGACCTCGGCGGGCCCGACGTGCCCATCTACATGGCGGGCGCGTCGCTGGGCGGCATCATGTCGAGCCTGCTGGGCGGCCTCGAGCCCGAGTTCGACGCGATTCTTCCCGTGTTGCCCGGCGGCTACCTGTCAGAGATCGGCGCCCGCACCGCGCTGGGCCAGGTGAAGAACCCGCTGGTGCTGCGCATGTTCGCGCCGCTGTTCCTGGTGCGCGACTCGAACGCGCCGGTGCTCTCGGTGATGTACCCGAGCGCGGTGAAGAGCGTGGAGCTGAAGCTGGCCGCGCTGCCGAAGCTGACGCCCGGGAGCATCGCGGTGATGCGCAACCTCACCACGAAGGAGTGGCGCTGCGCCCGGGTGCAGAAGAACGGGCACCTGCGCCTCTCGGTGCCCTCGGACCAGGGCGACGCGCTGCGCTTCGAGCTGTATGACCAGGAGCTCCCCTCCCAGGAGAAGACCGGCTGCGACCCCACCGGCGTCGAGCCCATCAAGGTCGTCGACACCCTCGATCGCGAGGTGAAGTTCCTCGGGCAGGCGATTCCGGCGGGCGCGCCCCTGACCGCCTTCGCCGACGGCTACGGCCTGCGCCGCGGCTCGCCCGAGATGCGCCGGCTGCTCGCGCTCGGACAGATCGCGCTGGAGTCGGGCGACCCGGCCAACTTCGCGCCCTTCTACGACGGCACCCGCACCCTCACCTATGGCGACGGCTCGACGGTGAAGACGCGGGCGCTGCTGGTGCCGATGACGGGCGACCCGGGCGTCCCCATCTCGACGGCCAACGCGCTGATGCGCGCCGCCGGCTTCCTCGACGTGCGCAAGGTGGACCCGCGCTACGGCAAGTCGATGCAGCAGGAGCTCATCGACGTCGGCTTCGTCGAGGGCGTGGAGCGCTCCCTGCGCTACCGCGACAGCCGAAACCGCCCGGTGTTGATGGACGTGGACGTGCTGCAGAGCGTTCGGCCGGGTGGCGACGACGGCTTCGGGGCGCCGCGCCTGAACCCGCCGCTGCGCGCGTACGGGCCCAGCGAGAAGATCGGCGGCACCGTCGGCGCGCTGATGCCCTTCATGGACCCCGAGGGCGCCCACAGCTTCCCCATCCCCGACCCGGGCAAGTCGTTCGACCTGGGCTCGCTGCTCATCAACGTCTTCAGCTCGTACCTGGGCTCGGGCGGCGAGCGGGTGTCACTCGAGCCGTGCATGGAGCGCTCGAGCTGCGACTGGTTCCCTCCGATTCCGGCGCCGTGACGAACCTGAGTGGGCCGACGCCTCGAGGCTCGTTCCCGGTGAGGGCCAGGTTGGCGGGCAGCGGCGCGCACAGCACGTCACTGGTGCTGACGCTGGCGCCTCCGTAGGCGCAGCTTCGCGCGTCGGGCTCGTCCCGCTCGAGTGCGCGAGGCACCACGCCGGGCCCGATGCACCAGCGCTCCGGATGGGCGCCGTCGTCATCGAACGCATGCACCGTCGTGGGCAGAGGCTCCGCGAGCCGAGAGGCCGTCGCCCACGGCGTCGCGACCTGAGTGCGCGGGCCGCTCGAAGGCGAAGGCCCTGCCGCGCCTGCCAGCGTGGTGGGACCTCGACGCGCTGGCCCGTTTCGGGGTTTGTTCTTCGGCGACCTCATGCTCTCGCTCACGGCGCTCGCGATCCTGACGTGTTCACCGAACATCCTCGGCGCGATCGCCGACAAGGACATCGCCGGCCCCGGAGTCACCCTGCGCCAGCGGGCGTCGACGAAGGAGCCGCGCGTCTTTCACGGTCGAGCTGCTCGACGGGACCGGGAAGGTCCTCTGGAGGCAGCGGCCCTTCCCGTCCTTGCCCACCCGGCCACCGCTCTTCTCGGACGACGGGCGGTGGGTGGTGCTCGAGGGCTCAGCGAGCTCGCATGAGCTCATCGTCATCGACCCGAAGGGCGTGGTGCGGCGCTCCAGGTTCTCCGCGCTGCTCGACGCCACCGAGCGCGCGCGCATCCCCCGCACCAACTGTGGGGACCAGTGGCTCGAGGGGTATCGGTTCGAGGGGCTGTCGGTGCGGGTGAGCGTGCAGCAGGGCCCGGAGCACCCACCGCTCGTCTTCGTGGTCGACGCCGCGACCGGCGCCATCACCCGGCGCTGAGGAACTCGCTTCGTTTCGTCCTCCGCGACGCGACAGCCCCCATCGTCGGCGGCGGCGCAGGGGGCTGAAGCCCTGATGCAAGCGCCGCCGAGCTCGCGCGTTAGCCCCACTCGAACTGCCACGCCGCCCCCGGGAGCACCCATGCAGGCCCAGCCTCACCTCACCACGGCCCCCACCGCCGCCATCGCCGGCCGAACCATGAGGGCCCTGGCGCATCGCCGCTACGGCGCCCCCGGGCTGCTCAGCCTCGAAGACCTGCCGCGGCCGTCACCAGGCCCCGACGAGGTGCTGGTGAAAGTGCACGCCGCGAACGTCAGCATCGGCGACCACCACGTCATCGACGGCACGCCCTACCTGGTGCGGGTGACGCCGTACGGTGGGCTCCCCCGGCCGCGCAACCTGGTGCCCGGCACCACGCTGTCGGGCGTGGTCGAAGAGGTCGGCGCGCAGGTCACCGCCTTCGAGGTGGGCGACGAGGTGTTCGGGGAGGTCGGCCACGGCGCGTTCGCCGAGTACGCGGCCGCGCCTGCGCGCGCGCTGGCGTCGAAGCCACGCGCGCTCTCACTCGAAGACGCGGCCGCGGTGCCGTGGGCCATGGCGGCGCTCCAGGGCCTGCGCGACGCGGGCAACCTGCAGGCCGGCCAGAAGGTGCTCCTCAACGGCGCGTCGGGCGCGGTGGGCAGCTGGGCGGTGCAGCTCGCCAGGCACCTGGGCGCCCACGTCACCGCGGTCTGCAGCACCCGCAACGTCGAGCGCGTGCGAGCGCTCGGCGCCGACGAGGTCATCGACTACACGAAGGCCGACTTCCTCCAGGGCGGAGCGCGCTTCGACGTGGTGTTCGACGCCGTCGGCAACCGCTCGGTCGCCGAGTTCCGGAGCGCGTTGACGCCGACCGGCACCTACGTCGCCTGCGGTGGCGGGGGCAGCACCTGGTTCGGACCGCTGGGGCGCATCGTGTGGATGATGCTGTGCTCGCCGTTCACGAAGCAGCGCCTCAAGCCGCTGCTGGCCGAGCCCAACGCGAAGGACCTCGCCCTGCTGGCGGAGTGGATCGACGGCGGCCATCTGAGGCCCGTCATCGAGCGGCGGCTCCCGCTCGCGCGCGCGGTCGAGGCGCTCCGGCACGTCGGCGAGGGCCACGCGCAGGGCGCGACCCTCATCACGATGACGTCGTAGTCGGGCTCACGGCATCGGAATGCGAACCTCGCCGGGCGCCACGTGCACCTGGCCGGTCGGCAACACCCACTGCTGCGGGAAGCGCTCCTTGTCGGCGCGCTCCTGAGACACCTCGCCGATGACCTTGAACGTCACCGAGCGTCCCGTCACCCGCACCGACCGACGCGAGAAGACGACGAAGTTGAGCTCGCTCGCCTCTTGCGAGAGCAGGTAGAGGCCGTCGGCCGGCGTGTCTCTGACGGCCTTGGCCGACGCCGCGCGCACCAGCGGGTCAGCGTACGCGACGCCGAGCCCCGCGATGACCTGGTCCAGGCGCGTGCCCATCAGGTCGGTGAAGAGGCCGCCAAAGACGCTCCCCAGCCCGCCGGCGCCGCCTTCGTCGCCCCAACAGAAGATGAAGAGCACGCACTGGCGCGAGGCCTCACCCTCGAGCTTGTCGCCCACCTGGTAGCTGACCTCTTGCGGGCGCGCCCACATCGCGTGCGTCTCGGGCCGCATCGACGCCACGGAGTCGAGGTGACTGCGGCTCGCTGAGGTGACGGCGCACGACGAGAGGAGCCCAAGCACTGCGGCCATGAAGAACGTTCGGTTCATGGCGCGCGTGCTAGCGCGGGTAAGAAATCTCTCAAGCGCGAAGACGTTCGTCAGCGCGAAGACGGTTCGTCAGCCCCCGGTGCGCTTTCGCTTCCGCTTCGCGCGCCGACAAGAGAGCGTGCGCCCCGTCGTTCACCCACGCCCGGAGCGCTCATGCCCAACACCTTCGTCCACCTCGAGCTGAACACCGACCACCTCGGCAAGGCCTCGGCCTTCTACAAGCAGCTCTTCGCCTGGAAGATGACGCCCATGAAGGGCCAGCCGTACCTGATGGTGGACACGGGCGCGAAGAACGGCGGCGCGGGCATTCAGCAGAAGCCGATGCCCGAGGCGCCGACGCAGTGGCTGCCCTACGTCGCGGTGGAGTCGGTGAAGAAGACGGTAGCCAAGGCGCGCAAGCTCGGCGCCACCGTTCACGTCGAGTACCAGCCCATTCCGGGCATGGGCGCGCTGGGCATCTTCAGCGACCCCACCGGCGCGACCCTCGGCGTCTGGGAGGCCACCATGCCGGCGAAGAAGCCCGCGAAGGCGGCGAAGAAGAAGAAGCCCAGCGCGAAGAAGAAGTAGTCGCCTACGGCTGCGCCCAGCGCCCGACCGAGATGGTGCCGCCCGGCTTCATCTCCATCAGGAGCGTGCGCGCCGAGTAGCGCGACTCGGTCAGCCATGACGGCTCGGAGCTCCACGTCACCTTCGAGCTCGTCACCTTGCCGGTCGCGTCGAAGCCCACCGTCACCTCTTCGGTGTAGTTGTTCACCTCGCCCAGCGAGCGCGGCGCGGTGGCGCCATCGGCGTCCTTCATGTCGTCGTAGCTGCCGGTCGCCAGCACCATCGAGGTGACCTTGCCGGCGGCGTCTTTGTCGACGCGAATCACGTTCGCCATGTGGTCGACCCGGCCATCGCCGGTGTGGTCCATGAAGATGACGTCGCCGGGCGTGAGCTGGTTGACGGGCAGCTCGGGCCGCGTCTCGTCGCCGCCGTTGTCCCTCGAGGCGCTCCACGGCGTGGTGACCTTCACCGCGCGTGAGGCCATGTTCGCGTCGACGCCCGCGTAGCGCAGGTTCACGCCCGTCATCATCGAGGCGTTCGGGTCGAGCCGCTGAATGGCCTGCGCGTTCTCGTAGCCCGGCCGCACCTGCGGGAGCGCGTCGAAGCGGCTGAAGAAGCCCCTGGTGTTGGTCGAGGTCGCGGCCTCCCACGTCTTCGCCGGCAGCCCGGCCGGGAGCGGCAGCTGCACGCCGAGGTCGGTCTTCACCTTGGTGCGGAACTGGTCCATCAGGAACAGCGAGGTCGTCTTGCAGTCGGCCTCGAGGCGGTTGGCCTTCGCGTGCTCCCAGTAGGCGGCGACGAAGGTGCCGTAGGCCTGCTTGATCTCGGGGTGGTTCCAGTTGACCGGCTTCGACCGGTCGCTGATGGCCGGCAGCTTCGCCATGCCCAGCGCCTGGTGGTTCGACAGGTAGGCCAGCGGGTCGCCGCTGCGCTCCGCCGGCGTCCTCAGGTCGGTGCTCGAGAGCTTCGTGTCGAGGGCCTTGAAGGTCGCCGCGTCCACCTGCCCCGTCTGAGGGAGCCCGGCCGACGCCTGAAACGCCTTCACGCCGCGCTCGGTGCCCGGCCCGAACTTGCCGTCCACCGTCCCCACGTTCACGCCGAGGCGCGAGAGCGCGTACTGCACCGCGACCGCGCGATCGCCGTTCTGGCCGCGCACCAGCGGGAGCGAGCCCGGCGCCGCGAAGGCGTTCTTGAGCGCCGCGTCTTTCGGCACGTGCGACCCGTCGCTCACCTCGAACACCGCGCGGGCCTGGAGCGCCGCCGCCACCGCGGCCGCCTTCGTCGGAGCCCCGGTGCTCGAGGTCAGCGCGATGGAGCCGGCGTCGCCGTTGCGGTCGAACGCGTCGACCACCTTGAAGAGCGCCGCGGCCTCGGCATCACCCGAGATGACGCCGTCGCGGTTGAGGTCGGCCCTCGCCACGTCCACCCCGGCCAGCTTCGGGTCGCGGCGTGCCTCGGCGACGTCGAGCTTCTTGTCCTTGAGCGACTGGGTGAACTCGCTGCGCGTGAGGCGATTCGGCATGGCTTTCTCTCAAGCACGAGCAGGCGGAAGGCGCCAGCCCCCGCCCGGCCCGTCGATGGTGGAGGGCGCGCTGGGCTTCAGTTCACGCGGAGCGTGTAGGTGCCGCCGTTGCGCGCGAGCTCGGCGTTCATGTCGGCGCGGAAGCGGCGCAGCTCGGCCGCGTTTCCGACGATGCCCATGCAGCCCGCGGTGCCGGCTCCGCCGCCGTCGGGGTGAATGCGCAGGTACTGGCGATCGCGGCCCGCGCGCGGATCGTAGAAGCGGTCAGAGCCGGGGCGGCGGGGGTCTTCCATCACGAAGCTGAAGCCGACGCCGTCGCGCGTGAAGCCGGCGTCGGAGCGCGAGTTCATGTGGGCGCGCACGTTGTAGGTGCCCTGCGGGGTCGAGAAGAGCCGGCTCGAGCCCGAGTTGAAGCGGTAGGTGTTGCCGTTGACCGTCACCGTTCCAGTGACCATGCCGCGGCCCTGGCGCGGGTTGTCGATGCGCGCGGTGCCGTTGGTGGCGCGGGTGTTTCCTCCGGTGATGTCGACTGGCGCCGTGGTGCGGCGGTCGAAGCCGTCTCGGCGCAGCGCGGCCATCGTCTGGGTGCCGACGATGCCGTCGACGTCGAGCCGACGCGCCCGCTGGTACTGCTCCACCGCCGCCCGGGTGCGGGCGCCGAAGGTGCCATCGGTGCCGCCGGGGTTGAAGCCCGCGCGCCGCAAGGTGTCCTGGAGCTGCCGAACCGAATCGCCGCGAGAACCGACTCTCAAAGTGCTCATGCTCAGTTGTCGCACCGGAGAACGAAAGTGCTCACCCCCGAGTCTGTAATTGGCGTTGCTGTCGGAGCATGTAGGTTTCTCGGAATCGGCGAGGACCCATTGACCTCAACCGACTGAAATCACGAGAGCTTCACCTCGAGCGCCTTCTCGAGGTCGGTGATGGCCTTCGAGAAGCCCTCGATGCCCTCTTTGAGCTTCTCGGTGGCCATGCGGTCGTCGGCGTGGAGCCGATCGAACGCCGCCTGGTCGAGGCTCAGCTTCGGGCCGCCCGCCTTCGTCGCCGGGTCGAGCTTGCGCGGCAGAGGGCCTTCGAGGGCGTCGAGCTCGGCCAGCAGCTTGGGCGCGATGGTGAGGAGGTCGCAGCCGGCGAGCTCGGTGATCTCACCCACGTTGCGGAAGCTCGCGCCCATCACCTCGGTGCGGTAGCCGTGCGTCTTGTAGTACTCGTAGATCTTCGTCACCGACTGCACGCCGGGGTCTTCCGCGGGCGCGTACGACGCCTTGCCGGTGCTCTTGAGGTACCAGTCGAGAATGCGGCCCACGAAGGGCGAGATGAGCGTCACCTTCGCCTCGGCGCACGCCACCGCCTGATGGAAGCCGAACAGCAGCGTCAGGTTGCAGTGAATGCCCTCGCGCTCGAGCACCTCGGCGGCCTTGATGCCCTCCCACGTCGAGGCGAGCTTGATGAGGATGCGCTCCTTGCCGATGCCGGCCTTCGCGTACATGGCGATGAGCTCTCTCGCCTTCTCGATGCTCTTCTGGGTGTCGTACGACAGGCGGGCGTCGACCTCGGTCGAGACCCGGCCCGGCACGACCTTCAGAATCTCGATGCCGAACTCCACCGCCAGGCGGTCGACCGCGCGCTTGGCGACGGCGGCGTTCGACTTGTCGGTGCTGTCGGCGCGGGCCCACTCGAGCGCCGCGGCCACCAGCGCCTGGTACTGCGGCATCGCGGCGGCCGAGGCGATGAGCGACGGGTTGGTGGTGGCGTCGCGCGGCTTGAACTTCTGAATCGACTCGAAGTCGCCGGTGTCGGCGACGACGACGGTGACGGCCTTGAGCTGCTCGAGGAAGGTAGCCATGACGACACCCTACTCCTCGACGACAGAGGTCGGCACTCCTCGTGAAGCGATCTCGCCACGAGGCACGCGCGGCTCGGCCAGGGTCATCCCCCAGCCGAGCCGTGGTGCTCAGTCGCCCCAGTTCAGGGGCGCTCCCGGCGCGGCCGCCCCCGCGACCCTGGCTGCGCCGTGGGAGTGCTGGCGCTCCTGCCTGACCGAGTTCGCGGTGCCGGCCAGGGTCAACCCGCCCAGCAGCACCACCGCGCCGACGAGCCGGTCGATCACCACCGGCGTCACCTCGCGCCACCCCGAGAGCGCCACCACGCCGATGACGAGGAAGGCGGTCGCGCTGAGCGACTCGGTCACCTCGCCTCCCGGCCTCAGGATGGAGACGTCGAGCGCGCGGAAGACGCCGACGCACAGGCACGAGACGCCGAGCACCAACGCCATCGCCTCGGGGAGGATCGGCGCGCCAGTGATGAGGCCCAACCCCGCGAGGAACCCGGCGAGCACCAGCTGGAGCGCGCCCGCGACGAGGTGTGAGGTGCCGATGGCGTGGTGCTTCATCAACGAGGCGCCGCCGGCCAGCTCGAAGAGGCTCCACCCCACCGCCAGCGCCGCCGGCAGGCGCAGCGACGACGGCGGGTCAGGCTGCGCCGAGACGGCCAACAGCGCCGACCCGACGAAGGCCAGGGCGATGCCCACGGGGAGCGCCCACGGGGCCACCTCAGGCTGCTCGATGTGCTGGTCGGCGTGCGCCATGGTTGCCCCCGTCGCGAGTGTCATCGAGAGCCGTGAGCATCGGGCGTGCCTCTCGCGAACCACGCGAGCCGTCGATGCGCCCCGCGATTCCCCGCTCAGAGCGACGGCTCCGCCGGTCGGATTGATGGGCTGAGGCGTCCGCGCCGCTGACCGCGAGTCAGGGTGGCCGGCGGATCAACAGCAGGGTTGCCGCTGCGCCCAGCGCGACCAGCAAGGCGACCAGCGCGAGCAGCACCGGGTCGACGCGCCGACGCCCCCCGCCGGGCGTGAGCGTCTTCTCGGTGTGCAGCTCGCTCGGGTCGATGACCTCGACGCGAAGGCGAACCCCGCGCGCCGAGAGCTCCGCGGTCAACCACGAGACGAGGCGCGCGTACTCGTCGTCGGTGAAGTCGAGCGGCCCCGCGCCGCGCAGCTCCTGGGTCAGCCGCAGCGTGGGGTACTCCTTCACCGCGCACTCGGCGTTCACCAGGTCGAGCCAGCCGATGGCCACGACGGAAGGGCCGGCGACGAGCGTGAGCACCTGGCGGGACCGCTTGCCGGCCTCGGTGCTGGGCCCCAGCGGCTCCTTCACCACCAGCACGCGGTGGGCGGCGCCGACCGGCCGCGCAGCGAAGGTGCTGGTCAGCTGGTCCGCGACCCCGACGAGCGAGCGGGCCACCGTCGTGTAGGGACCCTCGGGCATGCGCGCACTCTGCCAGACTCGGCGAGCTCGTCGGCGACGGTGACGACCGGGCTGGCGCTCCCGCCTCTCGTTGGGGCCAGCGGCCGGCCGAGCCGCCTCACGGCTCAGGGAGCCACGGCCGGCTCGTACTGCCCGAGGAGCGCCTTCAACTCGGCCTCGACCGCCAACCCGCGGCCAGCGAGATCGACGCGCTGCTGCGGGTCTTCGTGCATGTCGTAGAGCCGCACGAGGTCGCGGTGCTTTCCCGGAATCACCACCAGCTTGTAGCGGGCGTTGCGCGCCATGCGGTCCTTCGCGGCGATGACGGCCTTTCGGAACTCGGGCTTGAGCACCAGGTTGTGCCGGAACGACGCGTCGACCTCGAGGGTGTCGGCGGCGCCGGCGAGGTCGACCACCTCGGCGCGCTCGGCCTCGGTGAGGCCCGTCATGGCCTTCGACTTGGGGAAGAAGAGGTAGCAGGTCTCGGCGAAGGCGGTGAGCTGCGGGTCGGGCCGCTCGGACTTGAGCACCGCCGAGAGGTCCACCCCCTGCATCGTGGCCGGCGACGTGAGGCCGAGCAGCGCCAACACCGTCGGCGCCACGTCGACGGTGCGGGTGAGGGCCTCGACCTTCCCCGCCGGCCCGCCCGGCAGGCGCATCAAGAAGGGAATGCGGGTGCTCTGGTCGCCGCCGAAGAAGTTGGTGCCGTGGCCCAGCGTGGAGCCGGGGTCGTAGAGGTCTTCGCCGTGATCGCTGGTGACGATGACGATGGTGTCGTCGGCCAGCCCGCGCGCGTCGAGCCCGCGCAGCACCTCGCCCACCGTGTCGTCGAAGTCGCTCACCGCGCCGTCGTAGAGGTCGCGAAGGTGCTGCACCGTCTCGGGCGGCAGCGTCGGCGAGAAGCCCGTGGTGATGAGCTCGTGCGCGCGCACCTCGACCTGGTAGCGGTGCGGGCCGTCGTACCCGGGCGCGGCGTACTTCGAGTTGAAGGGGTGACGCGCGTTGTACGGCAGGTGCGTGGGGCTGACGAAGAGCACGCCGAAGAAGGGCCGCCGCGCGCGCACGCTCGCGTCGATGTCGTCGAAGAGCTGCTCGGTCAACACCGTCGGCCGCGCGGCCCACGAGAGCGAGGCGCGGCCCGGCACCAGCACGTCGCCGAAGGGCGCCGGCACCGCGCCGAAGAAGAGCGAGACCAACACATGCGCGCGCATGGTGGCCTCGAGCAGCAGCGCCTCGAAGTTCTGAATCGGGCCGACCCGTCGCTTCGCGAACCCGAAGTCCACGAGGTCGAAGCAGTTCCCCACCCAGTCTGACGAGACGAAGGTGTCGTAGCCCTGCGCGGCCAGCAGCCTCGGCAGCAGCTCCGCGCGCGCCTCGACGGCGGCGACCTCGTCACGCGAGGGGTACATGCTGCGCAGCCCGTGCGCCGGAGGGAAGAGGCCGGTCAGCACCGTCGTCCACGACTCCAGCGTGCTGGCCGTCGAGACGTGGTGCTGCTGCAGGTCCAGCGCGTGGGCGGCGAAGGCGTCGAGGTGCGGCGTCAGCCCCTCACGCGCAGCGCCGTGAACGCCGAGGCGATCGAAGCGCCACGAGTCGGCCGCGAGCACCAGCACGTTGGGCCTCGTGAGGCGGGTGGCCTTGGGCGGCGTGGGGCGCCAGGCGGCCGCGGCGGTCGCCACGCCCAGCAGCAGCGCCACCAGCACCCTCCGCCGCGCGCCCCGCACCCAGTCGAGGACCGCCACCACCACCAGCGCCCCGAAGAGCGCGCTCGACAGCTCGAGCCCATGGAGCCGCTCCACCGTCGAGAGGTCCACCCGCAGCTTCCGCTCCACGCTGTCGAAGAAGCCGGGGCTGAGCAGCAGCGCGGGCCCGAGCGCGCACAGCAGCACGCCCACGTCCACCACCACCATCGAGGCCACCAGCCGAGCGCCCGTCGCGCGCCCCAGCCAGGGCCTCGACAGGAAGGTCAGCGCCAGCGCGATGACGAGGTACGCCGGCAGCGCCCGCAGCTGCGCCAGCACCGCGAAGCTCAGGTACGGCCCGCGCGCGAGCGCCGCGAAGCGCTCCGCCACCTCGGACGACTGCGAGACGAAGGCCGCGACACACAGCGCCCAGACGGCGACGCAGGCCACCACCTGGAGCAGCAGCAGCTGTCGAACGCGAGCCACGCAGCCAGGGGCCCTACACCAACGACGCCCCGATGGAACGTCACTGCTTCTTCGCGTGCACCTCGAGCGTCAGCAGCACGTTGTCGGCGATGAGGTTGTCGGGCTTGCCCGGGTAGGCGATGCCGAAGTCCTTCCGGTTGATGGCGAACTCGGCCTTCACGTCGACCTGCTCGGCCCCCACCGTCACCTCGGCCGGGAAGGCGATGGTCTTCGTCACGCCGCGCAGGGTGAGGTCACCCGTCACCTCGTAGCGCGCCCCCTCGAGCCCCTTGAAGCTGCTCGAGACGAACCGCGAGGTGGGGAACTGCTCCACCAGGAAGAAGTCGGCGTCTCGAAGGTGCTGCGAGAGCTTGTCGCTGTCGGTGAAGACCGACGCCATCTCGAGGTCGACCTGCACGCGGCTCTTCGCGAGGTCGCCGTCGACGACCTCGACCACCCCCGCGAAGGTGTTGAAGCCGCCCTCGTGCTTCCCGGTCACCTTCGCGCCCACGAAGCCCACCTTCGCGTTCGCCTGGCTGAAGGGGAACCGCGTCGCGTTGGCGAGCGGCGCCAGCGCCACCTGCGCAGGCCGGGTGGGCGCCGAGACGACGGCCTTCGTCTTGTCTTTGGCGGGGTCTGGGCAGGCTGCGAGGGCGAACGCGGTGAGCACGAGCGGGAAGAGGCGCATGCCCCCCGTATGACGAGTCCCCGCCCGGAGTTTCAAGGAGAACGTCTCAGGCCCGCGAGAGGAACCGCTTCGACACCAGGTGCTCGATGAGCTCGAGCGCCGCCCCCTCGTCCACCGCGAGCTTCTTCATCAGCCGGCCCGACGCCGCGTCGACGGTGGTGGGCCTGGCGCACGCAGCGAGCGCCTCGAGCACCGCGGTGGCGGCTTCTCCCTGCTGCAGCATCGGGTCCTCGAAGGCGCGCGGGTCGAGCGCCGGAGCGCACGCCAGGCCGGCCCCGATGACCGACCGGAGCACCGTCACCGGCGCGCCGGCCACCTTCGAGGGCACCACGTGCGCGCCGAGCCAGTCGCCGAGCGCGACCGAGCGCGTCACCGTCGTCGCCTCGAGCCTGGTGCGCCCGGTGAGCGCAGGCGCCTCGCGCTCCGCGTGCGCCGCCAACAGCTCATCGAGCCTGGCGCAGTTGCGGGTGACCGCCTTCTCGAGCGCCGCGTCGGCGAAGCGCACCATGGGGATGGCGCCGCCAGGCTTTCGTTTGCCGAAGAAGGTGAGGAAGTCGTCGAAGGTCACCGCCTCGGACACCATGCCGAAGCGCTCGGCGTGCGACGTCACCAACGCGCCGGGCTGCGACTGCAGCCGCTGGTAGCTGACCTTGCAGCCCTTCGCGAGCACCTGCTCCATCAGGCGCTGCTCCTCAGCGAGCGCGGCCGGCGTCGCCAGGGGGAGGCCGGCGATGCCGCTCACCTCGAGCTCGAGGTTGGGGTAGCGCAGGCAGTCGTCGATGGTGGCGAAGAGCGCCTCGTCGGTCGGGCACGGCTTCAAGAGGCTCGCGCCCATCAACGCCTGCCGCTGGGTCTGCGAGAAGCAGCCGATGTCGAGCACCAGCGCCACGCGGTGAAAGGTCTTCGCGAGCGCCGCCACCAGGCCCGGCGCCGGCACGCCCCAGAGGAAGTACGTCGTGCTCTGCCGCGAGAGGTCGAGCCCCGGCCACACGTCACAGAGGTACTCGGTGGAGCCGCCGGGGAAGTCGTAGCGGTACTGCCACACGCGGTCGCCGAGCTCGCGGTGGTCTTGTCGAACCGACTCGTGCGGCCTCAGGAACGGCATCGGGCGCCCGAACGACAGGCGCTGGGCCGCGCGCCGGCCGCCGCAGTACACGCAGGACTGGTCGCAGCCCTTGCCGGGGGCGATCCACCCCGAGAAGCCGCTGAGGTCGAGCTGCGAGAGGAAGATGTCGTCGAAGTGCGAGTAGAAGACGTCGGCGCTCGCCTCGGTCTGCACGTAGCCAAAGGGCACCTTGACGGGCACGCCGTCGGGGCCGCGGTGGGCGCGGTTGGGGGCGTCGGGGTCGCCGCGACAGAGCGCCAGGAACGGCACCTCGCCGTCGCCCATCACGACGTCGTCGACGCTCTCGTGCACCAGCAGCTGCTGCCACCACAGCGCGGCGGAGTTGCCGCCCAGCACCACCTTCACCTTCGGGTCGATGCGCTTGAGGGCCCGGGCGATGACGAGCGCGCGGTGCACGTGGAGGTACCACTTGAGGCTGATGCCCACCACGCTCGGCTTCACGCGCGCCATCAGCCGCTTGAGCGAGCGCGTCAGCCCCTCTTCGTTCTGGTCCCAGTCGCAGAGCCTGACGTACGCCTCGACGCCGTTGCGCCGCAGAAAACCCGCGAGGTAGAGGATGCCGCAGGTCGCCTCGCCGCGGCCGCCCCCGAGCAGGAGCACTGGACCGGACGAGGAGGCGCTGCGGGGTGAGGCGCGTTGGACCGCCGACATCGTGGCTCCGGGTGAGAAGACGGCGGAGCCTAACCGCAAGTCAGCCCACGCGCCGGACCAGCGGGCAGTGCCCCGGGCCGCGGGGGGGGGCCTCGCTCAGTGCCGTCGCAGCTCGTCTTCGAGCCGCCACAGCGTGAGCAGCTCGTCCTTGTCCCACGCGTGCTTCGGCTCGTTCGGGCTGGCCGCGGCGCCTCCGACGGTGCTCACCCAGTCGAGGATGCGCACGGCGCGCGCCTCGTCGCTCTCGCCCGTCAGCCGCACCACCATCATCAGCTCGCGCAGCTCGGCGAACGTCTCGGCGCTGGGCCGCTCGGCCAGGTAGCGGTTGATGAACTCCAGCGCGTCGCTCCGCCTGACGACGGGCCCCCCGGCGTGCGCCTCGAGGAGCGCCAGGTGCTGGTTCACGAACGCGAGGATCATGGCGCGCTCCGCCGGTTGCACCACGCCGTCGGCCCACGCCATCTCGACCAGGGGCAGGGCGTCGAGCAGGTAGACCATCGGCCCGGGAACACCGCGGGCGACCAATCGCGACAGCGCTTCGGAGCGGGTCATCGGGACGTGTGCCATGCGTTGTCTGTAAGGAGATGAAGGCAGGCCAACCATCGAATCGCTCGATGCGGGGCGACCGGTTTCTCTGGGTTCCATGAGGCAAGCAGCCGCCATCACTGATAGCCACGGGCCATGAGCGAGCAGCGCTGTCCCATCTGCACCATGAACGACGTCCTCGCGCACGCCGAGCGCTGGGAGTGCGCCACCTGTGGCCACGAGTGGATCAGAGCGGCGGCGGCGCCGGCAGCGCGGGTGGTGAAGGACGCGCACGGGCAGGCCCTGGCCGACGGCGACACCGTGGTGTTGATCAAGGACCTCAAGCTCCGCGGCTCCTCCGAGGTGCTCAAGCAGGGCACGAAGGTGAAGGGCATTCGCCTCGTCGACGGCGACCATGAGATCGACTGCCGCATCGACGGCAGCCCCATGGGGCTCAAGGCCGAGTTCGTGAAGAAGGCGTGACGACGTCGCGCTCAGGGCGCCGAGAGCTGTCCGTCGTCTGACACCCGCACGCCCGACTTCGGGAAGTCGCGCGCCGAGAGGGCGGCGATGGTCTTCTGGCCACGCCCGCGCTCGTCGGGCATCGGCACGCCCTTGCCCTCTTGCTTCGTCGAGAGCACCCTGCCCTTCACGAAGCGCCCGTCGTCGGCCAGCTCCACCTCGAGCACCACCGAGACGCCGAGCGCGCCCCCGAGGCTGAAGCGCCCGTAGGTGGCGAAGTTGCCCAGCGAGTAGGCGATGAGGCGGCCCTGGTAGAGCTCCATCGCGCGCAGCACGTGCGGCCCGTGGCCGAGCACCACGTCGGCGCCTGCGTCGATGACGCCGCGGGCGAAGGCCTTGAGGTCGCCGCGGTTCTCACCCAGATAGCGCTCGGCGCCGTCGCGCACCCGGTCGGCCCCCAGGCCCTCGGCGCCGCCGTGGAAGCTGACGATGACGAGGTCGTGCGTCGCCGCGGCCTTCGCCACCAGCGCCTTCGCGGCGGCGAGGTCGTTGACGTCGTTGGTGGCGCCCGAGGTGTGAAACGCGACCAGTGCGAGCCGCTTGCCCTTCACGGTGAGCGTGCCGACGGAGCCAGGCGGGCCGCTCCACACGATGCCCTGGGCGTCGAGCGCCGCCTCGGTCTCGCGGCGGCAGGCCTCGCCGAAGTCACCCGAGTGGTTGTTCGCCGTCGAGCCCAGGTCGATGCCGGCGCCCTTGAGGTACGCCGCGTAGCGGGTGGGCGACCGAAACGCGAAGCAGTTGCCGCCCTTGCGGCACTTCGCCGAGGTGCCCGAGTCACACAGCGGCCCCTCGAGGTTCGCGAAGGTGACGTCGGCGTCTCGCAGCAGAGGCGCGACCGCGTCGAGCAGGTGCGCGCCGTCGTCTGGGGGGAGCACGCCCTCGGGCACCGCGGTGCCCAGCATCACGTCACCGACCGCGCGCAGGCGGAGCGTCGGCTCGGCCTGGCCCAGCAGGAGCGCGACGACGAAGAGCGACGACATGACGGCCTCCTGGAGACACCACGGCCCTGCGACTCCCGTGGCGGAGCGCGCAGGGCCGAAGGTGAGCCGGCGCTTTAGTAGTTCTCGTGCGCCAGCGAGTCCGACAGGCGCGGGTCGTTGATGGGGACGACCTTGTTCTTGTTGAGGAAGAACCCGAACGCCGCCAGGAACACCCCGAGCATGCCGATGAGGGCCGTCGCGTCGAGGTACGAGAGCGCGAAGTGCGGCTCGTGGTGGCCCCCGGTGTGCGCGCCGAAGTTCGGCATGATGAGCCAGTACATGTCGACCAGGTGCATGAAGAGCATCCACACGCAGCCGACCGCGAGGCCCACCCGGTGGCGCTTCACGTGCCGCGACACGAAGTAGAAGAACGGCACGAAGAAGTGCAGCACCGGCAGGGCGTACGACACGTGCTGCCAGCCGCCCGCCATGCGCACGATGTAGAACTCGGTCTCTTCGGGAATGTTCGCGTACCAGATGAGGATGAACTGGCTGAACGCGATGTAGGCCCAGAAGACGCCGTAGCCGTAGACGTACTTGCCGAGGTCGTGGAAGTGCTCGGCAGTGATGGCCTTGGTGAGCACGCCCGCGCGCTGCAGCCCCATCGCCACCAGCGCGAGGAAGGCGTGGAACGCGAGGATGGACGCCGCGAAGTAGTAGATGCCGAAGATGGTCGAGTACCAGTGCGGCTGGAGCGACATCATCCAGTCGATGGCCTGGAAGCTCTGCGAGAGCGCGTAGAGGGCGATGCCCGGCGTGCTGACCAGCACCAGGCGCTTCACCAGGGCCTCGCGCGCCGCGGGGTTGGTCTCGGTGTCCATCTTGGTCGAGGTGTTGTGGAGCACCCACGCCAGCACGCTCCAGATGGCGAAGTAGATGGCCGCGCGCCCGAAGAAGGCGCCCGACGAGAGGAACCAGGTCTTGCGCGCGAGGATCTCGTCGATGTGGTCGGCGTGCGTCCACGGGTAGAGTTCGTGGAAGCCCACCGTCGCGATGGGGATGAAGAGGAACGCGAAGACCGGCAGCGTCACCGCCGCGGTCTCGGCGATGCGGCGCAGCACGATGTGCCAGCCCGCCTTCACCGCGTGGTTGATCAGCACCCAGCCGAGGGCGCCGAGCGCGAGCGCGAGCACGCTCTCGAAGGCCCAGAGGTACGCGAACATCGCGCGGGCCTTGTTGTCGCCGCCGGCCGAGGCCAGCGTCGCGCCCAGGCCGATGACGGCCATGGCGCCGCCGAGCATGGGCAGCTTCGCCCACAGGCTCGTCGAAGGAATCGTGATGTCGGTCGGCTTTTCGATGGCGTGGCTCACGAGGTCCTCACTTCAGCGTCTCGAAGTACTTGGCGATGCTCTCGACCTCGAGGTCGGTCACCACTGCGGGCGGCATCGCCGGGGGGTAGCCGTCGACGACCTTCGCCATCGGCTGCCGAATCGACTCGGCCAGGTACGCCAGGTCGACCACCACGTCGCCGGCGCTCGTCTTCTCGGTCTTGCCCCACAGGCCCTTGAACGACGGGCCCACCAGCTTCGAGCCGTCGAGCGAGTGGCAGGCGTTGCAGCCCTTGTCCTTGTAGAGCTTCTTGCCGAGGTCGGCGCTCGCCTTGGTGAGGTCCACCGCGGGGCCGGAGTCTCCGCCGGGCTCCCACGAGACCGCCGGGTCCTTCTGGCGCTCGAGGTCGCGCACGTAGGCGACGATGGCCCACCGGTCGGCCACGGGAATCTGCGCCGCGTACGAGGCCATGTTGCCGCCGTTCACGCCCACCGCGATGGCCGCGTAGAGCTTGCCGTTCTTGAGCTCCTTCACGCGGTCGCTGTGCATCGAGGGCGGGGGCACCAGCAGGCCCTTGCTGGTGTTCACCACGCCGTCGCCGTCGCCGTTGGGGCCGTGGCAGGGGGTGCAGAAGATCTTGAAGCGCTCGTGGCCGCGGGCGATCGCCTCGGCCGTGGGCGCGCCGTCGTCGCCCTTGATCGAGGCGGGGAACGCGAGCACGAACTCGCCCTTGTCGTCGGTGCCCTTGACGAGGTGGTCGTCGTCGTCGAGCTGACCGATCGCCACCGTGCCCTCGACGGGCGCCCGCATCGAGCGGCCGTCGGCGAAGAGGCCGGTCGTGTCCTTGCGGTACGACTTCACCTTCTCCTGGGTGTCCATGTTGGGGATGAGGTGCACCGGCGGCTTGTCGGACTCCCAGCCGCGGCAGCCCGAGAGGCCCACCAGACACACCACTCCGCTCCACAAAAGGTTTCGCATGTGAACTCTAGGCCTCCAGCTCTTCGACGAGCGTGGCACCGGACTCCTGGAGCAGCGCCTTCGTCTTCTCGCCGTCGAAGCGCGGGTCCTCTGCCTCGATCATGATGAAGAACTTGTCGTCGGTGACACGCTCGAACGCCTTCGAGGCGAACGCCGGGTGGTACGGCTGCGGGAGCCCGTTCATGATCCAGTTCGCGAGGAACGCGGTCACGCAGCTCGAGAGGACCGTCACCTCGTACCAGACGGGCACGAAGGCGGGGATCGAGAACAACGGCTTGCCGCCGACGATCATCGGGTAGGCCCAGCCCATCGCCCACGCCTGGAAGAAGAGCATGAAGGTCGAGCCGGTGATGCCCATCACCAGCACGGCCCAGGGCAGCTTCGAGTCGGGCACGCCCATCACCTTGTCGAGGCCGTGCACGGGGAACGGGGTGCACACGTCCCACTTCTCGTAGCCGGCGGCGCGAACCCGGGCCGCGGCGTGCGTCACCGTGGCGGGGTTCTCGTATTGGGCGAGCAGGCCCCAGTGCTTCTTGTCGCTCATGAGTGACCTCCGGTGCCGGCGACCGCCGTCGAGGGAATCGCGCCACCGATGGCGGGCGCCTCGGTGTGGTGGTGCGCCGCCTCGTGCGCGTGGCCAGCGGCGTGGCCGTAGCCTTCCCAGTGCGGGTTGGCCTGCGCCATCACGCCCTTCACCTCGCTCATGGCGATGACGGGGAAGAAGCGCACGAAGAGCAGGAAGAGGAAGAAGAAGAGGCCGAAGGTGCCCAACAGGAAGAGCACCTCGGTGACGGGCACGAAGTAGTCCCAGCTCGAGGGCAGCGCGTCGCGGTGCAGCGAGGTCACCGTGATGACGAAGCGCTCGAACCACATGCCGATGTTCACGAAGATCGACAGGACGAAGGTGATCTTCACGTTGGTGCGGATCTTCTTGAACCAGTACAGCTGCGGGGTGATCACGTTGCAGCTCATCATGATCCAGTAGGCCCACCAGTACGGCCCACCCATGCGGTTGAGGAACGTGAAGCCCTCGTATTGGTTGCCCGAGTAGGCCGCCATGAAGAACTCCATGCCGTACGCGTACCCGACGAGCGAGCCGGTCAGCAGGATGATCTTGTTCATGTTCTCGATGTGACGAATCGTGATCACGTCTTTGAGGCCCAGCCACTGGCGCGCCGGAATCGCGAGCGTCAGCACCATCGCGAAGCCCGAGAAGATGGCGCCGGCCACGAAGTACGGCGGGAAGATGGTGGTGTGCCAGCCGGGCAGCTGCGAGACGGCGAAGTCGAACGAGACGATGGTGTGCACCGAGAGCACCAGCGGCGCCGAGAAGGCCGCGAGGATCTGGTAGGCCTTCTCGTAGGTCACCCAGTGGCGCATCGAGCCGCGCCAGCCCAGCGACAAGAAGCCGTAGAAGAAGCGGCGCCACTTGATGGTGGTGCGGTCACGCAGGGTCGCGAAGTCGGGAACCAGGCCGGTGTACCAGAAGAGGATCGACACCAGCGCGTAGGTGTTGACGGCCCACACGTCCCACTCCAGCGGGCTGCGGAAGTTCGGCCACAGGCCCATCTGGTTGGGAATCGGGAACAGGTAGTAGTCCATCCAGATGCGGCCGGTGTGCAGCGCCACGCACGAGCCGGCGCAGGCGACGGCGAAGATGGTCATCGCCTCGGCGAACCGGTTGATGCTGGTGCGCCACTTCTGGCGGAACAGGTAGAGCACCGCCGAGATGAGCGTGCCGGCGTGGCCGATGCCGACCCAGAAGACGAAGTTGACGATGTCCCACGCCCAGGCGACCGGGGTGTTGTTGCCCCAGATGCCGGGGCCTTCCCAGAAGAGGTAGCCGACGTAGCCGCCGAACATTGCCGCGCCGGCGGCCGCGAGCGCGATGCCGAACTTCAGCCCGTTGGGCGTCTGGAGGATCGGCGCCTCGTTCACCTTGCAGACCATCTCGGTGATCGCGTGGAAGTCGTGGTCACCACGAACCAGTGGCTCACGGCCCTCGATGACCTCGGGCAACACCACGTCGCCCCGCAGGTTCGGGTCGTCAGGCAGCGTCATGGTGGCAGTTGGCGTTCCCATCAGGCCAGCTCCTCGTTCTCGTTGCGCACGCGGGCGAGGTAGCTGGTGCGTGGGCGAATGTTGAGTTCCTGCAGCATCTCGTAGTTGCGCTCGCTGTTCTTGAGCGCGAACACCTTCGACTTCTCGTCGTTGATGTTGCCGAAGGTGATGGCGCTGGTCGGGCACGCCTGCTGGCACGCCGGAATCACCGCGCCGTCAGGCAGCGCCTTGCGGTCGTGGCCCTGGCGCTTGGCGGCGATCTTGGCGTCGTCGATGCGCTGCGCGCAGTACGAGCACTTCTCCATCACGCCGCGGTACCGCACCGACACGTCGGGGTTGCGCTGGAGCTTGAGCGTCTTCATGCGCTCCTTCCAGTACGGCTCGACGTAGACGTTCCCGGTGTGGGTGTAGTCGAGGTAGTTGAAGCGCCGCACCTTGTAGGGGCAGTTGTTGGCGCAGTACCGGGTGCCGATGCACCGGTTGTAGGCCATCGTGTTGGTGCCCTCTTCGTCGTGCACCGTGGCCGAGACCGGGCACACCGGCTCGCAGGGCGCGTTCTCGCAGTGCATGCACGCCACCGGCTGGTGCACCGCCGCGGGCGCGTCCACGTCACCGGTGAAGTAGCGGTCGATGCGAATCCAGTGGAGCTCGCGGCCCAGCAGCACCTGCTCGCGGCCCACCACCGCGATGTTGTTCTCGGACTGGCAGGCGATCGCGCAGTAGTTGCAGCCGATGCAGGCCGACAGGTCGATGACCATGCCCCACTGCTGGCCTTCGTAGACGATCTCGCTGTGCGGCTGAATGGGCTTCGAGGGCCGGTTCTTCGGCGTGCCGAGCGTCACCAGGTTCGCGGGCATGTCGCCCTTGTGCGCGAAGCTCTCGTCCTTCGCGTAGGCGGCGGCGGTGGCCGAGCGGAACAGCGGGCGGTCGCCCAGGCCCAGCTTGCGGTGCTCCGAGTCGGCGCTCTCGTCGAGCATCTTGACGAAGGTGAGCTCCTTCAGCGGCGACGCGGGCACCGAGAAGTGGTCTTGCGTCGACGCCAGCACCTGCGTCTTGCCCGTCTTCGTCACCTTCACGCCGGTGACGACGTTGAGGGCGCCCTCGAGCAGCGGGGTGACGTCGGCGCCGATGCCCTTCGAGACCTCTCCCTGCGCGCGGCCGTAGCCGGCGGTCATCACCAGGGTGGCGGGCGCGAGGCCGGGGAGCACGAAGGTCGGCGTGGTGATGGAGCGGCCGTTGACCGTCACCTCGACGACGTCGGCGGTGTAGCCGTTGCGCACCACCGCGCTCTCGATGCCCAGCTCTTTGGCGACCGACGGCGCCATCAGCAGCGCGTTGTCCCAGCAGAGCTTCGACATGGTGTCGGGCAGCTCCATCACCCACGAGGTGTTGGTGAGGCGGCCGTCTTTGGCGTGCCCGTGCACCGCGACCAGCTCGTAGTTGTCCTTGCCCGGGGTGACGCTGGTGAGCGCGCCCACGGCGGTGGCGATCTCAGCCACCTTCGCCGCGGCGGGCGCCGGGGTTCTGGCGGTGCCGGCGATGACGCCGTCGTGCAGGGCCTTGCGCCAGGCCTTCTCGGCGGTGAGCTTGCCGCCCTCGGCGCGCCAGGTCGCCTCGACGAGCTTCTTGTCGCCCGTCTCGGCTTCGCCCGCCAGCTGCGCCAGCAGGGTGATGAGGGGGCGGCCCGAGAACAGCGGGAGGATGATGGGCTGCACCAGGCTGACGGTGCCGTCCCAGCCCTCGGCGTCGCCCCACGACTCGAGGAAGTGGGCCAGCGGCGCGTGCCAGGTGGCCTTGAGGCCCGTCTCTTCGGGGAAGAGGCCGAGGTGCACCGTCGTCTTGGCCTTCGCGAGCGCCTCGCCGAACTTCAGCGCGCCGGGCGCGGTGTAGACCGGGTTGACGTCGGCCAACACCACGGTGTCGATGGCGCCTTCGCCCAGCGCCTTGGTGAGCGCGGCGAGCTGCTCGTACTGGCTGGGGTGGTCGAGGGCCTCGCCCATCGAGACCGTCTGGCCGCCGCCGAGCGCCGCGTTGATGGCGAAGGCCAGCGCGTGCACCGCCGGCGGCTGGCGCTCACCGACGAACAGCGTGGCGGCGCCCTTGTTGGCGGCGAGGTCTTTGGCGAGCGCCGCGACGAACCGGGTCACGTTCGCGGGCAGCGCGGCGCCTTCGAGCGCGCCGAGCGCGCCGAGGTCGACGCCGTTGGCGGCGAGGGCCTTCGCGAGCGCCTTCATCACGTCGACGCCCTGGCTCGAGGCCACCCGCACGCGGTGGTCGGCGTTGGTGCCGGTCGCGCTGAAGGTCGACTCGGCGACGTACAGGCGCTGCATCTTCGCGAGGTCATCGCGGGTGTGCACGGCGCGCGTCGCCCCGAACTGGCGGGCCAGCTTGAGGTGGTCGGGGCCCGAGACGAGGAAGTCGGAGTCGAGGGCGAAGATGATCTTCGTCGTCGAGAGGTCGGCGTGCACGCGCGCGCCGGGCCCGAACGCCAGGTGGGCGCCCAGGTGCTGCTGGTCGGGGGCGAGCGGGTCCCACCGGACGATCTTCGCCTGCGGCAGCTTCGTGGCGACGAGCTTGAGCAGGCGCTCGGCGGTCGGCCCGAGCTCGTCTTCGACGACGATGGCCAGGCCCGCGCCCTGGGCGCCGGCGAACTTCGTGGACAGCTCCTTGAAGAACGCGTCGAACTTCTCCCAGGTGCTGGCCTGGCCGCCCTGCATCGGGGCGCGCGCGCGCTCCGGGTCGTACAGGCGCAGCACCTCGGCCTGGGCCCAGATGTCAGAGGCGCCCAGCGAGCTGGGGTGGTTCGGGTTGCCCTCGATCTTGGTGGGCCGGCCGCCGTTGGCCTCGACGATGAGGCCCACCGCGCCCTCGGACCGCTGCATCGCGGTCGAGTAGTACATGCGCACGCCCGGCACGACCTGCTCCGGCTGCTGCACGAAGGGCAGGATCTCGTCGACCGGGCGGCGAACCTGCAGGTTCTCGCAGCCGGCCAGCGCGCCCAGCGACATCGCGGCGGCGCCGATCTTCAGCGCGTCGCGGCGGTTGAAGCCCTCGGGCGTCAGCCCGTTGGGGAACTCGTCCTCCATCTGCTTCTTGAGGAGCTCGTCGCCTTCTTTGTGCGCGACGGAACGCCAGTACGTCGGCGGCTCGTTCATCTGGTCGCGAAGCGGGGCGTAGGGGTCTTTCTTCATGGCGGTGTCGTTCTTTCGAAGAAGACGAAGAGTCGGTCAGCGGTGGCAGCCGGAGCAGCCGGCGGTCGCGTAGGTGAGCAGCTCACCGTTGGGGCCGCGCTTGGCGGCGGCCGAGAGGCTGCCCGGCGGGTTGAGCGTGGCGGCGATCTTCGTCGCCTTCTCGTTCCAGGCCAGGTCGCCCTTCCAGCCCATCGCGGTCAGCTGCTCCACCGGGCGCAGGTTGGGCGCGGGGTCGGAGTGACAGTCGAGGCACCAGGCCATCGACAGCGGCTGGGTCTGCTTGACGACCTCCATGGTGTCGATGCGGCCGTGGCAGGTCTCGCAGCCGACCGCGGCGCGGTTCTCACCGACGCCGACGCCCATGTGGGCCGAGTGGTTGAAGTAGGCGAAGTCGGGCGTCTTGTGAATGCGCACCCACTCGACCGACTTGCCGGTCTTCCACGACTCGCGCAGGGCCTCGAGCTTGGGCGAGTCCTTCTTCACCTGCGCGTGGCAGTTCATGCACGTCTGCGTCGGGGGCACGCCGCCGTGCGGGCCGCGCTCCACGTAGGCGTGGCAGTAGCGACAGTCGATCTGCATGTCGCCCGCGTGCAGCTTGTGGCTGTACTCGATGGGCTGCGTCGGTTTGTAGCCGACGTCGGTGTGCCACGGAGAGCCCCACCAGTAGAGGGCAAACGTGACGACACCGCCGCCGACGAGCGTTCCGACGAGCGCCAGGGCTGGGGTCTGGTTCCACCACTTCGGGAAGATCTGGGCCATGTGAAATGCGACCTCGCGAGCGTGCGGCGTGTAGCGGTAACGGCCTTACGCCTCAAGAACGAAACGACGGCAAGAACTGCGTTCGTCGAGAGAGAATGGAGCTTGCTGCATGTCATTCGCCCTGCTTCGGGCGAGGAAGATCAGCGGTGAAGGCCGCGCGAAATCAGCCTGACTCCTCGCCGACAGGAGCGCGATTGCTCGCACCTGCGCCGACCTCGCGCCCCGCTCAAGGGTTGGGGCCGAACCGCGCGAGCAGGCGGGCGGCGTTGATGGCGTTGCCCCGGCCCGCGGAGTCGTCTCTCCAGAAGTCCCGCACCTGGCCCTCCTGGTCGACGAGCGCGAACGCGGGCAGCCCCATCTGCTCGCTCACCGTGGTGCCCGCGTCGGAGCCGCCGCGCAGCGCCCACGACGCATGGAACGAGGAGAGGAGCGGGGCGAGGGCCTCGTCGGCGCCGGTGACGACGTGCCAGCGGCCGGCGGCGAGCCCCTTCAGCGCGGGCGCAGCCGAGTCGCGCGCCACCGTGACGAAGTGAACCTTGTCGCCGAGGTCGTCGGTGTGGTCGAGGCCGCGGCCGAACGCGCGCTGGGCCTCGACGCAGGCGGCCTCACACGGGCCGTTGGCGAAGAACGTGAGGAAGACCTTGCCCGAGAGCTCCGCCGAGCCGAAGGGCCGCGCGTCGTCGACCGTTGAGAGCTGCCAGGCCCCCAGCGGCGCGATGGCCGGCGGCGCCTTCAGGAAGCGGCGCTGCATGAACGGCAGCACCGTCAGCACCACCGCGCCGAGCAGGAAGGCGATGACGAACGGGCTCTTCCACCACGGCCCGCGGGCCTCGGGTTCTGCGGCCGACTCAGTCGTCACCCTTCTTGCCCTTGCCCTTCTTCTTGCCGCGGTGCGCTTCGACCTTCACCTTCTTCCACTTCTTGTACTTCCCGGGCGGCAGCCGCACGAGGGTGACCGGCACGCCCCGGTCCTCCACCACGACCCAGGCCCCGCGGTGGGTCCTGGTGTGGAACCAGCGGCCGTCGCGGCGGCACCAGTAGAAGCCATCGACGAAGAAGACCTCGTCGTCGAAGTCCTCCACCACCTGCACGCCGGGCTCGACCACCACCAGCGCGGGGGGCGCCTGGAAGGTGATGGTCGGCAGCACGACCTCGACCTTCACACCGACCTGCGCCAACGAGCCCAGGGGACTGAGGAGGCACACCACGGCAAGCAAGCGCTTCATCGGGGCTCCGCGGCAGACGGCGTGGGTCAGGAAGGGTCTTTCGCTGGCGCGGCGCCCGAGGCCAGCTCGGCGTCACGCGCCTTCGAGGCGCGGTACAGCCAGAAGGCCACGCCGCCGATCATCGCCAGCGGCGAGAGCGACACCACGCCCGTCATCGCCAGGTAGGCCCACTCGGTGTTGTCCTGACCTGCGCCGCACACCGCACACGCCAGCAGCGAGAGCGCCGTCATCAGAAGTACACCCGCGCGTAGATGATGGGCCACATCAAGACGACGAAGTACCAGAAGACCTGCACGCCGAAGAAGAGGCCGCCCTTCATGGTGCCCCGCAGCAGCTGCGCCGCCGCCACGGCCAGGCCCCCCAGCGCGGCGATGGCGTGCAGGCCGTGCATTCCGACGATGAGGTAGAAGAACGCGCCCAGGCGGCTCGAGGTCAGCGTGAGGCCCGCGGCGAGCAGCTGCGCCCACTCGCGGCCCTGGAGCGCCACGAAGGCCGCGCCCAACACCCACGCGGCGACGACCAACCACTTCGCGACAGGCCGCTTCTTCGCCCACGCCACCTGCGCGCCCAGCAGCACGAAGCCCGAGAGCACCAGGGCCACCGTGTTCACCAGCGTCGCGTCCTTCGGCAACATCGGCTGCCCGGGCATCGGCCAGGTGCCGGGCATCGCGCCCGAGCGGCTGATGGTGAAGGCGCTGATGAGGCCGACGAAGAACATCACCTCGGCCACCGCGAAGATGAGCATGCCCAGCACCGCGTTGGGGACGACGGCGCGGTTGGCCGTGCGGTCGACCCCGGCCGGCATCACCTCAGGCTGTGCAGTGGCCAGGCTCATGACGTGTCAGTGCGCCTCGCCGGGGCTGGCGGCCCCGGGAGCGGGCGCGCCATGGTCGGCGCCGTGCTCGCCGTGGCCGCCGCCGGCCTTGAGGCCCGCCTCGACGGCCTTCTTGGCGGCCACGTTGTCCCAGTTGGTGCCCTGGTGCCGGAGCACGTCGGGGCCGACGCCGCCGACCATCACCACCATCAGGGCCAGCATGGTGAGGAGCAGGTAGGCGACGTACTTCTTCTCGACGCCCAGGTGCATGAAGTTCTTGATGACCAGGTACGCCTTCACCACCGCGATGCCGAAGGCGGTGAAGAGGGTGACGACCCGAATGCCGAGCTCGGGGCCGACCACCGACACCACCAGGAGCACCAAAAGGACTCCCCAGATCTTCACGTAGAACGAGTCGGGGTGCGACGCGTGAGCGACCGCGTGGGACCCGGGTGCTGCGGGAGCGTGTGCCGTGTCAGACATGAGCAGTCCTCACTTCGCGATGTAGAGGAGGGGGAAGAGGAAGATCCACACGAGGTCGACGAAGTGCCAGTACAGGCCCGCGTTCTCGACCCGCTGGAGCTCCTTGCCCTTGGCGGCGTCGGCCGCGACGAACATCATCACGATCATGCCCGCGATGACGTGCAGGCCGTGGATGCCGGCGGCCGTGTAGTAGAACGACCAGAAGGTGTTCGAGCTGATGGTGTAGCCAGCCTTGATCTCGGCCGTCCACTCGAAGGACTTCACGACGAGGAACGCGGCGCCACCGCCGATGGTCGCCCACAAGAGCTTCGCGGCGCGCTTGCCGTCACCCCGGCTGGCGGCGTTGTGCGCGAGCACGGCCGACAACGACGAGGTCAGCAGGATGAACGTGTTGAGCGCACCCTTCCAGGTGCTGGTGTGCATCGACTGGTTGGCCCACTCGGGGTGACCCAGGCGGTGCATGAGGTACGCGCCCAGCACGCCGCCGAAGATGACGATTTCAGAGGCGATGAGCCACCACACGGCCAGCCGGCCGGTGGGCATTCCAGTCACTTCACGGGTCGTTGCGATCGGTCGAATCACAAAGGTCTCTTTCAGGTCTTCGCGGGCTCTGACGCGGGCTCGGTCTGCGGCCAGTAGTCGTCTTTGCGGTCAGGGTGGCTGTACTCGTAGGGGCCCCGGTACACGTTGGGCAGCCCCTGCGGGAAGTTGCCGTGCGGCGGCGGCGACGGCGCCTGCCACTCGAGCGTGTTGGCGTTCCACGGGTTCATCGGCGCCTTCGGCCCGCGGAAGAGCGAGACGAAGAAGTTCACGAGGAAGACCACCTGGAAGGCCAGCAGCACCAGCAGCGAGATGGTGGCGAGAATTCGCAGGTCCTGCATGCCGGCCTTCATCAGGTCGGGGAAGTGGCGGTAGTCGTAGATGCGGCGGTGGTCGCCACGAATGCCGAGCAGGAACAGCGGAATGAAGATGAAGTTGAAGGGGATGATGGTGCCCCAGAAGTGCACCTTGCCCCACGTCTCGTTCATCATCTTCCCGAACATCTTGGGGAACCAGTAGGTGATGGCCGCGAACGACCCGATGAAGGCGATGGGGAAGAACGTGTAGTGGAAGTGCGCCACCACGAAGTACGTGTCGTGGAAGTAGATGTCGGCGCCCGAGGCCCCCAGGAAGATGCCCGTCACGCCGCCGAGCAGGAACTCGGCGATGAACGCCAGCGCCCACAGCATCGGCGTGGTGAGCCGAATCGAGCCGCCGTAGAGGGTGCCGATGTAGACGAACACCATCTCGGCGACCGGAATCGAGATGAGCAGCGTGGTGACGCTGAACACGTTCGCCATTCGCGGGTCGATGCCGGCGATGAACTGGTGGTGCGCCCACACGAAGAACGAGAGCACGCCGGTGCCGATGGCCGTGTAGAGCACCGTCTTGTACGCGAAGAGCTTCTTGCGCGAGAAGACCGTGATGATCTCGGCGACGATGCCCATCGCGGGCAGCAGCACCACGTAGACCTCGGGGTGACCGAAGAACCAGAACAGGTGCTGCCACAGCACCGGGTCGCCGCCCTTGGCCGGGTCGAAGAAGCCGGTGCCCAGCTGCTGGTCGAACATCAGCATGATCGCGCCGGCGATCAGCGGGCCGACCGAGGCCATGAAGAGGATCGAGGCGATGATGATCATCCACACCACGATGGGCACGTCGAACATCTTCATGCCCGGCGCGCGCGAGTTCATCACCGTGGTGACGAAGTTGATGCCGCCCAGCAGGAAGGCCGCGAACTCGAGGGCCACCGCGAAGAGCCACATCGACGACCCCAGCCCGGTGAGGCTGTACTCGGCCTTGGCTGACAGCGGCGGGTACGACGTCCAGGCGCCGCCGAAGGCGCCGCCGGGCACGTAGAACGACGCCACGAGGATGATCGCGCTGATTAGGAACAGCTGGTACGAGAGCCGGTTCAGGCGCGGGAACACCATGTCATCGCAGCCGATCATCAGCGGGATGAGGTAGTTGCCGAGCGCGGCGATCAACACCGGCATCGCCACCCAGAAGATCATGACCGAGCCGTGGGTCGTGACGAGCGCGTTGTAGTCGGTCGCCGTGACGCGGCCGTAGCCCGGCACCGACATGCCCGGAAACGCCAGCTGCATGCGGAACGCGTAGACGGTGAAGCCGCCCACCAGCGCCATCGCCATGCCGGTGAACAGGTACTGCATGGCGATCATCTTGTGGTCGGTGGACCAGAGGTACTTCTCGACGAAGCCCGGCTCGTGGTGAGCGTGGGCGTGATCGTGGCCGTGGTCGGCGTGGGCCGCGGTGCTCATGGCATTCCTCCTGCGCTGGTCGGGGGCGTGGTGGGCGCCGCGTCAGCCAGCTTGGGCGCGTTGGCCTGGTTCCAGAGGCGGTGCGCCGCCTCGGTCTCGATCACGATGCGGGCCGGCATGATGCCGTGGCCGATGCCGCAGATCTCGGTGCACTGAATGTCGAACTGGCCGGTCTGGGTGGGCTTGAACCAGCCCTTGATGATGCGACCGGGAATGGCGTCTTGCTTGAGGCGGAACACCGGCACCGAGAAGCTGTGCAGCACGTCGCGGCTGGTGAGCTCGAAGTGGTAGGTCTTGTTCAGCTCCACGTGGAGCTCGTCCACCGTCGTGATGTCGTCGGCGGTGTCGAGCTTGTTGTCGGGGCCCGGGTGCACGAACGTCCACGCCCACTGCTGGGCGATGACGCGCACGGTGCTGTTGGCCTCGGGCAGGTTGATCTTCACCTCGTGCCACACCTTGATGGCCATCACGATGATGAGCACGTCGAACACCAGCGTCGCGTAGTGCGGGAGCGCGACCCACCGCTTCTCGTGCGGCTTCTCGCCCGACACGTACTGGGCCTTCACGTTCGGCCGCGCCTTGAACTTGAAGATCAGGCCGAAGAAGACCGCCTGCGCCAGCAAGAACCAGAAGCCGACGATCGCGAGAATCAACAGAATGACATTGTCGATGTCACCCGCGTAGGTCGATGCAGACTCAACGTACTGGTCGATCATGTGCGCCGAACTCCTTACAGAACGAAGACGAACACGGCGCCGACGAACGCGACGGTACCGGCGATGAGGAGGAAGAAGAGGGTCTGCGCGAGCTTGTCTGAGCCAGCGGCAGGAGCGGGCGAGTCGGCCATGGGTGCCTCTAGCGGTTGAAGGTGGAGATGTGAGCGACCACGTTCTTCATGGCCTGCTCATCGGGGAGCGTCATCGACATCGGGCGCATCTGGCCGCCGGTGACGTCGAGCGGGTTGGCGCCGCGAATGCCGCTCTTGAACTTCTTGAGCTGGCTGACGAGGTACCAGTCGTACTGGCCGGCCAGCGGGGGCGCGTTGAGCGCCTGGTTGCCCTGGCCCTTGTCGCCGTGACAGGCCAGGCAGGTGGCGTACGAGCCAGCGCCCGCGGCGGCGTCGGCGTCTTTGAGCGACGGGGCCGACTTCACCGGCGCGAGCGTCGCGACGTAGGCGGCGACGGCCTTGACCTCGCCCTCGTCCATCATCTGGCGCGACATGGGGCGCATGCGCAGGCCCTCGAGATCTTCAGGGTGGGCGCCGCGGGCGCCGCTGCGGTACTTCGCCAATTGCGCCTCGACGTACCAGGCGGGCAGGCCGGCGATGTTGGGCGCCGCGATGTTCGCCTGCCCGGCGCCGTTCTCGCCGTGACACGAAGCACAGGCCGCGAAGAGCTCTTTGCCGGGCAGGGTCTTCTTCGCGCCGTCAGGCCTGATGCAGCCCACGGTCGCGAGCCCCGCGACGAGAAGTGCGAAAGTGATGAGTCGGTGCATGTCGAATGCTCCACAGCGACGCAGGCGGTGCGGTGCTGGCCCTGCGCGTACCGCGGCGATTTGTCACAGGGTTCCCGACCTGCCAAGCGATTTACCGCCCCGCTCGCAAGCGTGGATCATCGGCCCGAACTGACTTGCTGCACATCAAGACAATCCACCTCATTGGCGTGATGTGGGTATCCGCGGGGCTTCTAGGCAACGGCCGCCCGACTTATCCGCCATCGGGCAGGAACACGCCCGGGGTGGCGGCGAAGCGCTCGAGGCAGTGCCTGGAGCAGAAGACGTAGCGGTGGCCCTGGTGGGTGTGGGCCAGCGCGTCGGCGGTGGCGCGCACCTTCATGTGGCAGACCGGGTCGACCTCGACCGGGACGTCGGAAGTCGGGGTGGGCTCCGCGGGGGTCTCGAGCAGGTACTTCGTCAGCACCAGCAGCGCCTCGCCCGAGAGGTGGTCGTAGGCCGGCATGTGGAGCGGGTAGCCGCGGGCGCGCCTGGCGTCGGGGGCGAGCAGCGACTCCTTCACGTAGTCGGCGTCGAAGGTGGTGACGAGCCCGTTGTCGAAGGTGACGCGCGAGCCGGCGCGCCCGAGGAGCGCGGGGGCCAGCTCGGGGGCCTCGTGGCAGGTGGCGCAGGACAGCGCGTGGTACAGCTCGACGCCGACCGGGGCGCCCTGGGGTGCGGGCGGCGCTGGCGCGTTGGTGAGCGTGCGCACGGCGTTCTGGAGCGCCTTGAGGTCTTCCCGGTGCTCGCTGTCGAAGACGCCCCGCACCATGCCGGCGCCGTCGACCAGCACGAACACCGAGGAGTGGAGGATGGGGTCGAGCTCGCCCGGCTTGTTGGGCTCGGCGGTGACGTGAAAGCCAGCCGCGACGGCGGGAAGCGTCTTCGCGTCGGTGGCCAGCAGCTGCCAGCGCGTCTCATCGGGCGCCCACTTCTGGGCGTAGGCGGCGAGCACCGCCGGGGTGTCGTGCTCCGGGTCGACCGAGAACGAGACGAAGCGCACGTCGACGCCGGGGAGCGCGCGCTGCAGCTGCACCAGCTTCGCGGTCAACAGCGGGCAGACGGTGCGGCAGGTGGTGAAGATGAAGTTGGCGACCCAGACCTTCCCTGTGAGCGAGGGGCCGGTGACGGTGACGCCGTGCTGGTCGGGGAAGGCGAAGGCCGGCGCGGGGAAGAGCGGGGCCAGGGTCTTCTTCTCGGCGTGCGCGAGCGCCTCGGCCTTCTCGAGCGCGGCCGGCGGGCGCAGCTTGAGGGAGGCCAGGAAGCCGAGGGTGAAGAGCGCGAGGACGCCGAGGAGCGTGAGCCACTTCGCCATGGCGCCCCTATACCCGCGCGGCGGCCACCGCGCTCGCGACACGACGCCTCACCTCACCGGCGCGGTGGGCCCGTCAGGGAGTGGGTGGGGGGCGCCGACGACCTCGAGCAGGCCGAGCCGCTCCGAGGCCACGCAGAGGCCGTAGCCGAGGTCCACCTCGCCCGCGCGCATCGCGAAGTTGGCGGAGCGGGGCGCGTGGTGGTGGTTGTTCTGGTAGCCCTCGCCGAAGACCAGCCACGCCACCAGCGGGTTGTTGCGCGAGTCGTCGGGCGTCTCGAAGTTCCGTGAGCCGTACGTGTGGGCGAAGGCGTTCACCATCCACCCCTGCACGGGGTGGGTCATCATGCCCAGCCAGTAGGCCGCGCCGAGCAGCCACGCGCCGAAGGCGACGCCCAGCACCAGCGCCACGGCGGCGTGGAGCAGGTAGGGCAACGCCCACAGCCCGCGCCGGTTGAGCCAGCTGACCTCGAAGTCGAGGTCGCGCGAGAGCCTGGTCACCTCGGGCTCCTGGTGGATCAGCCGGGCCAGCACCCGGTTGTACGACTTGAGCTGCGCGAGCATCAGCGGCAGCAGGCCGTGGTTGCGCGGGCTGTGCGGGTCGAGCGCGGTGTCCGAGTGCTCGTGGTGCAGCCGGTGCATGGTGCTCCAGCCTTTCGGGTCCAGGCCGGTCACCCAGCTCCCCGTGTGTACGACCATCCACCGAGCAAGCGACCCCAGCTTGACGGCGCCGTGGGTCAACCCGCGGTGATAGAGCACCGTGATGTAGTAGATGTTGACCATGTACATCGACAGGAAGGTCAGCAGACACAGCGAGAGGTAGAGCACGGCAGCTCCTTCGTGGGGGTTCTCACAGTGTACAGTCGTGCACTCAAAATCGCAACGCTCGTTCTCCCGGGCGGTGATAGAGCCGTGACATGGGGCGACCCGAGCAGAAGGAGCAGACCCGGCGGCGGTTGATCGACGCGGCCCTGGCGCTGAGCGCGGCGCAGGGCTTCGGCGCGCTGAGCCTGAGGGAGATCGCGCGCGAGTCGGGCATCACCGCGACCGGCTTCTACCGGCACTTCCGGGACCTCGACGAGCTGGGCCTGGTGCTGGTCGACGAGGTGGCGCTGACGCTGCGGCAGCTCATCCGCGAGGCGCGCAGCCGCTTCAGGGAGCAGGGCGGCCGCACCCGCGCCTCGGTCGAGGCGTTCATGGACTACGCGCACCAGAAGCCGCACCTGTTCCGCCTGCTGTTGGGGGAGCGGCTCGGCGGCTCGACGGCGTTTCGCACGGCGCTGCGGAAGGAGATCGACCGCTTCGTGGCCGAGCTGAGCGACGACCTCGAGGCCCAGGCGCGGGCGGCGAAGCAGCCGACCGCCGACATTCCCTTCGCGGCCGAGGCCATCGTGGCCATCGTCTTCAGCGTGGGCGCCGAGGTGCTCGAGCTGCCGCGGCACCGGCACCAGGGGCTCGCCGACCGCATCATCAAAGAGGTGCACCTGGTGCTCAAGGGCGCGGGCTTTCCCCTCGCGCGCGCGCGCAAGCGCTGAGGCGAGCGGAGCCGGGGAGTTCGGGTTACGACGGCCCGGTATGCCCGCGCCGCTCTCGCTCAAGGTGCTCGACGCCATCTCTGAGGTGCCGAAGGAGGCCTGGAACCGGCTCCTGGCCCCTGGAGAAGCGCCGGTCACCCGGTGGGAGTGGATCGACGCGATGGAGCAGTCGGGCTCGGCGGTGCGGGAGCGCGGCTGGCAGGCGCACCACCTCACCCTGTGGCGAGGCGAGACGCTCGTCGCCACCCTGCCCGCCTACCTGAAGTTCCACTCCATGGGCGAGTACGTCTACGACTTCGGCTGGGCGAACGCCGCGCAGCAGTTCGGCGTGCGCTACTACCCCAAGCTGCTCATCGGCATGCCGCTGTCGCCGGTCACGGCGCGCAAGCTCCACGTCGCCGGGGGTGAAGACGTCGAGGCGGTGCGCGGGGTGATGATGACCGCCGCGCTCGAGCTCGCCAAAGACGTCGGCGCCTCGTCGGTGCACGTGCTCTTTCCCCACGAAGACGAGGCGCTGGCGCTCGAGCAGCTGGGCTTCTTCCGTCGGGCGACGCTCCAGTACCACTGGCGAAACCCGGGCTACCGCACCTACGACGACTACCTCTCGCGCTTCGACGCCAAGCGGCGGCACCAGCTCAAGCGGGAGCGCGGGGCGGCGGCCCAGCAGGGCCTGATGCTCCGCACCGTGCGCAGCGCGGAGCTCACCGGGGTGCACGCCTCGCTGGCGGCGCGCTTCTACGAGGCGACCGCGAGCCGCCACGCCTGGGGCCCGGTGCAGCTGACGCCCGAGTTCTTCCAGCGCGCCTTCTCGGCCATGCCCGACGCCATCGAGCTGGTGGTGGCGGAGCGGGGGCGCCAGGTGGTGGCCGGGGCCTTCAACCTGCACTCGCCGACGCACCTGTTCGGCCGCTACTGGGGCGCCTTCGAGGAGCACCCGTTCCTGCACTTCAACGTGTGCCTCTACCACTCCATCGACGACTGCATCGCCGCGGGCCGGGTGGAGTTCGAGCCGGGCGCGGGGGGCGAGCACAAGATCAGCCGGGGCTTTCAACCCACGCGCGTGCACTCGGCGCACCGCCTGCTCGACGCGCGCTTCGAGCAGGCCGTTCGCCGCGCGTGCGACCGTGAAGCCGCCGAGGTCGACCGGGTGGTGGCCGAGTCGCTGGCCATCGCCGGCATGAAGCCGTGGGGGCCGAGGTAGCGTCGCGGGCCTGGAGGCGGCGGCGCATCCGTGACGGCCGCCGCGACTCTGCTATGAGGGCTCGGGTGCGGTTGCCCCTCGTCCTCACCCTCTGCGCGGCCTCGTTCGCCTGCGGCCCGACGGTGCCCTCGTACGCCTCGAGCCTGTTCGAGGGCGACGACGAGACGTGGACGGTGACCGGCAACGGCGACGTCGAGCGGCCCAGCTTCCAGGCCACCGGGGGCAACCAGAACGGCAACATCTGCGCGACCGATGCGCTGGCGGGCGACATCTTCTATTTCGTCGCGCCGGCGAAGTACCTGGGCAACGTCAGCGTGGTGTACGGCAAGCGGTTGACGTTCGACCTGAAGACCTCGAGCCAGTTCATGTTGATCAAGGGCCGCGACGTGGTGCTCAACGGCGGCGGGCTGGCCCTCATCCAGAACTTCCGCGACGTGCCGGGCCGCGACTGGTCGCCCCGCAGCTTCACGCTCGACGACCAGTCGGGCTGGCTGGTGGACTCCGCGACGTCCACGGGAGAGCCCGCGAGCGAGGAGCAGCTGCGCACGGTGCTGCGCAACCTCACCGCCATTCGCCTGCGCGGAGAGTTCGTCGACGGGCCGGGCGACACCACCTGCCTCGACAACGTGTACTTCGGGACGCCGTGAGCGCGCGGGAGTGCACGCAGTGCGGCGCGTGCTGCGTCGCGCCCGACATCGCCGCCCTCGACAAGCCGCTCGGCCTGGCCTGCCCGCACCTGGGCCCCGACGCCCGCTGCCTGGCCTACCAGTCACGGCCGCAGGTGTGCCGCGACTACCAGGCCGACGAGCTGTGCGACCGCATCGCCGCGCCGACGCTCGAGGCGCGGGTGGCGAAGTACCTGGCGCACTTCGAGCTGCAGGCCGAGGCCGATGCGGTGGCGCGCTCGGGGCTGACGAGCCGGGCGGCCTTCTTCGCGCGCAAGGCGCGCCTCGACACCTCGAGGTGATGGAGGGTGCAAGCGGTCGCGCGGTGGAAGACACTCGCCGCGCGGTTCTTCTTCGCGGAGGCGCTCCATGCGGTTGGTGAAAGTCGGGCTGGCGGCGGTGAACACCACGGTGGGCGCGTTCAGCGCCAACGTCGAGCGCGCCGTCTCGCTCGCCAGACAGCTCTCCGCGCAGCAGACCAGCATCGCCGTCTTCCCCGAACAGTGCGTCGCCGGCTACCCGGCGGAAGACCTGGTGCAGTGGCAGGCCTTCGTCGACCGCCAGTGGACCGAGCTGCTGCGCTTCGCGAGCGAGACGGCGGGGCTCCCCATGGTGTCGGTGCTGGGGGTGGCCATCGCGCACCGGGGGCTGCGCTACAACTGCGCCGCGGTGGTGGGCGGCGGGCGCGTCTGGGGCCTGGTGCCGAAGGAGAAGCTGCCCACCTACAACATCTTCTACGAGGGCCGCACCTTCGCGCGCGGCTCGGCGGGCATGAAGGAGGAGCACCAGGGCGTGCCGTTTGGTGACTTCCTCTTCCAGTGCGACTTCGGCTGCGTGGGCGTCGAGGTGTGTGAAGACCTCTGGAGCGCCGACGGGCCGATGAAGCGCCGCGCGTACTCGGGCGCCGAGCTCATCTGCAACGTCTCGTCTTCGCCGTTCCGCATCGGCGTCGAGGGCACGCGCCGTGAGCTCGTCTCGACGCGCGCGGGCGACCACCAGTGCACCATCGCGTACGCCAACCAGGTGGGCGCGCAAGACGGGCTCATCTTCGACGGCGGCGGCTTCGTCAACCAGAACGGGCGCATGGCGCTCGAGCTGCCGCGCTTTCAGCAGACCTGCGGCGCGGCGGTGGTCGACCTCGAGCGCACCACGCGGCTGCGCACCGAGAACACCACCTGGCGCGACGACCGCAAGAGCTGGGCGATGGAGAAGCCCGCGGTGCCCGTCATCGCCGTCGCCGTCACCACGAAACGAGCCGGCCTCACCTACCCCTTCCCGGCCCACCGCAGCTTCTTCCTCCCCGCGCCCGAGCCCCGGCGCACGCCGAAGGAGCAGTACTGCGAAGACCTGCTCGACGCGCTCGCGATGGGCATCGGCGACTACTACGAGAAGACGAAGGGCTTCACGCGGCTGGGCGTCGCGCTCTCGGGCGGGCGCGACTCGCTGTTGACGCTCCTCATCGCGCACCGCTACGCCAGCCGCGCCGACGTGCCCATCGAGGTGTTCTCGATGCCCACGCGCTACTCGTCGGAGGGCACCCGCGCCGCCGCGGCCCTCATCGCGAAGGAGCTGGGCGTGCGCTTCAGCGAGGTGTCCATCGACGAGGCCTTCGAGCGCGAGCTGGCGGCGGCGAAAGAGATGCTGGGGCCCGGCAGGGAGCTGACGCCCATCACGCAGCAGAACGTGCAGGCGCGGCTGCGGGCGCAGCGCATGTGGAACTGGGCCAACAGCTCGGGCGGCCTCTTCCTCCAGACGGGCAACATGTCGGAGAAGGCGGTCGGCTACACCACCATCGGCGGCGACCTGATGGGCGCGCTGGCGGTCATCGCGAACCTGCCCAAGACGGTGGTGATGTTCCTGCTCGAGCACCTCTTCGAGAAGCACGGCTACGCGGGCATCAAGGCGGTGACGGCGAAGCCCGCGGGGCCCGAGCTCGCGCCCAACCAGGTCGGCGAAGAGGAGCTGATGCCCTTCCCCATCCTCGACGCGTGCTTCCACCTCTTCGCGGGCGAGAAGCTGTCGCCGGCCGACGTGACGACGGCGGTGACGACGATGTTCCCCGAGGTGCCCGCGCCGGTGCTGGCCACCTACGTCACCCGCTTCGTGAAGCTCTTCACGGTGAGCATCTACAAGTGGGTGCAGTCGCCCATCTCGCTGCACGTCGGCGCGCTGGACCTCGACCGCGAGCGCGCGCTGCAGCTGCCGGTGGTGACGCGCACGGAGTGGTGAGCGTCGTCGGCTGACCGCGCCGGACGCAGGGTGGCGCCCTCCGTCGCGACGGGCGAGCGCCTCCACGCCGGGCCGCGCAGCTTCTGCGCGCGCCGCTTCCGTCACCAGTCGGTCATGCCCGCCCCGTCGGCCGCCGCGCGACCGCTACGGTGTTCGACGTCATGACGCCCCTGAGAGCCGAGCTGCTGGAGCGCTACGGGACCCGCCCCGTTCCCCGCTACACCTCGTACCCGCCCGCCAACCACTGGCGCGCGCTGAGCGAGCCCTCGTGGCCGGCGCAGGTGCTGGGCGCGATTCGACGGCCGCTCTCGCTCTACGTGCACGTGCCCTTCTGCAAGTCGCTGTGCTGGTACTGCGGCTGCAACATGCTCATCGACCACCGGGGCGAGCTGGTGGAGCGCTACCTGTCGGCCCTCGAGCGTGAGTTCGAGCTGGTGTCGCAGCGGCTCCCGGCGAACCGCGAGGTCGTTCAGGTGCACCTCGGCGGCGGCACGCCCACGCACCTCGGGCCCGCGCAGCTCGAGCGGTTGATCGGCGCCCTGCGCTCCCGGTTCCCCTGGGCGGCCGACGTCGAGGCCTCCATCGAGGTGCACCCGCCCGTCACCACCGTCGCCCAGCTCGAGACGCTCGCGCGGCTCGGCTTCAACCGCCTCTCGATGGGCGTGCAGGACTTCGACGCCCAGGTGCAGTCGCGCGTCAACCGGCACCAGCCCTTCGCGCAGACCCGCGACCTGGTGGCCTCGGCCCGCGCGCTGGGCTTCGAGCGCGTGAACCTGGACCTGATGTACGGCCTGCCGCTGCAGACGGTGGAGCGCTTCGCCACGACGCTCGAGCTGGTCAAGCAGCTCGACCCCGACCGCCTGGCGCTCTTCGGCTACGCGCACATGCCGACGCTCAAGAAGCACCAGCGGCTGATCGACGCCAACGAGCTCCCGAAGGCCGACGGCCGGCTCGCGCTGCTCGAGCTGGCCATCACCACCCTCGAGCAGGCCGGCTACACGCTCATCGGCCTCGACCACTTCTCGCGCTCGCACGACGAGCTGGTGAAGGCGCGCGCCAACGGAACGCTGCGCCGCAACTTCATGGGCTACACCACCTGCCGTGACAGCGAGGTGGTCGCGTTCGGCCCGTCGGCCATCTCGGAGGTCGAGGGCACCTTCCTCCAGAACCAGCACGACGTTCGCGCGTGGTGTGGCGCGCTCGAGGCCGGGCAGCTCGCCGTCACCCGCGGGTGGGCGCCGACCGCCGACGACGACGTTCGACGCGCCCTCATCATGCAGCTGTTCTGTCAGCTCGACGTCGACACCCGGGCCTTCGGCGCCGCGCACGGCATCGACTTCGAGGCCTACTTCGCCGACGAGCTGACGCGCCTGGGCGAGCTGGAGCAGGACGGCCTGGTGCGACGGCGGCCCGGGCACCTCACCCTCACCGCCGAGGGGCAGCTGCTGCTGCGCAACGTCGCCAGCGTCTTCGACGCGTACCTGAAGGGCCCGCCGAAGACCCACGCGCCGGCGGTGTGAGGCGCGCCGTCAGCGCAGCCCGGCGCGGCGACGCGCGTCGTACGAGACGATCAAGTCGGCGCCGGCGCGGCGCAACGACACCAGCAGCTCGGTCATCGCGCGCTCGAAGTCGAGCAGGCCCTTGTCGGCCGCGGCGCGCACCATCGCGTACTCCCCCGACACCTGGTACGCGACGAGCGGGTGGAGCGTGCGCTCGCGCGCGTCACGAATGAGGTCGAGGTTCGACATCGCGGGCTTCACCAGCAGCAGGTCGGCGCCCTCGTCGACGTCGAGCATCAGCTCACGCAGGGCCTCGCGGCGGTTGTGCGCGGGCATCTGGTACGAGGCGCGGTCGCCGAAGGCCGGGGCGCTGTGCGCGGCCGCCCGGAACGGCCCGTAGAGCGCCGAGGCCATCTTGATGGCGTACGAGACGATGCCCACGTCCTGGCACTTCGCCTCGTCGAGGGCGGCGCGAAGGGCGCCGACGCGGCCGTCCATCATGTCGCTGGGGCAGACGAAGTCGACGCCGGCCTTCGCCAGCAGCACCGCCAGCTCGGCCAGCTTCGGCAGGGTCGCGTCGTTGACGATGTGCTGGCCCTCGACGACCCCGCAGTGGCCGTGCTCGGTGAGGCTGCACAGGCACACGTCTGCCATCAGCACCACCTCGGGCGTCACCCGGCGCGTCAGCGCGATGGCCTCGAGGTACTCGTGGAGCGGCTCGGCCAGCGGCTGCGCCTGGTCCCACTTCGCGTCGGGGACGCCGAAGAGCATCACCCCGCCCACGCCGGCGCGGTGGAGCTGCTGCACCTCTTCGGCCAGCACGTCGCCGCTGAGCTGCCACAGCCCGCTGCCCGCCGACGTCTCTCGCCTCACGCCCTTCCCGTTCACCACGAAGTACGGCTGCACCAGGTGCTCGAGCCCCACGTCGACCTCTCTGAAGAGCCGACGAATCGCGGGCGTTCGGCGCAGGCGGCGCAGGCGGGTCGCGGGGAAGGCTTCAGGCATGGCGGGGCTCCAGGGCAGAGAGGGCTTCGGTGAGCGGCCTCGCGCGGTCGGCCAGCTCCGCGGCGGGGAAGAAGGCGCGCGCGGCGGTGAGCGTCGACTCGCCACAGCACACCACCCGCTCGGGCGACCGGGGCTGCGCGGCGAAGAAGTTGGAGACGGCCGAGGGGCTCGCGAAGAAGGCCCCGAAGCGAGCCGGGAGCGCCTTGAGCTGCGACTCCAGCGCGGGCGGGGCGCGCGTCTGGTAGACGATGGAGCGGGTGACGGGCCCCAGGGCCGAGAGCCGCTGCACGGCCTCCTGCTGCTCGGCGCTCGCGGCCCCGGCGTCGCTCGTCGGGTACCAGAAGACGGGGTCTGAGACGCCGCGGTGGGCCAGGCGCTCCTCGATGGCGCGCGCGAGCGCCACCACGCCGCCGAAGCCCTCGACGGTGGGCCGGCCGCCACGCTCGCGCAGCAGCCGCGAGGTGGTGGGCGCGATGGCGGCCAGCTCGTCGGGGCGAACCGAGGGCAGCACCGCCGCCACCGCGTCGACGGCGCTGGGGCTGGTCAGCACCACCACCCGGTGGCCCTCGGGCCGCCAGCGCGGCACCGGCAGCAGCGCGCGCTCGATGCAGGGCAGCGCGAACGCGTCGACGCCAGCGGCCCGCAGCGCCTCGGTCACCCGGCGGGCGTCGGCGTCAGCGCGGGTGATGGCCCAGGGCAACACCCCACGAGTTCTACGCCCCGCCAGCGCCGGGCCGGCTCCGACATGACGGAGTTGTGACGAAGCCCGCCCGCCGGTTGGCTACTCATCACACCATGGACAGACGCCAACGCTTCCTCGCCGCGCTCGCGCGTCAGCCGGTCGACCGGCCACCGGTGTGGTTGATGCGCCAGGCGGGGCGCTACCTGTCGGGCTACCGGGCGGTGCGCGCGGAGCACGGCTTCTGGGAGGTGTGCCGCACGCCCGAGCTCTCGACGCGCGTGGCCCTCGAGCCGCTCCAGCGCTTCGCCCTCGACGCGGCCATCGTCTTCAGCGACATCCTCGTGGTGCCCGAGGCGCTGGGCGCGGGGGTGTCGTTCGAGAAGGGCGAGGGCCCGCTGTTCACGAACGTGCTGCGCAGCCGCGCCGACCTCGCGAAGTGGAACACCACCGGGCTGATGGAGCGCCTGGCCTACGTGCCCAACGCGGTGAAGCACCTGTCGCAGACGCTCGACGGCAGCCACGGCCTCCTCGGCTTCACCGGCGCGCCCTTCACCCTCTTCGCCTACAGCGTGGAAGGCGGCGGCAGCGACGACTTCCGCCACGCGCGCGCGATGTTGGCCAGCGAGCCGGGCCTGGCGCGTGACGCGATGAACGTGCTGGCTGACGCCATCGTCGAGCTGGGCCTGGCCGAGCTCGCCGCCGGCGCCGACGCGGTGCAGCTGTTCGACACCTGGGGCGGGCTGCTGACGAAGGACGAGTACCGCGCGCACGTGGTGCCGCCGCTCAACCGCGCGGCCTCGAAGCTCCGCGCGAGCGGCAAGCCCGTCATCCTCTTCATCAAGGGCGGCATGCACCTGCTCGAGGTGCTCGAGGAGGTCGAGGTCGACGGCGTCTCGCTCGACTGGCGCACCTCGTTCACCGAGGCGCGCGCGGCCCTGCCCCACCACCTGCTGCAGGGGCAGCTCGACCCGGTGCTGCTCTTCGCGGGAGAAGAGGCCGTTCGGCAGCGCACCCGCGCGCTCCTCGACGAGCTCGACGCGCTGCCGGGCGGCAACCGCGGGTGCATCGTCAACCTCGGCCACGGAATCCTCCCGCAGACCCCCGAGCGCAGCGTGGCCGCGCTGTGTGAAGAGGTGGCGGCGCGCGCGCCATGACGCTGCCCGTCGCCGTCGTCGGCATGGACTTTCGCGAAGGGCCGTCGTCGGTCCGCGCGCAGCTCAAGGCGTTCGACGACTCGCCCGAGTCCCCGAGCGCCCGGCTCCGCGAGAGCCTCTTGTGCGAGGGCCTGGCGCGCATCGAGAGCTGCTCACGCATCGAGTGGGTCCTCTCGGCGCGAGACCCGGCGTGGGCGGCCGCCCTGCTCAAGAGCGGGCTGCTCAAGGCGCTGGGCCCTTCGGGCGCGGGGCGGCGCATGCACGTGAAGCTGTCCACCGGCGCGCTCCACTACCTGCTGCGCGTCACCCTGGGCCTCGAGTCGGTCGCCGAGGGCGAGCACGCCATCGGCCGCCAGGTGCTCAAGGGCTTCGAGCAGGCCCACGCCGCCGGCACCACCGACCGCACGCTGCACCTGTGCTGGCACGCGCTGGGGCGGGTGCTCCAGGCGCGGAAAGAGACCGGCATCGGCTCGAGCGTCGGCATTCAGTCGCTCGTCGTCGGCGAGCTGGGGAGCACCCCGAAGTCCGCCGAGGTGCAGCTGCTCGGCCGCGGAGAGATCGGCCGCCAGGTGCACAGCGCGCTCACTCGCGAGGGCTTCGAGCGGGTGACGACCTTCGCGCGCGCCGAGCTGCCCCGCTTCCACGAGCGCGCCGCGAGGTCGGCGGTGGTGGTGGTGGCGACCGGCGGGCCCGCGCCGTGGCTCGAGCTGCCGCCGCGAACCGATTGGCCGCTGGTCATCGACGTCGGCGCCCCGGCGCAGGTGCTCGCGGCCGAGGGCTGGCGCGCGCTGGGCCTCGACGCGCTGCTGACGCGCCGGGGCCTCACCCTCGACGCCGAGGCCCTGGCCACCCTCCACACCCTCGCCGACGAAGGCACCGAGGGCCTGCGCGAGGCGCTCGAGTCGGCCCCGGGCCACCACGTGCTGCACGCCCTCGAGTCAGAGAAGCGCCGCTTCTTCGAAGACGACGTCGGCGCGATGTTGGCCGAGCTGCCGGCGAAGGAAGCGCGCCGGGTGGCCGAGACGCTGCGCGGCTTCACCCATCGACTGCTGGAAGTGACCCGGAGGGCTTCGCGTGTCCCGTGAGCTCAGGTTGGCGACGAGAGGCAGCGCGTTGGCGCGGTGGCAGACCGCGAAGGTGGCGGCGCTCCTCAACGGCCACTGCCGCGAGGTGGTCATCGAGACCCGCGGCGACATCGACCAGGCCCCGGTGCTGGCCGGCCGCATGGAGAAGGGCTTCTTCACCGCCGAGCTCGAGCGCGCGCTCCACGACGGGAGCGTCGACGTGGCGGTGCACTCGCTGAAGGACCTGCCGACGATTCAGCCCCCCGGCCTCTGCATCGGCGCGGTGCTCGAGCGCGCCGACCCGCGCGACTGGCTCCTGGTTCGCCGTGACGCCGTCGACCGCGCCGCGGCCGTGCCGGTGAGGCCGGGCGGCCGCGTGGGTGCGTCGTCGCTGCGGCGCATGGCGCTCTTGCGTCACCACGCGAAGGAGCTGGTGCCCACGCCGCTGCGAGGCAACGTGCCCACCCGGGTGCGCAAGCTCGACGAGGGCGAGTACGAGGCCATCGTGCTGGCGGCGGCGGGCGTGTCGCGCCTGGGCCTCGACCTGACGCCCTTCGAGGTGTTCGCGCTGACGCCGACCGCCTGGGTGCCTGCGCCGGGGCAGGGCGCCATCGCGGTGCAGTGCCGAGACGACGACGCCGAGGTGCTCGCCCGGCTCGCCACCATCGAGCACGCCGAGAGCCGCCGTCGCGTCGACGTGGAGCGGGTGATGCTGCGCGCCTTCGAGGCCGGGTGCGCGAGCCCCTTCGGCGCCTTCCTCGCCGGCGCCCAGCTGCACGTGGGCCAGGAGCGCGAGGGCCGCTTCCTCGTCGCCCGCGCCGAGCTCGCCGCCCCGCTGACGCTCGAGCACGCCCAGGCCATGCTCCCCACCCTCGCTTTCCAGGAGACCCGCGATGCCGTCACTGAAGACCTCTGAAGCGCTGTTCGAGCGGGCGCGGGGCCTCATGCCCGGCGGGGTGTCGAGCCCGGTGCGCGCGTTCGGCAAGGTGGGCGGCGTGCCGCGCTACGTCAGCAAGGCCCAGGGCCCCTGGCTGTGGGACGAAGACGGCAACCGGCTGCTCGACTTCTGCCTCGCGTGGGGCCCCAACATCCTCGGGCACGCGCACCCGGCCGTCGTCGAGGCGGTCACCTCGACGGCGCGCGACGGCCTCGCCTTCGGCACCCCGCACCGCAACGAGGTCGCGCTCGCCGAGCTGGTGCTCGAGGCCTTCCCGGAGCACCAGCTGGTGCGCTTCGTCGTCTCGGGCACCGAGGCGGTGGCGACGGCGATGCGGCTCGCGCGCGGCGTCACCGGGCGGCCGCTCACGCTCAAGTTCACCGGCTGCTACCACGGCCACGTCGACAGCCTGCTGGTGAAGGCCGGCAGCGGCGTGGTGACGCAGGGCCTGTCGGACAGCAAGGGCGTTCCCGAAGGGCTCGCCGCGACGACGGTGGTGGTGCCGCTCGACGACGAGGCGGCGATGGCGGCGGCCTTCGAGCAGTACGGCCCGCGGCTGGCCGCGGCCATCGTCGAGCCGCTGCCCGCGAACAACGGCCTGCTCCTCCAGCGCAAGGCGTGGCTCGAGGCGCTGCGCGCGCAGTGCACGAAGCACGGAACGGTCCTCATCTTCGACGAGGTGATCAACGGCTTCCGCTTCCACTTCGGCGGGTACGGGCGGCTGATGGGCGTGACGCCCGACCTGACGACGCTGGGGAAGATCGTCGGCGGCGGGCTCCCGGTGGCGGCGGTGGTGGGCAAGCGGGAGCTGCTCTCGGACCTCGCGCCGCTGGGCGCGGTGTACCAGGCGGGCACCATGGCCGGAAACCCGGTCGCCCTCGCGGCGGGCCTGGCCACGCTGACCGAGCTGCGCAGGCCCGGCACCTACGAAGGGCTCGAGGCCCTCGGCGCGCGGCTCGAGGCGCGGTGGAAGCAGCGCAGCCGGGGCATGGGGCTGCGCCGCGTGGGGTCGCTCTTCTGGCCCTGGCTCGACGCGAGCCTCCCGCCCACCACCGCCGAGGCCATCTCGCCCGAGGTGGCCGCGCGGTTCCACCAGTCGTACGCGCGCTGGCTCGACGAGGGCGTCTACCTGCCGCCGAGCGCGTACGAGGTGGGCTTCCTCTCGACGGCGCACACCCCGGCGCACGTCGATCGGTTGATCGACGTGCTGTTCCCGGAGGCGTGATGGCGACCTGGCGGGCGCGCTCCGAGTACCTGGTGGCCGGCGCGGCGCTGGCGGTCATCGCCGTGATGGTGAGCTGGTGGGCGGTGCTCGCGCGCAGGCTCGCCGGCGACGTGCTGCGCCTCGAGAACCAGCTGCACCTGCTGCGCACCGGAGAACACCTCGAGCTGGGCGAGCGCGGCGCCCGCCTCAACTTCATGGTGCTGGGCGAGTTCAGCGCGATGGCCATCTGCCTGGTGGTGGCGGTGGGGGTGCTGCTCACCATCGCGCGGCAGCGCACGCTGGCGCAGCTGCGCATGGAGCGCCTGCTCCAGTTCACCTCGCACGAGCTCAAGACGCCCATCGCCGGGGTGCGCGCGCTGCTGCAGACGCTGGAGCTCGGCGCGGTGCCGCGCGACCGCGAGAAGGAGTTCTTGAAGCGGGGCCTGCAGGAGCTCGACCGCCTCGAGCACCTCGCCGAGACCATCCTCATGTGGCAGCGCTCGGTGGCGGCGGTCGGCCCGCTCGCGGCGGCGCCGGTCGACGCGCGCGCGCTGGTGGAGCAGGTGCTGGAGCACCGCGTGCGCACCGGGGTCGCCGAGCAGGTCGAGGTGGCCTCGCTCGCCCCCGCCACGGTGCTGGCCGACGGCGACGCGTTTCGCGTCATCCTCGAGAACCTGCTCGACAACGCGCGCAAGTACGGCGCGGGCGCGACGGAGCTGAAGGCCGAGCTGCGCGAGGGGGCGTGGCAGCTCTCGGTGCGCGACCATGGCCAGGGCTTTCGCGCCGAAGACGCCTCGCGGCTTTTCGACCCCTTCAAGCGCCAGAAGCACCAGGGAGTGATTCACGGGAGCGGGCTGGGCCTGTACATCTCGCGGCAGCTGGCGCTGAAGATGCACGGCGAGCTGACGGCGCACAGCGAGGGGCCGGGGCGCGGGGCGGTCTTCACCGTCTCGCTGCCGCTGCAGGAGAGCCAGCCATGACGGAGCGGGTGTTGGTCATCGAAGACGACGCGCTGGTGCGCGATCTGGTGACGCTGAACGTGTCGCACGCGGGGTTCGAGGTGGTCGAGGCGGTGGACTTCGCCGAGGGCCAGCGGCAGCTGCTGGACGGCGCCTGGGACCTGGCGCTCGTCGACGTGATGCTCCCCGGCGGCGACGGCTTCACCCTCACGCGCACCGCCCGTGAGAAGGGCGTTCGCAAGCCCATCATCCTCCTGACGGCCCGGGGTGACGTCGCGTCGAAGGTGCGCGGCTTCGACTGCGGCGCCGACGACTACCTCGCCAAGCCCTTCGACGTGCAGGAGCTGATCGCGCGCGTCCGCGCCGCGCTGAGGCGGGCGAGCCCCGGCCCGATGCGGGAGACGCGGCTGACCGTGGGGGTGGGCTGGGTGCGCTTCGATACCGGCCAGGCGCAGACCAGCGAGGGGCTCATCTCGTTGTCCGACAAGGAGCTGCGCCTGATGCAGCTGTTCGCGAACCGCCCCGACGAGGCGCTGTCACGGGCCGACATCCTCGAAGAGGTGTGGGGCATGGACGCGTTCCCGACCGACCGCACCGTCGACAACTTCATCATGCGGCTGCGGCGGCTGTTCGAGGCCAACCCCGAAGAGCCGCGGCACCTGGTGACGCTGCGGGGCCGCGGGTACCTCTTCAAGCCATGAACGCGCTCACCACGACTCCGAAGAAGCGGCGCGCGGTGGTGCTGGTGAACCTGGGCACGCCGTCGGCGCCGACGCCCGGGGCCGTGCGGGCCTACCTCCGCGAGTTCCTCTCGGACCCGCGGGTCGTCGACCTTCACCCCGTGGCGCGCTGGGTGTTGCTCAACCTCGTCATCTTGCCGAGGCGGCCCGGCAGGGTCGCGCCGCTGTACCAGTCGATCTGGATGGAGGACGGCTCGCCGCTGCTGGTTCACGGGCGGGCGCTCGAGCGCCAGGTGCAGGCGTTGCTCCCCGACGCCGAGGTGGTGCTGGCGATGCGCTATGGCGCGCCGTCGCTCACCGAGGCGCTGGAGCGCATCGACGGCCTGCGCCTGCGCGACGTCACGGTGGTGCCGCTGTTCCCCCACGAGGCGAGCGCGACGACGGGCTCGGTGCGCGAGGCGGTGTACACCCACTACCGGGGCCACCCCCGCGTGCCCTCGGTGCGCGTGGTGCCGCCGTTCTTCGATGACGCGGGCTACCTCGAGGCGCTGGCCGAGAACGTGCGCGGGCAGCTCCCCGGCGACGTGCAGCACGTGCTGTTCAGCTACCACGGGCTACCGGAGCGCCAGGTGCGCCGGGAGGACGGCACCGGGCAGTGCCTGGCCGCCACCTCCTGCTGCGCGGCGCTCACCGAGAAGAACGCCCACTGCTACCGGGCGCAGTGCTTCGCCACCACCCGGGCGATCGCCGCGAAGCTGGGCCTGGGCGACGTCAGCACCTCGTTCCAGTCGAGGCTGGGCCGCGACCCGTGGATTGGGCCTGCCACCGACGCCGCGCTCGAGGCCCTCGTCGAGCGGGGCGTCACGCGCGTGGCGGTGGTGACGCCGGGCTTCGTGGCCGACTGCCTCGAGACGCTCGAGGAGCTCGGCAAGGCGGCCGTCGAGCGCTTCCACCAGCGCGGCGGCCAGCTCACCGTCGTTCGCTGTCTCAACGACGACCCGACGTTCGCGCGCGTCATCGCCCGCCTCACCGACGCGGGGGCGCGGCGCCATGCGTGAGGCCTTCGCGGGGCTGCAAGAGGAGCTGCTGCGCGGGCTCTCGGCGCTCGATGGGAAGTCCTTCGTCCGCGACGCATGGGTGAAGCCGCCGGGCGGCGCCCTCGAGGGGGGCGGCGTGACGTGCGTGCTGGAGGGCGGCGGGGTGTTCGAGCGCGGCGGCGTGGCCTTGTCCGACGTGAAGGGGGCGGCGCTCCCGCCGGCGGCCACCCAGCGCAACCCGCACCTGTCGGGGCGCTCCTACCGCGCGATGGGCGTCTCGCTGGTGGTGCACCCCACCAACCCCAACGTGCCGACGGCGCACCTCAACGTGCGCAGCTTTCGCACCGACGACGGCGCGGCGTGGTGGTTCGGCGGCGGCTTCGACCTCACGCCCTACTTCTACGAGCCCGACGACGAGGCGCATTGGCGGCGGGTGTCGCGGCAGCTCTGCGCGAGCGACGCGATGTACGAGCGGCTCTCGGCCGACTGCGACGCCTACTTCACGCTCAAGCACCGCAACGAGCGCCGCGGGCTGGGCGGGCTCTTCTTCGACGACCTCAACGAAGCGCACCCGTTCGGCGGCGGCTTCGAGCACTGCTTCGCCTTCACGCTGTCGGTGGGCCGCGCGTTCCTCGAGGCCTACGCCCCCATCGTCGAGCGGCGGCGCGCGCAGCCGTACACCGAGGCCGACCGCGCCTGGCAGGCGTACCGGCGGGGGCGCTACGTCGAGTTCAACCTGGTGTGGGACCGCGGCACGCTGTTCGGCCTCCAGTCGGGCGGGCGCACGGAGTCGATTCTGATGTCGATGCCGCCGCACGCGAGCTGGCAGTACGGCCCGCCCGTCACCGACGCGCGGCAGCGACGGCTCGTCGAGCGCCTGACGGTCAGCCCCACAGCAGGGGCTTGAAGACGACCATCCCGACGATGACGATCATGAGCAGCGTCGGCAGCTCGTTCATCACGCGGAAGAAGCGGTGGTTCCACGTCGCGGGCGCGGTGAGGAGCCGCTTGCGGGCGATGACGGCGAAGACGTGCGTGGCGATGAGGGCCGTCACCATCAGCAGCTTCAGCTGCAGCCACCCCTGCGAGAGCCAGCCCGGCATCAGCGCCACCATCCACAGCCCGGTGCCGGTGGCCACGAGGCCGGCGGGCGTGGTGATGGCGTTGAGGAGCCGGCGCTCCATGACCTCGAAGCGGTCGCGCACCACCTGCTCGGTCTCCATCGCGTGGTAGACGTAGAGCCGGAAGATGTAGAGCAGGCCCGCCATCCAGCTGATGACCGCGATGACGTGGAGCGTCTTGAGCCACAGGAACATGCGCGGCATTTCACAGTGGCCGGGGGCGCGCGTGTCACGGCCCTGTCATGTGGTGCAGGCGGAAACCGGCGCCGCGCCGGCACGCGGTGTGCTTCGGGGAGGCCTCATGACTCACGCTGGGTGGTGCCTCGGCCTCGCGGTGTGTTCAGCGGCCCTCAGCGCGGGCGCCGAGGTGGCGCTCGGGGCGGTGCAGCCGGGCGTGGAGTACGGGGTGGTGCCGCTGGTGGCCAGGCCCGGGGCCGGCGACGGGAAGCTGCACGTGGTGCGCGTCGACCCTGCGCTGGCGACGCTGACGCTTGGCCTGGCGAGCGAAGCCGGCGCGATGCGCACCGCCGCGCAGTGGAGCGCCCAGCTCGGCCTCAGCGTCGTCATCAACGCGGGCATGTTCGAGACCGACTACCGCTCCAACGTCGGCCGCCTGGTGCACCGCCAGCACGTCAACCAGCGCGTCTGGAAGCGGTCGTACCAGTCGGTGCTGGTGATGGACCCGGACGTCGAAGGCGTGCCCAGGGCCACCCTGCTCGACCGCGACGCGCCCGGCTTCGACGAGGCGATCAAGCCCTACCGCACGGTGGTGCAGAACCTGCGGCTCATCAAGGCGCCCGGCGAGAGCGTGTGGAAGCCGAACGGGCGCAAGTGGAGCGAGGCCTTCGTGGCGCTCGACGATCGAGGACGGCTGCTGTTCTGCTTCACCCGCACGCCCTTCGAGATGGCCGACCTGATGGCGCGGGTGCTGGCGTCGGGCCTGGGCGTGGTGCGCGCGATGCACGTCGAGGGCGGGCCCGAGGCGAGCCTGACGGTGCGCGGGAAGGGCCTGACGCTCGACCTGGCCGGGAGCTACGAGACCGGGTTCTTCGCGCGCGATGACAACCCCCGGCAGTGGGAGGTGCCCAACGTCATCGGCGTACGCGCGGTGAAGTGAGGCGCGGCGCCAAGGCCGACGTCGCAGTCGACTCGACGCGGCGACACGACTACGCCCCCACCTGTGCGAGCGACGGCCGGCCGGGTCCTTGGCGTCAGCGGCGTGGGAGCGCTGCTGGCGGCCCTGTGCGCGCTCGTCGCCCTGGCCTTCGGAGAGCAGGCGCTCGACCTCGGCGAGGCCTTCACCGCCGGCACCACCGCGCACACCATTCTGCTCTCGCTGCGCCTGCCGCGCGTGGTGCTCGCGGCGATGGTGGGCGCGGCGCTGGCGGCGTCGGGCTCGATGCTCCAGGCGCTGCTGCGCAACCCGCTGGCTGACCCGTTCGTCCTGGGCGTCTCGGGCGGCGCGGCGCTCGGCGCCACCATCGCCATCGCGCTGGGCGTGTCGACCGCGGGGCTGGCGGGCCTGTCGGGGGCCTCGGTGTTCGCGCTCGTCGGCGCCGTGGCGTCCACCGGGTTGGTGCTGACGGTCGGTCGCGCGAGCCGAGGCGAGAGCGCCACCGGCACCCTGCTGGCCGGCGTCATCTTCAACGCCTTCGCGCTCGCGGCCATCATCTTCATCAAGGCCCTCGTCGCGCCCGACAAGCTGGGCGAGGTGTTGTTCTGGCTGGCGGGCGCGCTGGGCCACGAGTCGTGGAGCGCCCTCGCCTTCTCGGGCACCGTCATCACCCTCTCGGTGCTCGCGATGTGGGCGCTGGCGCCGCGCATCAACCTGCTCATGCTCGGTGACGACGACGCGCAGTCGCTCGGCGTCGACGTGCGGCGCACCCGCCTGGCGCTGCTCCTGCTCGCGTCGGCCGCCGTCTCGGCGGCGGTCGCGCTCTCGGGGTTGGTGGGCTTCGTGGGGCTGCTGGTGCCGCACCTGGCGCGCCTGGGGCTCGGCGCCGATCAACGGCTCACCTTGCCCGCCAGCGCGCTGCTGGGTGCGTCGTTCTTGATGCTGGCCGACCTCGCGGCCCGCCTGATGTTCCGCGTCTTCCACACCGAGCCGCCCGTCGGCGTCATCACCGCGCTGCTGGGCGGCCCGCTGTTTCTGCTGCTGATGGTGCGGCGCTAGGCCGGCTTCTCGGCCGCCGTCTCAGCCGGCTTCTCGCCCTTCTTCTGGGCGGCGATCTCGGCCTTGATCTTCTCCATGTCGAGCCCGCGCACCTGCTCGATGACGCCCTCGAGCGCCGCGGCCGGGAGGGCGCCCGAGTTGCGCCCCAGCATCACGCCGTCGCGAAACACCGCGAGGGTGGGGATGGCCTGAATCTCGAAGGCCGCCGCCAGGCCCTGCTGCGCCTCGGTGTCGACCTTCGCGAAGGTGACGTCTTCGTGCTTCTTCGCGGCGGCCTCGAACACCGGCGCGAAGGCGCGACAGGGGCCGCACCACTCGGCCCAGAAGTCGATGATGAGAATGCCGCCCTTCTCGAGCGTCTTCTCGAAGTTCTGCTCCGTCAGCTCCAGCGTCCCAGCGGCCATGTGGTTGTCCTCTCCTCAGGTTGAGTAGTCGGTGCGGCGGGCACTTGCCCGCCAAAAAGGAGACGTGGGGTGAGAGTGCCAGAGTCCCACCGAGGATTCTCGCCGTGACCCGGGCCGGCTGGTGGGCTCTGATGACCCCTTCCTCAAAGGGGGGGTCCACATGGCGGCTGTCGAGTTTCCGATGCACAAGAAGGCGAAGACCGCGCTCAACATCACGGGCGGGCTGCTCATCATCCTCTGCGTCACGGTGCCCTTCGCGCTGTGGGTGTTCTACCGGGTGTCGAAGGCGAAGGTGACGGTGACGCCCGAGGGCCTCGAGGCCGCTGGGTTGACGACCGACACCGTGCGCTTCGACGACGTCGCGCGCTTCGGCATCCTGCGCATCCCCATGGTGGCGCGGGGCATCGGCGGTGTGCTGGCCAACATGAAGCTCGACAACATGGGAGAGGGCGTGAACTTCGTCTTCCGGCTCAAGAACGGAAAAGACGTGAAGTTCGTCGTCAACCAGTACGAGCGCCACCAGGAGCTGATCGAGCTGGTCACGAAGTCGCTCCCGGTGCCGCGCGAAGACATCAAGATGGGCCTCTTGTCGTGGAAGTGGCCCGAGAAGGCCTGACCGCTACCGAACGGGCTTCTTGCCAATCGGCGCGGGCTTCTTGAGCACCTTCGCCGGCTTGCGCTTGACCGCCACCGGCGCCTTGACCGCGACCTCGGCGCCCAGCGGCTTCATCGTCGCGCAGCTCCACGTCAGCTCGGCGGTCTGCCCCTCGGCGATGTCCACCTCGAGCTCCTTCGAGGCCCGCGGGCCCTGCTTGCCCGAGGCGGGGCAGCGGAACTGCACCAGGTGGCGGCCGACCGACAGCGAGAGCGGCTCCGCCGGCACCCCGCGGTCTTCACCGTCGAGCGTGAGCGAAGAGACGCCCACGGTGCGCACGGCCAGGAGGCCAGTCGACACGGCGGTGACGTCAAGCTCGAGCGTCCCCGCGTCCACCACCGCGGCGACCTCGGCAACCAACAGCCCCGCGTCGACCGCGGTCGGCGCGGCGACGGGCCTCGGGTCGCTCCCGCCGAAGAGCCACAGGCCGAGCACGCCCAGCACCACCGCCGCGGCCGCGACGCCTCCGCCCAGGACGAGCCGGGTGGGCCCGCCCTTGCGCAGCTGCGCGAGCAGCCGCGTGGCCTCGCCCGCCGTGGGCGGCCGCTGCGCCGGGTTCTGGTGCGTCAGCCGCTCGATGAAGTTCGCCAGGTACAGCGGCGCCGCGCCCGGCAGCGGCTGCTCTCCCGGCACGCCCCCCGAGAGCGCCTCGTGGAGCACCACCCCGAGCGCGTAGAGGTCGCTGCGGTCGTCGGCCTTTCCCCAGCGCTGCTCGGGCGCCATGTAGCGAAGGCTGCCCAGCAGCGCGGCCGACTCGGTGAGCGTGGTGGCGCCCGAGACCTGCGCGATGCCGAAGTCGCACAGCCGCGGGCCCTCGGGCCCCAGGAGGATGTTCGAGGGCTTCACGTCTCGATGCACCACGCCCGCCTCGTGCACCGCCGCGAGCGCCTCGAGCACCGCCACCGCCAGCGCGTCGACCTCGCCCGCCGGCAGCGTGCCCTTGTCGAGCCGGTGCCGCAGGTCGAGGCCCTTCACCAGCTCCATCGTGTACCAACAGAAGCCCTTGTCCTCGCCGTCCTCGAAGAGCTGCACCACGCGGGGGTGCTTCACCTGGGCGAGCGCGCGCGCCTCGCGGCGAAAGCGCTCTCGGAGCGCCGGCTCGGCCGCCAGCATCGGAGAGAGCACCTTCATCGCCACCGGCGCGCCCACCGGAGACTCGGCCTCGTAGACCGTGCCCATGCCGCCGCTGCCCAGGCGCTGCACCAGCAGGTGGCCGCTCACCGTCTCGCCCTTGAGGTCGACCTCGGGCCAGAGCCTCGCTTGACCTGGCGCGGTCTCGACGCCGGTGAGGTCGACGCTCACCGCGCACTGGGTGCACGTCACCAGCCCGACGGTCTGCTCACGCGGCAGCGGGGTGCGGCAGGACGGGCAGAGGAAGTTCATTCGGCCAACCAGTCGATCTGCAGGTCGGCCAGCTTTCGGTCGAGCGTCGGCCTCGAGATGCCGAGGGACTCGGCTGCTTGCGCCTTCACGCCGCGGCACCGCTTCATCGCGAGCAGAATCTGCTCCCGCTCGAGCGCGGCCACCAGTTCGGCGAGCGTGTGGTGGGCGGCCGACGGTGCAGCGCGTCGCGGGGCGGTCACCTCGGGCGGCAGGTCGGCGGGCGTGATGGGGCCGTCGTCCTCCTTCAACACCAGGGCGCGCTCGAGGGCGTTGGAGAGCTGCCGCGCGTTGCCGGGCCAGCGGTACGACCCCAGGGCCGCGCGCGCAGCGTCCGAGAGCAGCGGGGGCGGCCGGCCGAGCGCGTTCGCGTGGCGGGTGAGGAACAGCTTCGCCAGCGGCAGCACGTCGTCGGGCCGGGCCCGCAGCGGCTCGAGCGTCAGCCGCACCACGTTCAAGCGGTAGAAGAGGTCTTCACGAAACTCGCCCGCCTCGACCGCCGCCTCGAGCGCGCGGTTGGTGGCCGCGACGACGCGCACGTCGACGCTGGTGACGGCCTTGCCGCCCAGCCGCGTGACGAGCTTCTCCTCCAGCGCCCGCAGCAACTTCACCTGCAGCTCGAGGGGCAGCTCACCCACCTCGTCGAGGAAGAGCGTGCCGCCGTCGGCGCGCTCGAAGACGCCGGCGTGCGCGGTCGAGGCCCCGGTGAAGGCGCCCTTCTCGTGCCCGAACAGCTCGCTCTCGGCCAGCTCGCGGGGAATGGCGCCGCAGTTCACCGCCACGAAGGGGCCGCGCGCGCGCCGGCTGGCCTCGTGAACGAGCCGCGCCAGCGCCTCTTTCCCGCTGCCCGACTCGCCGGTGAGGAGCACCGTCGCGGTGGAGGCCGCCGCGCGCCGCGCCTGGGCGACGACCTGCTGCATCGCGGCGCTCTCGGCGACGATGACGTTGGAGGACGACACGCCCTCGGGGCGCTCCACCACCAGGCGCAGCGACGCCGCCGCCGCGCTCGCCAACACCTGCGCGAGGGCCAGGGCGCTCGACTCGAAGGCGGCGCTTCGCACCCCACACACCAGGCCCACCGGCCCGTTCGGCCCCGGCACCGGCGCGCACACCACGAAGGCCCGCTGGCGCACCACCGTCGTCGTCTGCGCGTCGTGCCGCGCGCGCAGCTGCTGCTCCTCGACCGACAAGGCCCGCTGCTGGGCCAGGCACGCGTCGGCCAACGAGGCGTTGAGCGACACCGAGGCCCCGAGGGGGAACGCCGCCTTCGGGCGCACCGCGCCTTCGGGCGTACGCGCGCAGACCACCACCTCGTCACACCCCAGCCCAACCGCGAACGCCTTCGCCAGCGCCTTCGCCGCGTCGTCACCGGTGCGCGCGAGCGCCGCCTCGAGCACCAGCCTGCCCGCCTGCTCCAGGGTGTCGGCGGTCGCGGTGGCGGCCGAGGTCATCAGGCCCAGCGGGGCGCGCGAGAGCACCAGCGTCGACTCGCCGTCGAGCGCCCGCAGCGCCTCGACGTCGGGCGCGACGAGCACCAGGGTCTCGCCGATGCCCACCTCGTCGTTGGCGTGGAGCTCGACCCGCTCGGTCAGCCGAGCGCCGTTGACCCAGGTGCCGTTGCGGCTGCCGAGGTCTCGCAGGAAGAGCGCGGCCCCTTCCGGCTCGAAGACGCAGTGCTCGCGCGAGACCTTCTCGTCGATGAGGTGCACGTCGCAGTGGCTGCTCCGGCCCACGACGAGCCGGCGCGCGACCTCGAGCGTGACGCCGCGGCGGGGGCCGAACGCGAACGCGAGCCGCTGAAGGGGAGCCACCACGGCGAGGATGATCGTCTACTGGGCGCCGCGCCGCCAATGTTCCCCGCGCTCGAAGGCTCGCCGCCCAGGGGGGCTTTGCTTACCGCCCGCTGCGTCGAACGGCGCCAGGGGCCCCGGGGCTCCAGCGTTCGCGGCGGTCACGTCGTTGGGCCGCCCCGGTGCGCGGAGTCTCTGAGCCCCCCAACCGCCTCGCGCCGCGAACAGCCAGGCGTCACGTCGCGTGACGGTCTGTCACGTCGCGTTGCGGCCCCGGAGGCCGCGTGCCAGCGGGCGCCCGATGAACTCCAGGTGCTTGGCGTCCGCGGCCGGGCCCTCCCGGGTCGTGCACCGCAAATGGGCATGCTCCTGCCCCTCACGCTCGTCGCCGCGGTGTCTGGCTGTCTCCCCAGTGCTGACTCGGCGCCGCTGGAAGGCGGTCGACACCAGCGCTTCGTCACGCCGAACGGCCCGGTGCACGCGTGGTGTCCCGACGGCGCGCAGCCCGAGCTGCTCGTCGTGTACGTGCACGGCTACTTCGACACCGTCGACGACGCCTTCGCGCGCCACGGCCTCGTCGAGCAGTTCCGCGCCAGCGGGGTGAACGCGCTCTTCGTGCTCATCGACGGGCCGACGAAGAAGGCCGAGCCGGTGCGGTGGACGGCGTTCAGCCCGCTCAGGCTCGAGCTCGCGCGCAGCCTCAACGTCCCCATTCCTTCGCGCGTCGTGGCGATGGGGCACAGCGGCGGCAACCGCACCCTGCGCGACTGGACGAAGGAGCGCGTCGTCACCGACCTGGTGCTGCTCGACGCCTTCTACGGCGACCCGACGCCCTGGAGCACCTTCCTCTCCAGCGTGCCCGAAGGCCGCGTGCAGCTGGTCGGCGCGCTCACCTTCAAGAAGGCCGAGGCGTGGCGGCGGTCGCTGCCCCTGAAGAAGCAGCAGCGGGTGGAGCAGCTCGTCGCCGGCACCGACCACATGGGCGTCGTCACCGACGGCGTGTGGATTCCGAAGCTGCTGCGAGAACGGGCCGGCGCGGTGGCCAGCCGTGGTGGCTCGTGACGACTACAGCGAGAGCGTGTTGCTGTTGCTGGTGTGAATCTCGTACACGCTGAAGCCGATGCTGTTGATCATCATCAGCACGTGGTCGTGGTTGTCGGGGTGCCAGAGGAACTTCTGGCGAGACCAGGTGCCCGGGTTGAGCGGGCCTCGCACCTCGTGCGCCACCGGGTGACCGCCCGGCACCAGCGGCCCCGCGCTTGAGAGCTGCAGCAGGTTCTGCCGATTGCCGGTGGCGAGGTCGATGACGACGAACTTGTCGGCGGCGCCGCCGCTGGTCCACAGCAGCGAGGTCACCGGGTCCCACACGAACCAGTTCTCGCCGATGCCGGGGTAGCCCGTGCCCACCTGAGGAGACCCGTCGCTGCTGATGATGGTGCGGTCGCCCGTCGCGGGGTTCATCGAGAACAAGCGGTTTCCGATGACCGTGTAGAAGACGATGTTCCCCATCACCCAGCCCATGCCGCGAATGTTCTGAGGTTGGAACGTCGCGCCACCGCCGATGGGTGGGTAGGTGGTCAGCTGTGCCATCGGCGTGTTGAGCCGCATGATGGGCGTGCAGGTCGCGCCGCTGAAGGGAATGCGCACGATGCCGTCGCCCACGCCGAGGTCGCGGAACGACAGGTAGAAGTTGCCGACCGGGTCCATCGTGAACGACTTCTCGGTGTACTGCACTGACAGCGCGCCCGAGCGAGAGGTCGGGCACTGGCCCATGGTGTGGCTCTGTCCAGCGACGTCGATGTGCCACACCAGGGTGCGGTCGCCGTTGGCAGGGTTGACGCGAATGATCTCGACGTTGTCCTGGGTGTCGGAGCCGTAGGTGTACCAGTTGCCGTCGGGGCCGACCTGCACGTCCCAGAGGTAGGGGAACGGCGCGGTGTGGCGAACGACACCGCCGACGGTCACGTTCGAGACGTAGCCCCCGCCCACCGTCTGGTACCCGCTCGGCGTGCCGATGACGCCCGAGACTACCCTGCGCGCGCCGGTGTCGATGTTGATGGCCCAGATGGCGCCGGCCGACTGCGTATAGGTGGCGTCGCTCCAGGACATCGCGGCGATGAACTCGCGCGTGGCGGTGTTCAAGAAGCCGCCGCCGACCTCGCGGCTGAGCGAGTTGACGTCGGCCGGTCGCGGGCCCGAGCCCCAGCGATGCCCGGTGTTGTTGGCCTCACCGGGCGCCCAGCACACCGGCAGCCCACCCGTCAGCGCCTCGTTGCAGCGGCAGTCGGCTTCCAGGTTCGTGCGGTTGGCCTCGAACTGCGAGGTGGTGCAGTTGCGGTGGTAGTACGGCGACGTCTCGACCGTGGTGCTGCTGATGAAGTTGAGGTTGCGCACCGTCTCCATCGGCTGCGCCATGGTGTCGTAGAGGAGCGGGTCGATGCCCGGCTCGTAGACGTTGCGCACGCCGAGGTCTTCGTAGACGGCGAGGTGCAGCAGCTGGTTCGGCCTCCAGTACAGGCCGTTGTTCGACATGGGGTCGAGGTCGAGCAGGATTCGGCTCGAGCTCAGCTGGCTGACGCGGGTGGCGAACATCTGCGCGCCGCGGGCGCCGTTGTTGTCCGCGTAGACGACGACGAAGGACTGGGTGCGGGTGTACACGCGGGCGATCTCGGCCGTGTTGCGAACGCGCGTCTCCCAGGGAACGGCGAAGGTCCAGAAGTTGACGGTCGGCGTCGGGCCGGCGTCGGCCGCCATGCCAGCGTCGGCCGCCATGCCAGCGTCGGTCGCCATGCCAGCGTCGGTCGCCATGCCAGCATCGGCCGCCATGCCAGCGTCGGTCGCCATGCCAGCGTCGGTCGCCATGCCAGCGTCGGTCGCCATGCCAGCGTCGGCCGCCATGCCAGCGTCGGCCGCCAGGCCAGCGTCGGTCGCCATGCCAGCGTCGGTCACCGAACCCGCGTCACGGGGTTCGACACAGCGTCCGTTCCCGCAGGTGAGCGGGCTGTTGCAGGTGTCGTTGGGATAGCAGGGTCCTCCGAGCGTGCCAGCGGCGACGGCGCCAGCGTCAGCGGGAGGAGCCCCTGCGTCGAGATCGCGAGCTCCGGCGTCCCCCGACTGAACCGCGGGGCCACAAGCAGACAGGACGAAGGCAAAGGCCACGGCGGACCAGAAGAATCGCATCCGACCCGTATCTCACGCCTTGGCGCCATCAGCGGAAATTCCTGCTCACGTTGGAAAAGAAGACGCGGCGCCCGTTGCCAGGCACCGCGTCGTTCCCCTTTTCTCGACGCCGCGTGAGCGCAGCGCCGGAGCTGTCTTCAGCGGTCCAGCGGCTGAACGAGGCGGATGACCGTGTCGACGCCGCGCTGCGCGTTGTACTTGCTCGCGTAGAGCTGGCTGCGGCCGATGACCTGACCGTTGGCGGCCTTGAGCACGAAGTAGTGGCGACCGTCGACCGCCTCGAGCACCGAGTAGCGCGCGGCGACCAGGCCGTTGGTCTGCACCGACGCCACGCCGCCGTTCGCGCCCGTGACGCTGCTGTAGGCCTGCGACTGGAGCACGATCTCGCCGTTCTTCGCGCGCAGGTGGAAGTAGCGCTTGCCGTCGAGGCCCTTGAACACCTCGAAGCGGCCGGCGGTCTGCGGCGCCTGGGTCTCGAGCGTGGTGGCCTTGACGACCTTCTGGACCGTCAGCACCGCGCGCTCGGCGTTCGACTTCGACACGTACATCTCCGAGACGCCGATGACCTCGCCGTTGGCGGCCTTGAGCACGAAGTACGACGAGCCGTCGCGGGCCTCACGAAGCTCGTAGCGGGCCGCGATGACGCCGTTGGTCTGCACGGTGCGAATGCCCGACGCCGCGCCCGAGGCCGACGCGTAGCCTTCGCTCGCCAGCACCTTCTCGCCGTTGCCGGCCAGCAGGTGGAAGTAGGTGTCGCCGTTGGCGCCCACGAACGTCTCGAAGCGGCCGCGGGTCAGCGTCAGCTCGTCCATCACCTGGGCCGACGAGTCCAGCTCATCGACGTCGTCGGCGATGACGGCCGAGTCGACCCCGCAGGCGGTGATGGCGAAGACGGAAACGAGGAGGGCGACGATGCGGAAGGGGTTCATGGTGTTCTCCGTGAGCAGGTGGTTCAACTTGCGCAGACCCATGTGCAGTCAGCGTGCCGGGCGAGGCGCCAACACAACCGCCTGAGATCACAACCGACGCACCTCCGGGGTTGTTGCTTTGAAGCAACAGATGATACGCCTTGATTCATGTTGCTGCCCGAACTCAACACCGCGCGAGAGCTCCACGCCGCCGACATCGAGCAGGTGGGCCGCCGCCTGGTGCAGGTCGCCTGCGCGCAGACCCACGCCAACAACGGCGCCGTCTTCCTCTACGACAGCAAGGCGAAGGGGCTCTCGGTCGACTTCCACGTGGTGGCCGACGTGGTGGTGACGCTGCCCGGCACCGGCACCGTGCTGCGGCCCCGGCGCGATGGGCGGCGCAACGGCATCGCGCTGACCTGCTTCGAGTCGGGCGAGCCCTACGTCTGCAACGACACCTCGAAGGACCCGAACTACGCGAAGTACTTCCTCGACGTCGCCGCGGTGCTGGCGGTGCCGATTCCCTGGCAGGGCAAGCCGCTGGGGGTGCTGACGGTCGCCTCGTCGACGAAGCACGCCTTCACCCCGGAGCACGTCAAGGCGCTCGAGCTGGTGGCCGCCACCTCGGCCCGCTTCCTGCGCCGCGCCCAGCTCGCCCGCGCCACCCTCGACTCGGGCCGGCCCTTCGTCATCAAGGGGCTGTCGCCGGCGTGGCTCGAGGTGGAGCGCAAGGTCGAGCAGGTGTCGGGCACCACCGCGCCGGTGCTGGTGACGGGCGAGAGCGGCACCGGCAAGGACCTGGTCTCGCGCTCCATTCACTTCAACTCCAGGCGCAGCGGCAAGCCGTACGTCACCGTCAACTGCGCCGCCATTCCCGAGAACCTGCTCGAGAGCGTGCTGTTCGGGCACGTGAAGGGCGCCTTCACCGGCGCGACGGCGAACAAGGTGGGCGAGTTTCAGAAGGCCGACGGCGGCACCCTCTTCCTCGACGAGCTCGGTGAGCTGCCGTTGATGCTCCAGGCCAAGGTGCTGCGCGCCATCGAGCAGGGTGAGGTCAGCCCGGTGGGGAGCAACGACGCCCCGCAGCGCGTCGACGTGCGGCTGATCTGCGCCACCAACCGAGACCTCGCCCAGATGGTGCGCGAGGGCCGCTTCCGCGACGACCTCTACTTCCGCGTCTCGGTCATCACTGTCGAGCTGCCACCGCTGCGCTCGTACAAGGACAACCTCGAGATCCTGAGCCAGGTCTTCCTGCAGCAGGCGGCGAAGAAGCACGGGCGGCGCGTCGACTCCATCTCGCGCGAGGCGATGGCGCTGCTGGCGGCCCATGACTTCCCCGGCAACGTGCGCGAGCTCAAGAACTCGCTCGAGCACGCCGTCATCCTCACCACCACCGACGAGGTGCGCCCCGAAGACCTGCCGAAGTCGATGCGCCAGGCCACCACGACGCGCGCTGGGCCGGTGGCGGCGCCGGTGAACGAGCTGCCCACGCTGGAAGAGATGCGGGAGCGCTGGGTGGGCCCGCACGAGAAGCAGTACCTGCGCGACCTGCTCATGCGCACCGAGGGCCAGGTGAGCGCGGCGGCGAAGCTGGCGGGCGTCAACCGCGTGACCTTCTACCGGCTGATGGAGAAGCACGGCGTTCGCCTCGCGCGCACCGCCGTCTGACGCCCCCACCGGCCCTGCCTTTGTGACCGGCTCGGTGATGAGCCGTGCTGACGGGCGCGGGCGGCTCGAATACACAGGAGGGCAGATGAACACTCCCGCCGCCGATGATGCCGAGCTGCTCAACCGGGCCCACGCCGGAGACGCGCGCGCCATCGAGTCGCTGCTGACGAAGCACGAGAACAGCGTCTACCGCTACGGCCTGCGCATGTGCGGCAACGAGGCCGACGCGCGCGACGTGCTGCAAGAGACGCTGCTGGCCGCGTACCGAAACCTCGCCAGCTTCCGCGGTGACTCCAAGCTGTCCACCTGGCTGTACCAGATCGCCCGCAGCTTCTGCCTCAAGCAGCGGCGCCTGCGCGAAGGCGAGCCCTCGCAGTTCGACTCGCTCGACGAGGGCCCGGCGCGGCACGTCGCGCAAGACGTCACCAGCTCCGAGACGCGCACCCACGCGCGGCAGGTGAGCGAGGTGATTCAGGCCGCCATCGGCACCCTGCCCGCCGACCACCGCGAGGCCCTGGTGCTGCGCGACGTCGAGGGGCTGTCGGCCGAAGAGGCCGCCGAGGTCGCGGGGGTCGAGGTCGGCGCCCTCAAGTCGCGGCTCCACCGCGCGCGCCTGGCCCTCAAGCAGCGGCTCGCGGCGGTGCTCGAGACGAACGACTCGGGCATCGAGTGCCCCGAGCTCGCGACCGAGCTGGCCGCCTACGCCGCGTCAGAGATCGACCAGGCGGCCTGCGAGCGCATCGAGGTGCACCTGGCGAAGTGTGAGCGGTGCTCGGCGGCGTGCGAGTCGCTCAAGCGCACGGTGTCGATGTGCCGCGCGATTCCCGGCGGCGCCGTGCCCGCGCCGGTGAAGGCCGCGGTGATGCACGCGCTCCGGCTCGCCGGCCTGGAGACCCCTGCCTGAGCGGCCGCACCCTCGTCGTCGGCGACGTGCACGGCTGCCTCGACGAGCTGGTCGAGCTGCTGCAGGTCGCGGGCTGGCGCCGGGCTGATCGCCTCGTGCTCGCCGGTGACCTGGTCGCCAAGGGGCCCGCCTCGAAGGGCGTCGTCGAGCTGGCGCGTGAACACGGCGCGCTCGGCGTGCTGGGCAACCACGACGCCCATGTGTTGAAGGCCCGCGAGGGCAAGCTCGACGCCCTCAAGGGCACGCACCTCGAGGTGGCCCAGACGCTCGATGAGGCCGACTGGCGCTACCTGGAGCTGCTGCCGCTGTGGCTCGACTTCCCCGAGCTCAACACCCTGGTGGTGCACGGCGGCCTGCTGCCGAACGTCGCGCTCGAGCAGCAACCCCGACACCTGCTGCTCAACCTGCGCAGCATCGACGCCGAGGGCCGCGGCTCGTCGCGGGTCACCGAAGGACGCCCCTGGGCCGAGCTGTGGCCGGGCCCCCGCTTCGTCGTCTTCGGGCACGACGCGCTGCGAAAGCTCCAGCGGCACCCGCACGCGCTCGGCCTCGACACCGGCTGCGTCTACGGAGGCCACCTCTCGGCGGTCTGGCTCCCCGAGCGGAGGCTGGTGCAGGTGCCCGCGAAGCGCGCGTACGTCGAGGTCGATGGGGGCTGAGCGTCGGCTGTGCTAGCCAGTCGCCTTCGATGAAGCGCCTCGTCACCGCAGAGGTCGTCTCGGCCGACTTCGCGAAAGGGCACACCACCCTCTTCGCGCCGCGCGGTCAGGTCATCGTCACCCCCGCCGCGTGGACGCGCGCCCACGAGCTCGGCGTCACCATCGACCAATCGTCGACGCCTCCCCCCACCGCGCCGACCGGCACGGGGCCCACTACCGTCGAGCGCGTGGTGGGCGCGGGCGGTCTGGTGCTGGTGCGCGGCGCCACGGTGGAGCTCTCGACCTTCGCCGGCGCCGGCCCCGGCAAGCACGTGCAGCTCGCCGACGTCATCACCTCGCGCGACGGCTCCCCCATGGCGGCGGGCTTCATGAGCTGGAGCCGCGACGACTCGTTCGACTGGCAGCTCGACTACGACGAGGTCGACCTGGTGCTCGAGGGCGTGCTGCAGCTGACGCTCGACGGGCAGACGCTCGAGGGCCGCCCGGGCGATGTCTTCTTCATCCCCAAAGGCAGCAAGGTGCGCTTCGGCACGCCGTGGCGCACCCGGGTCTATTACGTGACGTACCCCGCCGACTGGGCTGCGCCGCGCGCCACTTGACGGTCGGCGGTCGCCCCTGTCAGCTGGCGCTGATGGATCGATCGACCGCTGACGCCACCCTCGCAGGCCTCGAGCTCGTCCCCTTCGCCGAGAGCGCCGTCGCGCAAGCCAAAGAGCTCGAGCGCATGCTCCTCGACAACGACATTCCCGTGATGCTGGGGAAGGCCGCGGCCAAGGCGTGCTGCGGCGGCGGCTGCGGCTGTGGCGCCAAGGTGCAGGTGCTGGTGCGCGAGGCCGACGCGCCGCGAATCAGCCAGCTCCTCCAGGCCGACTGGCTCGAGGCCGTGCGCCGCGAAGGCACCGTGAACGAGGGCCTGGTGCCGCTGCGCACGCCCGCCGAGCACGAGCTCATCTGCCCGGCGTGCCAGTTCGTGGGCATTCTCGTCGACGGCATGTGCCAGGACTGCGGGCTGGTCCTCGAGTGAGGCGAGCCGTCGTCGCGTCGGTGCTGGCCTCGTTGTGCGCCTGCCCCGCCCCGCTTCGCCGGCCCGCCTCGCCCGACGTGGTGCTGACCGGCTCCATCTCGTGGGGTGGCTTCAGCCGGCGCGCCGAGCCGCTCGGCGGCGTCGCGGTCACCCTGTGGAGCGGCGCCACCCCGAAGCGCGCCACCTCGACCGCTGACGGGGCGTGGAGGCTCTCGACGCCGGCGAGCGAGCCAGCGGCGGCCACCTTGAGCGCGTGGGCCACCGGGTTTGCGCCGCACGTCCGGTCGCTCCGCGTCGGCGCCAGCACCGAGCTGCAGCTGTCGTTCGCGCTCGAGCCCCTCGAGCCCCTCGACTGCGTCGACACCGCCTGCACCGACCGCCTGGGCGCGCTGCGCTGGGACGACGCGCCCTCGGGCGTGAGCGCCGGCGGGGTCCTCCTCGACGAGGCCGACGCGCCCTTCATCCCCGGCGCGGACGCGCTGCTCACCGCCGCCGCCGTCGAGCTCGACGCTGGCACCGCGCCGCTCTCGGGCCAGCTCCGGCTGCGCGTGCCCCGGAGCACCTGGCGCTCCGTCGTTGACGCCCGGCCCGGCAGCGGCGCCATCGAGGTCTCGACCGGCACCCTCACCGCCGACGACCGCGCCTGGCAGCCAGCGCGCGAGGCGACGCTCACCACCGAGGCTGGGCTGCCCATCGCCGAGGCCCAGCTCGACGCCATTCGCGCGGGCACCTTCGCCCCCGGCGTCACCGCCACCGTCGCGCCCATCGCGCGCGGCCTCATCGGCGTCTTCGGCGCGCCCGTCGAGCGCGGCTGCGTCGAGGGCACGCTCCTCATCGACGGCGCCCCCGCGGCCGGGCTCACCGTCTTTCCCTTCGATGGCCAGCCCGCAGCCTCGAGCGCCACCGGCGCGGTGTGCTTCGAGGCGCCGCGCGCGCCCGAGCCCCAGCCCGCGCGCACCCAGTACGCCGGCGTCGTCTACGCCTCGACGACGGTGCCCTCGCCGACCGAGGCCGGCACCTGCGGCTCGAACCTCTGCAGGCCGCTGGGCACCCTCGCGGTGAGGAGCGAGACGGTGGCGACGGTGGCCCCCTGCCCGGTGTCGGTGCGGGTCATCGACGAGGCGGCCCAGCCGGTCGCGGGCGCCGTCGTCATCGGCATGGACGACGGGCTGACGCAGGCCGCGTTCGCCGCCATCTGCGGGAAGATGGGCACCCGCTGCACCCTGACGGGCGCGACCGACGCGGCGGGCGTCACCTCGTTGGTGGTGCCGGTGCTGACGGGGCTCGAGCTCTCGGTGAAGGCCGACTCCATGGTGGGCTCCCGACGCGGCCGCGCGCGGCTCCTCACCTGCCCACGAGACGCCGTCACCCTCACCGCCGACCGGGGCCGTGACGTGTTGGCCATCGAGGCGGCCTTCTCGCAATCGACCATCAGCTGGTCTCCGGCCCAGGCCGCGTTTCAGCTGTTGGTGGAGCGCGACGGCGGCGTGGCGTGGAGCGTGCGCTCGACCGCCGGCTTCGGCCCGCCCGTCACCTTCGGCCAGGCGCCGCCGGGCGCGAGCGTGGTGGTGGCGCCCCAGGGCGCGCCCACGGTGGACGACGTGGTGAAGCTCTCGTTCGACGGCGTGCGGCCGTCGGGCGTCGTGGTGTCAGGCTCGGCCGGCGCGACGCGCGAGTGACGTCAGCGGCCCAGGTGGCGGCGCCACTCGTCGATGGCCTCTTTGGCGTCTTGCAGGCTGACGCCGGTCTTCGCGCGGTAGAGCTTGATGGCCTCGATGACGTTGCCCTTGCGAATGGCGGCGACGATCTGCGGGTCGGTCACCGTGTCGCTGGCCACCTGCGCGACGACCTGCGCCACCTTCTCGTTCCGGCCAGACCGCTCTCGCCACGCAGTGAGGGCGGCCTTGGCCTCCTCGAGGCCCACGCCGTGCTCGTCGCGGTAGCGCTTGATGGCGGCGATGAAGTGCCCCTGCTCCAACAGCCGCACCAGCTCGGCGTCACCGGCGACGGCTGAGGCCGCGTCAGCCACCACCTTCGCGGCCTGCGTCTTCCGGGGCTTCGCGGCGGGCAGCGGCGGCGGCGCGGGCTGGAAGGCGGTGAAGACCGGCGCCGCAGGCGCCACGGGCGCGGGCGACGCAGCGGGCGCAGGCGCCGGCGCGGCCCCAGAGGACGAGGCCGTGGCCGTGGGGACCACCGGAGCCACGAAGAGCGACGACGCTGGCGCCAGCACGCGGTCTCCCCACCCCAGGGGAATCGCCGGCGTCTGGCTCATGGGCGCCAACGGGGGCGGCACCTTCGGGTACCGCTCCTCGCGCTTCGACAGGTCGGGGTGCTCGTGCCCCCTTCGTTCGCGCCGCGGCCGCGTGCTGTGCGCCTCGGGCAGGCCGGTGACCGAGACCTGCATGAAGGACGACAGCGCCACCAGGCCGAGCAGCGCGCCCACCAACGCTCCGAGCACCAACAGGAGGATCAGCATGACGCGAGGGTAGTCACGACTTCATCGAATCTCGGAGCGATTCGATGGCGTCTTTCGACTCCTTGAGGCCCAGGCCGGTCAGCTCGCGGTAGCGCTTGATGGCGTCGATGAGGCGGCCGCTCGAGAGGTGGCGGCGCAGCTCCGCGTCGTCGATGGCCAGCTCGGCGGTGATGCGGCGCGGCGCGGGCGGAGCGACCTGTGGAGCCGTTCGCCCGTCCTCGAGGGCGTCGACGGCCTCCTTCGCCTCCTTGAGGCTGACGCCGGTCTGGTCCCGGTAGCGCTTGATCGCTTCGATCTTCCGGCCCTCACGCACCAGCGCTGCCACGCCCTCGACCTGGTCGGCGGGCCTCGCGACCTGCGGCGCCAAAGCCTTCACCGCGCCTGCGGGGGGCGGACGCGGCGCGTCGATGACCTCGACCCGGTTCTTCGCGGCGAGGAGCAGCACCACCGCCAGGACGATGACGGCGACCACGCCTCCGATGACCACCACCGTCATGCTGCGCAGCATGCCAGAGCCGGCGTGCGGCGTGTCACCGCCCCGAGGATCTTCACCGCCCCCGGCAGCGCTGCCCGCCACCACCATCGACGGCGCCGCGCCCCGACATGAAGACGCCGTCGGCTCCACGAGGAGAACCGACGGCGCGGGGCTCGAGGCGACGACGACGCTCAGGCCGCTTCGATGAGGGCCGCGGCGCCCATGCCGCCACCGATGCACATGGTGACGATGCCGCGCTTGCCGCCACGGCGCTTCAGCTCACGCAGCAGCGTGCCCACCATGCGGGTGCCCGAGACGCCCAGCGGGTGGCCCATCGAGATGGCGCCGCCGTTGACGTTCACCTTGTCGGCCGGCAGCCCCAGCTCGCGCATGCAGTACAGGCCCTGCGCGGCGAAGGCCTCGTTGAGCTCGAAGAGGTCGATGTCCTTCACGGTGAGCTTGTTGCGCTCCAGCAGCTTGCGCACCGCGGGCACCGGGCCGATGCCCATGATGTCGGGCGGCACGCCGGCCACCGCGTAGTCGATGAAGTAGCCCAGCGGCTTGACGCCCAGCTCCTTCGCCTTCGCCTCGCTCATCACCACCGCCGCGGCCGCGCCGTCGGTCAGCGGAGACGCGTTGCCAGCCGTCACCGTGCCCTTGGCGTCGAAGGCCGGCTTGAGCTTCTGGAGCCCCTCGAGCGTCGTCTCGGGCCGCAGAATAGTGTCGTCCGAGATGAGGGCCGTCTTCGCCTGGCCGTTCTCGTCGAACCACTTCGCGGTGATGGGGGCGATCTCGTCTTTGAACCTGCCGGCCTCACGCGCGGCGCCGGCGCGCTTCTGCGACTCGGCGGCGAACGCGTCCTGGTCGGCGCGGCTGACGTTCCACTTCGCGGCCACCTTCTCGGCGGTGGCGCCCATGGTCGTGTAGACCTCGGGGAACTTCTCCATCAGCTCGGGGTTGGCCGACACCTTGTTGCCGCCCATGGGCACCTGGGTCATCGTCTCGGTGCCTCCGGCGATGGCCACCTGGTAGTGGCCGGCCTGAATGCCCGCGGCGACCTGCGCGATGGACTGCACGCCCGACGCGCAGAAACGGTTGATGGTCATGCCCGGCACCGTGTCGGGCAGCCCGGCCAGGAGCGACGCGATGCGCGCCACGTTCATGCCCTGCTCGGCCTCGGGCATGGCGCAGCCCATCACCACGTCTTCGATCTGCTCCTTCTTGAGGCCGGGCACGCGCTCGATGGCCGCGCTGATGACGTGCGCGGCCATGGTGTCGGGGCGGGTGTCTTTGAGCTCGCCCTTGTGGGCGCGGGTGAACGGCGTGCGGGCGGTGCTGGCGATGACGACTCTCTCAGCCATGGCGTGTCTCCTGAGTTCGTACGGCTTCAAAGGTAGTGAAAGGTGACGTGAGTGCAGCGGCTGGCGCCTGCCCGTTCGGCAAGCGCCGGCGTCATCAGTTCCGCAGCGGCTTGCCCTTGGTGAGCATGTGCTCGATGCGGGCCTGGGTCTTCTCTTCGCCGCAGAGCGAGAGGAAGGCCTCGAGCTCGAGCTCGAGCAGCCGCGCCTCGGTGGTGGCGACCGACGCCGAGGTGTCGCCCCCGGTGAGCACCGTCGCGAGCTTCTTGCCAATGGTGCGGTCGTGCTCGCTGATCTGATGGTTGAGCTGCATGTCGTACAGCATCATGTCGATGGTGGCGGCGCCGCTGCGGCCGGGGAGGAAGAACGTCGCCGGGCGCGGCGGGCGGAAGCCGCCGTTGGCCATGCCGAGCGCGACGGCCTTGGCGTCGGCGAGCTGGTGGTCGCGCGACATCGAGATGCCGTCTTGCGGGTTCATGAAGCCGGCCTCTTTGGCCTCTTCGCCGCTGGTGGCCACCTTGGCGGTGCCGATGGCGAGGAAGGCCTTCTTGAGGAAGGGCAGCGCGTCCATGTCCTTCGAGCCGACGTGCAGGCCGTACAGGTTGCGGAGCATCTGCAGGTTGCCGCCGCCGCCGGGGATGAGGCCCACGCCGACCTCGACCAGGCCCATGTACGTCTCGGCCGCGGCCTGCACGAAGTTGCCCGCCATGGTGAGCTCGGCGCCGCCGCCGAGGGTGAGCGCGAACGGCGCGGTCACCACCGGAATCGACGAGTAGCGCAGCCGCTGGTTGGCCTGCTGGAAGCCGCCGACGAGCTTGCGCACGTCTTCCCACTGGTTGTCCTTGATGGCCCACAGCAGCATGGCGATGTTGGCGCCGGCCGAGAAGTTCGCGCCGTCGTTGCCGATGACGATGCCCTTCCAGTCCTTCTCGGCGACGTCCACGGCCTTGTTCATCATCTCGATGATCAGCGTGTCGATGCTGTTCATCTTGGTGTGCAGCTCGAGCTGCAGAATGCCGTCGCCCATGTCCCACAGGGTGGCCGACTCGTTGCCGTCGACCTTCTTGTTGCCGCGCTTGAGCAGCTCGACCGAGATCTGCCGGGCGATGCGGTCGACCGGCTTCGAGGCCTTCGCCTTCACGTCCCAGTAGGTGTCGTTGAGCCCGTCGCGCGCGTAGAAGCTGGTGCGGCCGGCCTTGAGCATCTCGTCCACCCAGGGGGCCACGGCGATGCCGAGCTCCTTCATGCGCTTGACGCCCTTCTCGACGCCGTACGCGTCCCACGTCTCGAACGGCCCGAGGTCCCACGCGAAGCCCCAGCGCATGCCGCGGTCGATGTTGACGTAGTCGTCGGCGATCTCACCGAGCCGACGCGAGGCGTAGGCGAGCGTGTCGAGCGTCACCTGCTCGGCGAACTTCGCGGCCTTGTCGGAGCCGTTCATCACGGTGCGAATGCGCTCGGGCAGCTCCTCGACGTCCTTCGCGGCGCCGAGCGACTCGAAGCGCACCTTGGCCTGCGCGCGGTACTCGAGCGTCTTGAGGTCGAGCACGAGGATCTCTTTCTCGCCGCCGTCGCCCTTGCTCTTCTTGTAGAAGCCGCCGCCCGTCTTGTCGCCGAGCATCTTCTTCTCGATCATCTTCTCGAGGAAGGCGGGCGCCTTGAACGTCTCGCGGGCCTCGTCGCCGGGCAGCGAGTCGTAGCAGTTCTTCGTCACGTGGAAGAACGTGTCGAGGCCCACCAGGTCGGCCGTGCGGAACACCGCCGACGAGGGGCGGCCCATGGCGGGCCCGAAGATCTTGTCGATCTCTTCGATCGACAGGCCGTGCTGCTCCATCAGCTGGAGCGTGCGCATCATCCCGTAGGTGCCGATGCGGTTGGCGATGAAGTTGGTGGTGTCCTTGCCGTAGACGATGCCCTTGCCGAGGGTGCGCTCACCGAACTCGTGCACCCGCTTCATGATCGCCGGGTCGGTCTTCTCGCCCGCGACGAGCTCGAGCAGCTTCATGTAGCGAACGGGGTTGAAGAAGTGCGTCACCAGGAAGCGCTTCTTGAAGTCGTCGGCGGTGCCGTCGACCATGCCCTTGATGCTCATGCCCGAGGTGTTCGAGCTGACGATGCAGTCGGCGTGCACGAGCTTCTCGAGTTTGCGGAACAGATCGTTCTTGAGCTTGAGGTCTTCCTTGATGACCTCGACGACCCAGTCGCACTCCTTCAGGCGCGAGAGGTCGTCTTCGAAGTTGCCCACCTCGATGAGCGCGAGCGCCTTCTGCGACATCAACGGCGCGGGGCGCTGCTTGACCAGGTTGGCCATCGCCGAGAGCGCGAACTTGTTCCGGAAGGCCTTGGAGTCGGGCTTGTCGGTCGGCTCGGCCCTGGGGGGCACGATGTCGAGCATCAGGACGGGAATGCCGGCGTTGGCCAGGTGTGCGGCGATGCCGCTGCCCATCACGCCAGCGCCGAGGACGGCGACCTTGCGGATCTTCATGAACGCTCCAGGGGAAGAGGAGAAAGACTGCGAAGCGGCGCGATCCATAGCGCAGCGCATCAGAGACGGCAGACAAATCGAGCGAGAGTCTCCAGTGGAGACACCAACCCCCCGGGAACAGGTGGCGCGCCCTCGCCGTGTCTCGAACGTCACTCCCGCTGCGGCGCGCCGAGACAATCTGGCAGCGCCCCGGAACGCAGCCGCGCCACCTCACGAGGGGCGGGCTGATGGCACGGCCGCTGCTGAGGCGCCCGCCATGACCCTCACTCGAATCACCGTCGCCGTGCTCGTCGTCATCGCCACCACGTCGCTCGCTGAAGAGCAGGAGCCCCTCACCGCGCCGACCTGGTCCCTGGGCGCGGGGCTCTCGTTGGCCTTCGGAGGGACTTTCGGTCCCGGTGCGATGCTCGGCGGCCTCGGCGGCCTCGGCGGCGCGACGCCGG
>JACSRE010000161.1 GCA_014879945.1 Myxococcus sp.
GACTCCAGAGAGGTCGGCGCCGGAGCTGCAGCCGCAGCCCACGCCGAACTGACGAGGTGGACCGACGCCTGCGTCGTCCTCCGAGGCGCCGGCATCAGCGGAGGCGCCCGCGTCGAGGGAACTCCCTGCTCCAGCGCCACCGGAGCTCCCCGCGTCGGGATCGCCGCCCGCGCTGCCACCCGAGCTGCCGCCCGCGGAGCCGCCCGCGCTGCCACCCGAGCTGCCGCCCGCGGAGCCGCCCGCGCTGCCACCCGCGGAGCCGCCTGCAGAGCCACCCGCGGAGCCGCCTGCAGAGCCACCCGCGGAGCCGCCTGCAGAGCCACCCGCGGAGCCGCCCGCGCTGCCACCCGCGGAGCCGCCTGCGCTGCCACCACCGATGGCGCCTCGCACCGTGATGACCACGTTCGCCTGCCCTGAGCCCGCGCGCGTATCCGTCGCGGTGAGCCGAACGCCGATGGACGTGGGCCCAGCGGGCGCGGTGAAGCTCGTCGTCGTGCCCATCACCGGGAGCAGGACCGACGGCCCCGAGGTCTGCGCCCAGGTGAACACCAGCGTCTCGCCGTTCGGGTCGACCGAGCCACGCCCGTCGAGCGTCACCACGGCTCCAGCGTCGACCGTCTGGTTGGGCCCGGCGTCGGCGGCCGGCGGCTCGTTGATGCTGTCGTTCACCGTCAGCACGAAGCCGGCGTCGCTGCGGTCGAAGCCATCGCTGACGACGACGGAGTAGGTGAGCACCGAGGTCGCGACCACCCGCGGCGTCGTGATGGTCGGCGTCGCGGTGGTGTCCTGGGTGATGCCCGCGTCGACGCCGGTGAGCTGGACCCAGGACCAGGTGAGCGGATCGCCGTCGGCGTCACTCACCGTCGGCGCAGGGCGCATCGACACCACGGCTTCTCCGAGCGTCGCTGGCGCGATGGGCGCGAGGCGCGGCGAGGCGTTGACGCGGAAGCTCCACGTCGCCTGCGAGACGCCGATGAGCGAGCTGCGGCCCCCGAAGAAGACCAGCTCGCCCCGCTCGCGGCTGAAGGTCGGCGCGCCGAAGGTGATGTTGCCGGCGCTCGGCATCGGGGTGACGCGCGTCCACAGGCGGGTCGCCGGCTCGTAGGTCCACGCCTCGGAGAACGGGCTGCCGCTCGGGCTGGTGACGCCGCCGTACAGCACCAGCTTGTCGGCCCGCGTGTCGAACGCGCACACCATCGAGCCGCGCTTCGAGGGGGCCGGGCTCTGCGTCACCGGCGCTACCCACGCGTTGCTGGCCACGTCGTACTCGGCCTGCGCGGCGATGGTGTCGTTGACGATCTCCCCGCCGAAGAGGTGCAGCCTCCGCCGCACGGGGTCGTAGTCGACGCACGCCGAGGAGCGCGCCGCCGGCGCCGTCCCCACGGGCGTCAGCTGCGTCCACGTCGCGGTGCCGGCGTCTGCGTTCACCGAGAGCCGGAACAGCTCGTTCGACAGCATCGTGGCCTCGGCGTTCGACGACGTCGCGGTGCCGCCGCCGAAGAGCAGGTGCGCTTGCAGGTCGGGCGCGTAGACGAGGGAAGAGAGGAACCGTGGTGAAGGCGCGCCGGTCGAGGTCACCGCCTGCCAGGCGCTCGTCGCCGGGTCGAAGAGGTACACGTCGTTGAGGAGCGGGCCGTTGAGGTCGCGGCTGCCGCCGAACAGCACCACCCGGCTCTGCAGCGGGTCCCACGACATCGCGTGCCAGGCGCGCGCGGTCGGCGTTCCCGTCGTGGTGAGCTGGGTCCACGTGTTGCTCGTCACGTCGTAGCGCCACGTCTGGTTGTTGGTGCCCGAGAAGGTGGCGTTGCCGGCGAAGAGGAAGAGGGCCTCGGGGCCGAACGCGCTCCCCGGGCCCCCCGCCGCCACCAGGGCCGCGCCCGTGCGCGCCGAGGGCCGCGTGTTGGGGTTCAGGTTCGTCATCGTGGGCGCGCCCGCGACGGCTGCCGAAGCCCAGCCCACCGCGAGGACGAAGAGCCACCGCACGAGGTCACTGTAGCCTCATTCGACGAGGGCCTTCGAAAGGGCGATGTGCGCGCGGGTGGGCGCCTGACTCAAGGCTGCTCTCTCAAGCGCCGCAGCTCGGCCACCTCGGGCTTGAGGTGTTTGCGCGCCGCCTGCACCCGCCGCTCCTCGTCAGGGCCACACACGGCCAGGAACTGGCACCACGTGCACTCGCCCTGGGCCGGCGCCGCGGGGAAGAAGCCGGTCTCGAGCGCCCCGCGAATGGTGCGCGCCACGAAGCCGAACGCCTGCCGCGTCACCGCGTCGAGCAGCACCGGGCGCTCGGTGAAGCCGCCCACCTGCGTCATGTAGAAGAGCCGCCCGCCCCACACCGGAGCCCCCTTGAAGAGCTGCTCCAGCACCAGCGCGTAGAGCACCGGCTGCAGGTGCCGCCCGCCGCCGATGATGGCGTCTTCTTCGGCCTTCACCCGGCCCGTCTTGTAGTCGGTCGCGCGCAGGGTGCCGTCGCTGCGCCTCTCGACGAGGTCGATGGAGCCGCGCACCCGGAGCCCCTCGACCAGCGTCACCGGGTCGGGCGAGCTCGCCGGGTCCTGCTCGTCGGCGTGCTTGCGCGACAGGCCGAAGCCCAGCTCGAAGTGCGCCGGCCTCCACGCCGGGTCGTCCTTCACCAGCCGCAGCCACTGCCGCAGGTCGGCCTCGAGGGTCTGCACGCCGTCTTGCCAGACGCGCTCGATGGCGGGCTTGAACCTGTCGTACACCTCGGCGGCGACGCGCGTGATGGTGGCGTGCAGCCGCGTGAGGACCTCGGGCAACGTCGCGTCGGTCACCTCGACGCCGTCGTCACGCAGCGCCGAGAGCAGCTTGAACTGCACCTCGTGCGCCATCGAGCCCTTCTCGAGCGGGCCCAGCTCCTCGAGCTCGGTGGGAATCTCGTAGGGCTGCAGCCGCACCAGCGCCGAGAGGAAGAACCGGTACGGGCACGCCGCGTACTGCTCGAGCGAGGTGGGTGAGAAGGGGCGCTGCGTGGGGTGGTGCGCCGCGAGGGCCTCACGGCCGAGCGCGCCCGGCTTCACCAGCCCGTCGTGCGGCGTCCACGCGCTCGTCTGCCACCGCGCGAAGCGGGCCCGGAGCGCGCGCCCGAGGTGGGCGTTGGTGGTGACGAGGTAGCGCCCGCGGCCTCTGACGGCGCCGTCGTCGCGCAAGATGCCGTCGATGGTGGCGAGGTCGTACTCGGTGTCGTCGATGGCGCTCTCTCGCCGCGCCGGCGCCGGCCAGGCCAGGCGCACGCTCGCCGAGGCCTCGGCTTGTCGCTGCAGCGCCTCGTACCCCGGCAGCGTGCCCTGCACCGCCCGCGCAGCCTCGAGCGCATAGAAGGAAGGAACGCGGGGCCGCGCGTGCTCGGCGTCGATGCGCGGGTACGAGAGAATGGCCCGCTCCCTCGCGGCGCCGACGGCGAGCATCAGCGCCAGGCGCTCCGCCGCCACGCGGTTGGTCGCCACCTCGAGCTGCGGCGTCAGCGGCGCGCGCGCCCGGTCGGGCAGCAGCGGGTCTTCGCGGATCTTCTGGGGGAAGACGCGCTCGGCCAGGCCCGGCACGAAGACGGTGTGAAACGACAGCCCGCGCGCGCCGTCCACCGGCGCCACGAAGACGCAGCCTGGCCGCTTGCCCTCGGGGCTCTCGGTCACCTCGGCGAGCCGACGCGACAACACCGCGCGCACCTCGGGCAGCTCCAGCGGGCCCACCGGCCCCATCGGGCTCAGCTCGTGCAACACCGCCAGCACGCGGCCGGGCTCCTTGAGCGCGCGGGTGGCCAGCGACATCAACGCCTCGAGCCACGCACCCCAGGTGGCGCGCGCCGGGAGCGCCGAAAGCGCGTCGAGCAGCGGCAGCGCGAACTGCTCCAGCGCCTCGAGGTCTCGGAGGGAGCGCCGGGTGTGGCCCAGCTGCCCCTCGGTGGCGTTGGGGTTCTCGAGCTCCCTGGCCAGCTGGTGGTGCAGGCCCGAGAGGCGCCGCCGCCACCGGTCGGTGCCGCCGATGACGGCCGCCTCGACGATGAGCTTCTCCCACCTTCGCGGCGCGCGGAGCTGGCCCAGCAGCGAGGGCGCCTCGACGTCCGTCACGGCCTCGGGCGGCGGCGCGGGTGGAGGCGGCAGCGGGGAGAGCGGGAGCAGGGTGTCGGCGGCGTCGGGGCGCGAGAACGGGCGCGCGACGGCGGCGGGCGGCGCGCCCTCGGCGTCGGGCTTCGGCACCTGGGCGAGCGACAGGTACTCGCTGAAGCGGCGCGCCGAGAGGCCCTCCTCCGCGCAGCGCAGCAAGGCCAGCAACGCGCGGCCGGCCGGGTCTGGGCGCGGCAGGCCGGAGCTGAACCAGGCCTTGATGCCGGCGCGGCGAAAGGCCTCTTCGAGCGGCGCGCGGTACGTGCCGGGGCTGCGCAACAACACCGCGACGTCGTCGTGCCGGACGCCCGCCTTCGCCAGCGCGGTGATGCGGCGGGCGACCTCGACGCACTCGCGCGCTTCGCCCGGCGCCGAGAAGAAGTCGTCGAGGGTGTTCGCCGTCTGCGGGTGCCCCTCGGTGAAGAGGTTGCGCTGGAGCTCGGCGAGGGCCGTGCCCTGCGGCACCTCGAGCACCCGCGGCGCCGCGACGACGGCGCTCAGCACCTCGACCGTCTGCTCGTCGTCGAGCGGCGCCACCGCGAGGGTGTCGGTGGACGCCTCGACGAGGGCCTCGAAGAAGCGGCGCTCGAGCCCCGGCGCCGCGGGCACGTCGAGCAACACCAGCGGCGCGCGCGGCAGCGTGACGGCGGCGGCCCGGGCGAGCGCGTACACCTGGGCGCGGTCGGCGAGCTTCGCGGCGGCCAGCGCGGCGTCGAACTGGCGCATGGCGTGGCCCAGCGCGGGCTCCACCGCGTCGGGTGAGAGCTCCAGCAGCCGCAGCTCGGCGACGGTGCGGGCCAGGGCGCGCGAGAGGCCCGGCTTGCCCTCGAGCGGAGAGAGCCGGTGGAGGAGCCCGGTCTCGCCCAGCTCGTACGCCACGCGCGCCCACAGCGCCTCGAGCGAGAGCGGCGTGGCCGCGGTGAGGCCCAGCTCGAGCAACCGCGGACGGGCCAGCTCCAGGGCGCAGCGGTAGGGCGTCGAGCGGCGCCACCCGAAGAGCGCGCGGCCCAGGGAGCGCGTCACCTCGGCGCCGGCCTCGAAGGTGGCGCTCAGCACCAACACCTCACCCGCCGAAGGGAGCGCGCTCAGGAACTCACGCGCGCGCGAAAGCCGCAGGTCGCTGCGACGGCTGATGACGAACTCGCGCATGGGGGGGGGCATCGCAGCAGAGGTGCGCCCGCTCCGGAAGCGCCGTGACGTGAGAGACTGGGCGCCATGTTCGCCCTCCTGCTCGCCGTGGTGCTCGCCCAGCCCGCCGACCCCGGCCACGCCTGTCAGCGTGACGGCGACTGCCTCATCTCCACCACGCAGTGCTGTCCCGGCTGCTGCGGCCCGAGCCCCTACGCGACGTCGAAGGCCGACGAGGCCGTGGAGCTGCAGAAGTGCGCCGTCATCGAGTGCGCGGGCGCGCCGAAGTGCGACGTGCAGTGTGAGCGCCCCATCAGCAAGGACGCGGTCGAGGCGCGGTGCGTGGCGAAGCAGTGCGTGATGCGGCTGAAGAAGCCCACGAAGGCCCGCTGAGTCTCGTGTGGTTGTTCGCGTCGGTCGCGCGCGCCCTGTGGCAGAACGGCCCTCGTGTCGCGCCTGACTACGCTGCCCCTGCTCCTGGCCGCCTGCGTCTCCACCTCGGGCAGCGTGCGCGCGCGCGCCGCGAGCCTCGAGGCGGAGTCGGCCACCTGCGACTCCTTCGCCACCTTCGAGGCCCGGCTCGCGAAGGAGCGTGAAGCCCTCGACGCCACCGCCCCGGCCGAGGCGCTGGTGCCGGCGAGCCAGGCGCTGGCCAGAGCCCGGAAGCGGTGCGCCGCCACCACCATCGACGGCCTCTTCGAGCGCCAACGGCAGAAGGGCCGCGAGGCCGCCGTCGTCGAGGTGAACGCGCTGACGCGCGCCCTGGGCGCCGACGAGACGACGCGGGCGCTCCAGGCGAAGTGGGGCCACGACGCCGATGGGTTCCTCGCCGAGGTGGAGCTCTCGGGCTTCACCCCGGGGCCCACCCCGGAGCAGCCTGCGCCGAAGGAGCCCGAGGCGCCCCGCCACGTCCCGACGCTCCCGGGCGAAGAGCACTTCGGCGAGGGCGCGAGCTGTCTTCGTCGCCCGTCACGCGAGGCCGCGACGTGCCTGGCCGACTGGCGGCGCGAGGGCGCCAGCGACGCGGAGCTCGACGCCACCCTGAAGGCCTTCGCCTCGCGCGTGCTGCAGGAGGCGCAGTGGCTCGACGACGAGCCGCGCGCGGTGCTGCTGGGCGACGTGCTGCGCGGGCTCGCCTTGCCGCAGGAGCGCGCGCCGCTGGGGCCGCTGTTCGAGGCGCTCGCGCGGCTGACCGAGCAGCTGCTGACGAAGGCCCGGGCGCTCGCCGAGCAGGGGCAGGTCGAGCTTGCCGCGTCGCTGGTGCGCCCGTTGTTGGTCGTCGACGCGAGCCGGCGAAGGGTGGAGCCGCTCTCGCAGGCCGCCAGCCGAAGACACAGCCAGCTGGAGCACGACGCCCAGTCGCTCACCCTCGCCGCGCAGCTGCACCGTCACCTCGCCGCGTGGTTCCTCGGCGTCGACGCGCCGCTGCCGTCGCTCGCGCCTGGGCGGTGGGACGCCGCGCAGTGGGGCTGTCAGCTGCCCAGGCCCACGCTGCCGCCGCTCTCTGGGGGCGTGTCGGGGCGGCTCCTGGGGCGGTGCCGCCAGCTCCCCAAGGCCGAGGAGAAGCAGGTCGACCCCTCGATGCGCACCTTCGACCTCGAGGCCTCGCTCCCCCGGTTTCGCGTCGACGCCGACGTCAGCCTCACCTGTGGGGGCAAGACGACGACACAGCGCCTGACGGTGGACGAGGTGCTGCTCGACAGCGGCGTCAGCGACCTCGAGCCCGCGCGCCCGCAGCGGCTCGACGGCCCGCTGGCCGCGCTCGTCGCCTCGGTCGACGCCGCCTGTCGTGAGCACACCACGCGCGAGGTGCGGGTGGACTGCGCGCGCCTGGGCGGTGAGCCGCTCGAGGTGACGCAGCGCTTCACCCGGCACGCGCTGCGCCTGGGCGAGTGGCCCCCCTGCTTCGAGCGCTGGTTCTCGTCGCGCTACGGCGTGCCGCCGCCTGCGCTGCGCCCTGCACGCTGAGCGGCCACGGGCAGGCCACCACCACCAGCGCGCTCGACTCCCTCGTCCCCGACGGTGTCCTGCCGGCACCTCGGCGAGGGCGCGGGTGACGCGCGCGCGGCCCCTTCCTTCCACTCGTGGGTTGCCCTGGCGGCCGCGTCGCTGCACCGGCCGGCGGCCTTCCGCCGCTCGTCACGCGCCCGGCTGGAATGGAGGACGCCGTGGGCGCCTCAGCGGCGCGCGGCCTTCGTCGCCACCTGGAGCAGC
>JACSRE010000148.1 GCA_014879945.1 Myxococcus sp.
AAGTCGTTCGGCTCTCCGACGATCACCAAGGACGGCGTCACCGTCGCCAAGGAGATCGAGCTCGAGAACAAGTTCGAGAACATGGGCGCGCAGATGGTGAAGGAGGTCGCCTCGAAGACCTCTGACATCGCCGGCGACGGCACCACCACCGCGACCGTGCTCGCGCAGGCCATCTTCCGCGAGGGCGCCAAGCTCGTCGCGGCCGGCCACAACCCGATGGAGATCAAGCGCGGCATCGACAAGGCCGTCATCGCCATCGTCGCCGAGCTCAAGAAGCTCTCGAAGCCCACCCAGGGCAAGAAGGACATCGCCCAGGTCGGCACCATCTCGGCCAACGGCGACACCACCATCGGCACCATCATCGCCGAGGCGATGGAGAAGGTCGGTAAGGAAGGCGTGATCACGGTCGAAGAGGCGAAGGGCCTCGAGACCGAGCTCGACGTCGTCGAGGGCATGCAGTTCGACCGCGGCTACCTCTCGCCGTACTTCGTGACCAACCCCGACCGCATGGAGGTCGAGCACGCCGACCCCTTCATCCTCATCTACGAGAAGAAGGTCTCGTCGATGAAGGACCTGCTGCCCCTGCTCGAGCAGGTCGCGCGCGCCGGCAAGCCGCTCATCATCGTCGCCGAAGAGGTCGAGGGTGAGGCGCTCGCGACGCTGGTGGTGAACAAGATCCGTGGCGTGCTCAACGTGTGCGCGGTCAAGGCGCCTGGCTTCGGCGATCGCCGCAAGGCCATGCTCGAAGACATCGCCATCCTCACGGGCGGCAAGCTGATCGCCGAAGACCTCGGCCTCAAGCTCGAGAACGTGACCCTCAACGACCTCGGCCGCGCCAAGCGGGTGAAGGTCGACAAGGACAACACCACGATCATCGACGGCGCCGGCGCCCAGAAGGACATCGAGGCCCGCGTGAAGCAGATCCGCGCGCAGGTCGAAGACACCACCAGCGACTACGACAAGGAGAAGCTGCAGGAGCGGCTCGCCAAGCTCGTGGGCGGCGTGGCGGTGATCAACGTCGGCGCGGCCACCGAGACCGAGATGAAGGAGAAGAAGGCTCGCGTGGAAGACGCGCTCAACGCGACCCGCGCGGCCGTCGAAGAGGGCATCGTCCCTGGCGGCGGCGTGGCGTTCATCCGCTGCCTCAAGGCGCTCGAGGGCGTGACGGTCAACTCCGAAGAGAAGTTCGGCGTCGACATCATCCGTCGCTCGCTCGAGGAGCCCCTCCGCCAGATCTCGGCGAACGGCGGCCTCGAGGGCTCGGTCATCGTCAACAAGGTGAAGGAAGGCACGGGCGCCTTCGGCTTCAACGCGGCGACTGGCGCGTTCGAAGACCTCCTCGCGGCCGGCGTCATCGACCCGGCCAAGGTGTCGCGCTGCGCCCTGCAGAACGCCGCGTCGGTCAGCTCGCTGATGCTGACCACCGAGGCGATGGTCGCCGAGCGCCCGCGCGATGACGACAAGCCGGCCGGTGGTGGCGGCGGCGGCATGGGCGGCATGGGTGGCATGGGCGGCATGGGCATGTGATTCACCGCTGACCGGTCGGCGCGAACGGCGCTGACGGGTTGGGTCGAGGCCTCCGAGACCCCCGGGTTTCGGGGGCCTTCGTCTTTCGAGGCCGAGGGAGCTCCCATGCCGAAGGTGACGACCAGCCGCGCGAGAACCGTGTCCGCCCCGAAGAAGCCTGCCGCCAAGCCGAAGACGGCCGCGAAGCCGAAGGCGAAGGCGCCCGCGAAGCCGAAGACGACCGGCTGGTCGGCCACGGGCAAGAGCACGGGCCGGGGGAGCGCCGTCGGCGGGCGCGGCAGTGATCGATCGACGCGCGAGTCACGCGAGACGATTCGCAACTCGTACGTCGGCGGCCGTGGCAGCGACCGCTCGACGGCCGACTCACGCGAGCGCATCGCGAACATGTACTCGGGCGGCCGTGGCAGCGACCGCTCGACCGTCAGCTCCCGCGAGACGGTTCGCGAGTGGTTCGGCGGCGGCGGGGGCGGTCGCGGCTCCTGACGACGAGACGATCGCTCGAGCTCCGCGCGCTGGCGCGGCGGCTGCTGCCAACGCTCACCGCCCCTGACGACGCTGTCGCCCTCACCGGCTCTGCCGCGCGAGGTAACGCCCGCGCCGACGCCGATCTCGACCTCTGGGTCCTGGGAGCGCGGACCGGTCGGGCAATCGTGAGCCGGGCTGGCGTCTCGGTGACCCTCCTCGCCCAGCGCCCGACCGAGGCGCGCGCGTTGGACAACCTCTGCTTCTATGAGGTCGAGGACCTCATCGTCCTACAGGACCCGCGCGGCGACTTCGAGCGGCTGGTCAGGACCTGGCGCGCGAACAGGCGTCGGTTGCGCGCGCGCATCATCGCCGCGACCGAGGCCCAGCTGGCGTGGGAGCTCGAGCGCAGCAGCCGCGGCAGCCCGCTCCACCGCGCGGCCTTCCTGAGGCTCTCGGCGTGGCGCATGGCCTGCCTCTTCGTCTTCCTCGAGACGGGCTGGCGGGTGCCCCGGCTGCACCTGCTCGACGAGGTGCTGCCCGTGCGCGAAGGCCGGCGGCTGAGGCGAGCGCTGGCGCTGCCACCGGCCGAGCGCTGTCGTCGCGTCGTGCGGCGGGTCCCCAGGGCCATCAGGGAGCTGGAGGCGATGCTCGCGCGCGACGGCGCGCCGACCCGCCTCGACGTGCCCGAGTCGATCGCCGCGAAGGCCAGCACCAACCCACGGGAGTCCGCCTTCCTGGCGCGGCGCGAGCTGGTGCTGGAGTGGCTGCCGGCGGTGTTCGCCCGCTACGGCGTCACCGACCTCAAGGGGGTCGAGCTGCTCGAGCACGCTCCGACGGCGCGGGCCCTGCTCCTGGCGCTCGAGCCCCGCGCGACGGCGGCCTCCGTGACGGCGCTCTCTCGTGAGGTGCGCGCGCTCGGACGCGGGCTGGGGCTCGCGAGTCGTCGCGCGGTCTCGTGGTTCTTCTGACGCCCTCGCCCTCGATCGGGTGGAGCCCCGTCGCTGAGGCCGCGCGCGCGGTGACTCTCGACCCATCGGGAGGACGCCCGCGACCCGCCAACCCGAGGCGCGCGCGGCGCCCCCTGACTCGCTGGCGTCTCGCCCCATCGGGAGGACGCCCGCGACCCGCGAACCCGAGGCGCGCACGGCGACGCCTGACTCGCTGCAGTCTCGCCCCATCGGGGGGACGCCCGCGACCCGCGAACCCGAGGCGCGCACGGCGACACCTGACTCGCGGCCGTCTCGCCCCATCGGGAGGACGCCCGCGACCCGCGAGGCCGAGCCGCGCGGCGACGCCCGACTCGCTCCCCGCTCGCCCGACTCGCCCCGTCGGGAGCCAGCCTTCTGCTCGACCACGATCCTCGTTGCCGATGCGGCCGGCCGGTCAGCTCCGCCCGGCTCAGGGACGGCTGGCCGCGGTTGCGTCAGTCAGGGGCCGGTGCCCGGCGCTTCTTCGGAACCACCAGCCCACGGGACAGGCGCTTGAGCACCACGTCGCGCTGCCGTTGCTTGTAGCGGTCGTGCGAGTTCTCTCCCCGCTCGTTCTCTGCGGCCTGCTTCTCGTCGGCGATCTGGAACTCGCAGGTGGCCAGGGTGATGCGGCCGCGGCGGCTGCGATCGTCGTACTCGGGCGGCGGGAGGTAGGCGTCGAGCCGAATCGGCACGTCGGCCACGAAGTTCAAGATGCGGTAGGTCGACCCCGAGAAGGCGTTGCCGCGCTTGCCCTCTTCGCGCTCCTCGTAGTCCACGTCGAGGTGCAGCTGCTTGGCGTACTTGCGGAAGTTCGGGTACTGCACCAGCAGGTCCTTGAACCGCAGCAACGTGTTCTCGGTCTGCGCCGGCACCAGGAAGTTGAAGGGAATCAGGCGCTGCATCAAGAAGTAGAGCGTCGGCAGCACGTCGTCACGCTCCTTCACGATGACCCGGAAGCGCGTGCGGTCGTAGACGGCGGCCGCGGTCGAGTCCTTCTTGGCGATGAGCTTGGTGATCACCGACTGCCGGCCCTTGATCGAGTCCGAGAACTCCACGATCGGGAGCCCCTTGACCCGCGCCTCCTCGATGACGGCCTTCACGCGCTCCGACACCATCTCGGCCAGCCCGGCCTCGGAGACGGCCGTCTTGAACATCAGGTCGCGCGCCTCGATGTGCTGAATGACGTGCATCACCTTGAGCACCACGCAGGCGATCTTCCGGTACTTCTTGTCGATCTGGCCTGACGCATACAGGAACAGATCGTGGATCATGTTGGGGTTCGCGACGGCGTCGGCCACCTTGTAGTCGAAGGTTCGGCGCAGGTACTCGACCGCGTCATGGAGCACCACCCGCACCCACGCCTCGTCGTGCGCCTGGGTGGGGTCGATCTGGCAGAGCCGCAAGAAGCGGTCGACCTCGTCCCAGGTGGTGAAGTGCATGCGCCGCCACTCGATGATCGAGCCCCCGCGCAGGAGCAGGCGCAGGCGCTCCAGCTCCTTGAGCCCCATCTCTTCGACGCGCCTGACGGGCATGTCAGGGAACGTCGGCTGGTGTTTGAGCGCCACGCGGGCGAGTTACCGGAAGCCTCGAGGCGCCTCCAGCCGATTCCTCACGGCGGGAAGCGGACGCACACCCCGTTGCCGTTCTCGAACGCGTACCCGAGCGTCAGCGTGGTGACCGCCTCGGGGCCGCACTGCGAGATCAGCAGCGTGGCGTTGGCGCCCTGCGCCGAGGGGGTGACGGTGACGCCGCTCGAGATCGTGCCGAGCGTCTGCCCCTCGCGATAGACGAACAACCGGGGGAAGCCGCCGTCAGCGAAGCGCGTGTTGAAGTCGTAGGCCTCGAGCTCGGTCACCGAGCGCCTGGTCGCGCCCGCCGGGCAGACCGTGGCGTCCACCGCGAACGAGACGGCGCGCCCGGCGGTGATCACCGGCCCGAACTGAACGGCCGGGTTCCACCTCAGGGGCGCAGCCGTCGCCGCGAAGTTCATGCACGCGGGACGGGGGACGTCGCGGCAGGTGCCAGAGACGCAGAGGTGGCCCGAGCCGCAGCCGGCGGGCTGGGGGCTCCCGACGTCACAGCTCCCGCCCGGCTCGCACTGGCCCGAGCTGGTGTTGCACAGCTCCGCGCCACAGAGGCCGACCACGCAGCCGCCGTCCGCCGGGCCGACGAGGCCCCCGTCGCTCGTGCGCCCCGCGTCGGCGGCAGCCACACACACCTGGCGGGTGCACCTGCCAGCGCCACAGTCCGCGCACGCCGCGGCGCCTCGGCCGCACGCAGAGACCTCTGCGCCGGTCTGGCAGACGCCACGGGCATCACAGCACCCGCCGCAGGTCTCCTGGTCACAGGGCTCCTGCCCCTGACAAGAGGCGATCGAGAGACCCAACAGCAGACCAATCGCGAGGACGAGGCGCTTCGACATGGCCGTCACCAAAGCACACGCCCCGCCGGTCGAGGTGACCGAGCGGGGCGCGGGCCTGCAGCGACCGTCAGAGACGGTTAGTCCTTCTTCTCGCCTTCAGCCGCAGCAGGGGCCTCGAAGGCCTTCTGCTTGCGATCGACCAGCTCGAGGATCGCGATGTCGGCCGCGTCGCCCTTCCGGAAGTGGCCCTTGAGCAGGCGGGTGTAGCCGCCGGCGCGCTTGGAGTAGCGCTCCTTCAGCTCGCCGAAGACCTTCTGCAGCACTTCGCGGTTCTTCACGTGGCGGGCGGCCAGGCGGGCGTTGTGCACCCCACCCTTCTTGCCCAGGGTGATGATCCGCTCAGCCATGCGGCGGGCCTCTTTGGCCTTGGGGAGCGTGGTCTCGATGCGCTCGTGCTCGAGCAGCGAGGTGACCATGTTGCGCAGCATCGCGATGCGGTGCGAGGTGGTGCGCTGCAGCTTTCGGTATCCGACTCGGTGTTCCATGACGCCTTCTTTCGAACCCCACCGGCCGTGTCAGGTACCGGGAGGAGGTAATCGCGGCGAAGCGCCGCGGTTTTGTGAATCAACCCGGCGACCACCGCCGGGCTGAGGGCCGCTCCAGGGTTGGAGCGGCGACGACCTACATGCGCGGGCCCGTGGACGGAGCCGGCATCGTCTTCGGCGGCCAGTTCTCGAGCTTCATGCCCAGCGACAGGCCCATCTCGGCCAGGATTTCCTTGATCTCCTTCAGCGACTTGCGGCCGAAGTTCTTGGTCTTGAGCATCTCGGCCTCGGTCTTCTGCACCAGATCGCCGATGGAGCGGATGTTGGCCTGCTGCAGGCAGTTCGCCGAGCGCACCGACAGCTCGAGCTCGTCCACCGAGCGGAAGAGGTTCTCGTTGAGCTTGGCCTCTTCACGGGGCGACTCGACCGCCGTGGGCTCCTCGGTCTCTTCGAAGTTCACGAAGACCGACAGCTGCTCCTTGAGGATCTTCGAGGCGTACGCCACCGCGTCCTGGGGGCTGACCGAGCCGTCGGTCCACACCTCGAGCGAGAGCTTGTCGAAGTCGGTCTGCTGACCGACGCGGGCGTTGGTGACCTGGTAGTTCACCTTCACGATGGGCGAGAACAGCGAGTCGATGGCGATGCTGCCGATGGGCGAGCCGGCCACCTTGTTGTTCTGCGCCGAGACGTAGCCGCGGCCACGCCGGGTGATCATCTCGACGCGAATCTTGCCGCCCTCAGCCAGGGTGCAGATGTGGTGACCGGGGTTGAGCACCTCGACCTGGTCGTCGGCGATGATGTCGCCGGCCTTCACTTCCTTGGGGCCCTCGGCCTCGATGCGAATCGTCTTCGCCTCGTTGGTGTGCATGCGCAGACGCACCTCCTTGAGGTTGAGCACGATGTCGGTCACGTCTTCGCTCACCTCGGGGACCGAGGCGAACTCGTGCTCGACCATGCCGCCGTTGCCCTCGATCTTCACCGTGGTGATCGCGGCGCCCTGGAGCGACGAGAGCAGCACCCGGCGCAGCGAGTTGCCCAGCGTCGTGCCGAAGCCGCGCTCGAGGGGCTCGGCCACGAACTTGCCGTAGGTGCCCGTGAGCGTCTCGGCGTCGACGTCGAGGCGACGGGGCTTGATGAGGTCACGCCAGTTCTTCGCGATCAGTGCAGTTTCAGCCATGGGAACGACTCCTGTGAACGACCGAGCCACCAACGTACCCGCACGATGCGGGAGGACTCGAGCGGTGAGAGACCCGGAGCCTTCGCGCCGGGAGAAAATGAAGAACGCCGACAGGCTCGACCCCAGGGGGCGCGCCCGGCGGCGTCGGTTCGACTTACTTCGAGTACAACTCGACGATCAGCTGCTCCTGGATCGGCATCGTCAGGTCCTCACGGTTCGGAGGCGTCTTGACGGTGCCCTTGAGCAGCTTCTTGTCGACGTCGAGCCACTGGGGAATTCCCCGGCGGTCGACCGTCTCGATGGCCTCCTGAATGCGGAGGATCTTCTTCGACTTGTCGTGGACCTCGACGACCGAGCCCGGCTTCACCGAGAAGGCCGGCATGTTCACGCGCTTGGCGTTCACCGTGAAGTGGCCGTGGCGCACCAACTGGCGGGCCTCGGCGCGCGTGTCGGCGAAGCCCATGCGGAAGACCACGTTGTCGAGGCGCAGCTCGAGCATCTGCAGCAGCATCTCGCCCGTCTTGCCCTTCGACGAGGCGGCGCGCGCGAAGTAGCCGCGGAACTGGCTCTCGAGCAGGCCGTACATGCGCTTGACCTTCTGCTTCTCGCGCAGCTGCACGCCGTAGTTCGAGAACTTCACGCGCCCCTGGCCGTGCTGGCCGGGAGGGTACGGGCGACGCTCGATGGCGCACTTGTCCGTGTAGCAACGGTCGCCCTTCAGGTACATCTTCAGGTTCTCGCGTCGGCAGATTCGGCAGACGCTGGCGGTGTAACGAGCCATGGAAGTGGGTGTCCTTGGTGTTGGAAGGGGGAAAGGGTCAGACGCGGCGGCGCTTGGCCTGACGGCAGCCGTTGTGCGGAATCGGCGTCACGTCGCGGATGAGGGAGATCTTGAGGCCGGCGGCGGCGATCGCCCGCAGCGCCGACTCGCGGCCCGCGCCCGGGCCCTTCACCAGCACCTGAACGTTCTTCAGGCCGTGCTCCATCGCCTTCGCGGCGGCGTCGCCAGCGGCGACCTGCGCGGCGAACGGCGTCGACTTGCGCGAGCCCTTGAAGCCGCGGGCGCCCGCCGTCGACCACGAGATCACGTTCCCCGAGACGTCCGTGATGGTGATCATCGTGTTGTTGAAGGTGGACTGAATGTGAACGATCCCGTTGAGGATGTTCTTCTTGCCCTTCTTCGCCTTGCTGACCTTCTTGACCTCGCCTTCCGCTGCGGGGGCAGCAGGAGCGGCGGCCGGTGCTGCAATCTCTTCAGCCATGGTGTTCTCGCTTCGTGGAGGTGATCAGCCTCGCGTCCGCACGGGCCCGCGAAGCCAGGGGTGAGTTACTTCGCGGCAGGAGCGGCAGGCTTCACGCGCTGAACGCCACGCTTCGGGCCCTTGCGGGTGCGAGCGTTGGTGTGCGTGCGCTGACCACGAACGGGCAGGCCACGGCGGTGACGGAGGCCACGGTAGCAGCCCAGGTCCATCAGGCGCTTGATGTTCATCGTGATCTCGCGACGGAGGTCGCCTTCCACGGTGAAGTCAGCCTCGATGATCTCGCGGATCTTCCGGGCCTGCTCATCGGTCAGGTCCTTCGTGCGGGTGGTCATGTCGATGCCAGCCTTCGTCACGATCTCGGCCGCCGACTTCTTGCCGATGCCGTAAATGTACTGGAGCGAGATGACGACGCGCTTCGCAACTGGGAGGTCAACGCCTGCAATACGAGCCATGTGTTCTTCTTCCTAACGGGAGGTGATCAGCTGAGGTGAATCAGCCCTGACGCTGCTTGTGACGGGGGTTGGCCGGGCAGATGATGCGAACGACGCCGGCGCGGCGAACCACCTTGCACTTGTCGCAAATCTTCTTCACTGACGGACGGACCTTCATGACAACCCTCGTGATGCGTGATGCGTTAGATGTGAGTTACTTCGCGCGGTAGGTGATGCGCCCGCGGGTCAGGTCGTACGGCGACAGCTCGACCTTCACCTTGTCGCCGGGAAGAATGCGGATGAAGTGCATGCGCATTTTGCCCGAGATGTGCGCCAACACCTCGTGACCGTTCTCGAGCTGCACCTTGAACATGGCGTTCGGGAGCGGCTCCTTCACGGTACCTTCCACTTCGATGGAGTCTTCCTTCGCCAAACGCCGCAACCTCTCTTCAAGGAGTACCGCTAACCCCGACAGGAGCGCGGCCCGTACCACTTCTACTCACCAGGCGCAAGCGGGGCTGCCCGCGACCGGCAGAAACGTTGATCTTCGGCCCGTTCAGCGGCCGATCGACTGCCTGATCGAGGCGTAGATCTCATCGAGCGAGCCCACGCCGTTGATGGTCCGGAGCAGCCCGCGCTCCTGGTAGTAGGCCTTGAGCGGAGCCGTCAGCTTGCGGAACTCATCGAGGCGCCGCTGCACGGTCTCGGGCGAGTCGTCGGCGCGGCCGCGCCCCTTCATTCGCTCGTGAATCACCTCGTCGGCCACCTCGAGCGACACGACGTGCTCGATGCGCTTGCCGTGCTTCTGGAGCACCACCTCGAGCGACTGGGCCTGGGGAATGGTGCGCGGGAACCCGTCGAGCAGAAACCCCTTGCTGCAGTCGGGCTTGGCGATGCGCTCCTCGACGATGCCGATGACGAGCTCGTCAGGTACCAGCTTGCCCGCCGCCATCAGCGGGCCGGCCTGCTTGCCGAGGGCCGTCCCGTCGGCGACCGCGGCGCGGAGGATGTCTCCGGTCGAGATCTGCGGAATGCCGAAGTCGGCCACGATGCGCTGGGCCTGCGTGCCCTTGCCCGCGCCTGGAGGTCCGAAAAAGACGAGGTGCATGGTCCCCCCGAAGAATCAGGCCGCGTCCGCGCGCACGCGGCCGCGAATGCGCGGCCCACGCGGGCCGGCGAAGCCTTCATAGTTGCGGCTGATGAGGTGCTGCTCAATCTGCTGAACGGTGTCGAGCGCCACGCCGACCACGATCAGCAGGCCGGTTCCACCGAACGCGAACGGAACCTTGAGCTCCTGGGCGAACACCGTGGGGATGACGCAGATGAAGGCCAGGTACAGCGCCCCGCCGAAGGTGAGTCGGTTCAGCACGCGCTCGATGAACTCGGCCGTCTGACGGCCGGGGCGAATGCCGGGAATGTAGCCACCCTGCTTCTTGATGTTGTCGGCCACGTCGTCGGCCCGGAAGGTCAGCGAGGTGTAGAAGAAGGCGAAGAAGATGATCAGCAGCACGAACAGGCCGTTGTAGACCCAGGCGCTGCTCTGAAGCGCCCGCTGCACCTCGCCCAGCGCCGGCACCCAGTTCGACAACGTGGCGGGGAAGGACAGGAGTGCGCCCGCGAAGATCGGCGGGATGACGCCCGACGCGTTCACCTTCAGGGGGAAGTAGGTGGCCTGGCCGGCGAACATCTGCCGCCCCTGCATGCGCTTGGCGTACTGCACGGGGATGCGCCGCATGCCGCGCTCGATGAACACCACCGCCGCGATGATCACCACCATCACGCCCAGCAGCGCCAACACCGCCGCGGGGTTGAGCGCGTCCTGGCCGTACTTCTCGGCGTCCATCTGCTGCCACAGGCCCTGCGCCGCAGGGGGAATGCCCGCCACGATGCCGCCGAAGATGATGAGCGAGATGCCGTTGCCGATGCCGTTCTCGGTGATGCGCTCCCCCAGCCACATGATGAACGCCGTGCCCGCGGTGAGGGTCACCACCGTCATGAACGTGAACCAGAGCGGGTCGACGCTGTCGGGCACCACCACCTGGTCGAAGGCCTGCGCGTTCTGCCCGCCGGTGCGGCCCAGCGAGTAGATGAAGCGCGCGATGCTCACGCCCTGAACCAGCGACAGGAGGATCGTGCCGTAGCGCGTGTACTGGTTGATCTTCTGGCGGCCCGCGGCGCCCTCCTTCTGCAGGCGCTCGAAGGTGGGAACGACCACCGCCAGCAGCTGCATGATGATGCTGGCCGAGACGTACGGCATGATGCCGAGGCCGAAGATCGACATCTGATCGAGCGCGCCGCCCGAGAAGAGGTTGAAGAGGTTGAGCAACCCACCCTCTTTGCGCTGCCGGTCCATGAACGCGTTCATCACCACGCGGTCGATGCCGGGCGTGTTGATGAAGATGCCCATGCGGTACACCGCGAGGAGCGCGATCGTGTAGGTGAGCCGGGTCCTCAGCTCTGCGACACGGAAGATGTTGGTGATGGCATTCAGAGCCACGGGTCCGTCCTTCGGTGCACGACGATTTCGGGTACGGCAGAAACCAAACGCCCCACGGGCCTTTAGGCGGTCCGAGGGGCGAGGTTCAACACCTGTTTGAACAGGTCAGCACGGGCTGCTTCAGGCCTTGACGCCCTTGCCGGCGTGGGCGCGGGCTGCCGCCTCAGGCTTGTGGTCCATCAGCGGGAGCTCTTCGACGGAACCGCCGAGCTTGGTGATGGCCTCTTTGGCGGTGCCCGAGAACTTGTTGGCCTTGACGGTGAGCTTCTTCTTCAGCTCGCCGTTGCCCAACACCTTGATGCCGTCGAAGCGGCCCTTCACCAGGCCGGCCTTCGCGAGCGCCTTGCCGTCCACCGTCGAACCGTCGGCGAACTGCTGCAGGTCGCTCAGGTTGATGATGGCCCAGTCGAGCCGGTTGGGCGCGGTGAAGCCGAACTTCGGCAACCGGCGCTGCAGCGGGCTCTGGCCGCCTTCGAAGCCCTCGAACCGCATGTTGCCGGTGCGCGCCTTCTGGCCTTTGCCACCGCGGCCGGCCGTCTTGCCGAGGCCGGAGCCCTGGCCGCGACCAACGCGCTTCTTGCGGTGCGTCGAGCGGTGCGGCGCCTTCAGTGTGTGGAGCGTCGTCATGGGGTCTTCCTCACTTCGCCTGAGATTTGGCAGCAGCGGCCCGCGCGGCGTCACGCACACGCACGGCGCGCGGCTTCTGACGCGCGCGCACCTTGGGCTCGTCCTTCACGATCTCGTGGTGCACGAGGTGACGGACCTTGTTGATCATGCCCCGGATCGCCGGGGTGTCTTTCAGCAGCTTCTCGGAGCCGAACTTCTTGAGCCCCAGGCCGACGATCGTCGCGACCTGACGCTCCGAAGCGCCCGAGTGGCTCTTCACCAGCTTGACCTTGATACCCATTGTCAGGCCTGCGCCTTTTTCCCAAAGTGAATCTCCTTACCGCGCAGGCGGGACACCTGCTCGGGGGAGCGCATCTGCTTGAGCCCGTCGACGACGGCCTTGAGCACGTTGTGCGGGTTTCGGCTGCCCTGGCTCTTGGTCAGGATGTTGCGAATGCCAGCCGCCTCGAGGACCGCGCGCACAGCGCCGCCCGCGATGACGCCCGTACCTTCCGAGGCCGGGCGCAAGAAGACGCGGCCGGCGCCGAAGTGACCGAGCGCCTCGTGCGGAATGGTGCTGCCCATCAGCGGCACGCGGAACAGGTTCTTCTTGGCGTTCTCGCCGCCCTTGCGGATGGCCTCGGGCACTTCGTTCGCCTTGCCCAGGCCCACGCCGACGTGGCCGTTGCCGTCGCCCACGACGACGAGCGCCGCGAAGCTGAAGCGCCGGCCGCCCTTCACCACTTTGGCGACGCGGTTGATGCTGACGACCCGGTCATTGAGGTCGAGGTCGTTCGGATTGATAGGAGTGTTGCTCATGAGTCGTTGTCCTCGTTCCTCGGTCAGAACTGCAGGCCGGCGGCGCGCGCGCTATCAGCCAGCGCCGCGATGCGTCCGTGGTACGGAAAGCCGTTACGGTCGAAGACGACCTTCTCGATCTTCGCGGCCTTGCAGCGCTCCGCGACGAGGGTCCCGACCAGCTTGGCGGCTCCGGTCTTGTCCTCTTCCTTCAGCTTGGCCTTGAGGTCCTTCGAGAGCGACGAGGCAGAGGCCAGGGTGCGGCCCGTGCTGTCGTCGATGACCTGGGCGACGATGTGCTTCAGCGACTTGTAGACCGTGAGGCGCGGGCGCTCGGTGGTCCCCGAGACCTTCTTGCGGATGCGCTCTTTGCGGTTGAGACGTGGCGTGTTCTTGCTCATGTGTGGTTCCTTTCCTTCCGCCAGCGATCAGGACGTCCGCCGGCGGATGAGGGGGTAGTGGCTTACGCCGTACCCGTCTTGCCTTCCTTGCGACGCACCGTCTCGTCGTGCAGCTTGATGCCCTTGCCCTTGTACGGCTCAGGGGGGCGGAGGTTGCGAATGCGCACCGCCGTCTCGCCGAGCACCTGGCGGTCAGCCGACCGGAGGGTGACGTCGATGGTGGGCAGCTGCTCTTCCGTGCGCGGCGTCTTGGCGACCTCTGCCGTGACCCCCTCGGGAAGATCGAACACCACCGGGTGCGAGAAGCCCAGGGACAGGTGAATCTGCTTGCCCTTGACCTCGGCGCGGTAACCGACGCCGCGAATCGCGAGCGCCCGCTCCCAGCCGGTCGAGACGCCCTTCATGGCGTTCGCCAGAATGGCGCGCGTCAGGCCGTGCAGCGCGCGGTGCTTGGCCGCGTCAGAGGGGCGGCTCACCAGCAGCGCGCCGTCCTTCAGCTCGACCTTCACCTCGGGGTGCAGCGCGACCGTCAACTTGCCCTTGGGCCCGTCGAAGCTCGCCTTGCCACCCGCGATCGAGACCTTCACCTTGTCGGCAACCGTGATCGGCAGTTTTCCAATGCGGCTCATGGTCGTGTCCTCAGTACACCGTGCACATGAGCTCGCCGCCCACGTTCTGCTTGCGGGCTTCGCCGTCGCTCATGATGCCGCGGGAAGTGGAGAGAATGGAGATGCCGGTGCCGCCGCGCACGCGCGGGAGCTTGCCGACGCTGAAGTAGCGACGCAGACCCGGCTTCGAGACGCGCTTGATGCCGGTGATCACGGGCTCGCGGTTGGGGCCGTACTTCAGCATGACCGTGACTTCGTTCTGGGGCTTCTTCTCGTGAACGACGAAGTCGGCCACGAAGCCCTCGTCCTTGAGGACCTTGATGACCTCGACCTTGAGGTTCGACGACGGGAGCGTCAGCTTGTCGTGCTTCGCCAGCGTCGCGTTGCGAAGCCGCGTGACGAGGTCACCGACGGGATCATTGACCGGCATGAGTCACTTCTTCCTGCAGGCTGGGTGTCCCCCAACCACGGAGCTCCTGGCGCCTTCCGGGACCATCCCGGTGGTTCGTCAGGAACGTTGCCGCGCCGTATTTCGGCGCGGGGTGCCCGCCCTATCAGGCTCGGAACGGAACGCCAATGGCCTTGAGGAGGGCGAGCGCGCGCTCGTCGTTTCCGGCCGAGGTGACGATGCTGACGTTGAGGCCCTTCACCTTCTCGATCTGGTCGTAGTTGATCTCAGGGAAGATGATCTGCTCGCGGAGCCCCAGGGTGTAGTTGCCGCGGCCGTCGAAGGCCTTGGGCGAGACGCCCTTGAAGTCACGCACGCGAGGCAGCGCGACGTTGATGAGGCGGTCGAGGAACTCGAACATGCGGTCGCCGCGCAGCGTCACCATGGCGCCGATGGCCTGGCCCTCACGGAGCTTGAAGTTCGCGATGGCCTTGCGCGACCTGGTGATGACCGGCTTCTGGCCGGTGATCGCGCCGAGCTGGTCGACCGCCGACTCGAGGATCTTGTTGTTCGCCAGGGCCTCGCCGAGGCCCATGTTGACGACGACCTTGTTGATCTTCGGCACTTCCATCGGGTTCTTCAGGTTCAGCGTCTTCATCAGCTCGGGCACCACTTCCTTGCGGTAGCGGAGCTTGAGCCGAGCTGGCTGAACCTGCAGGCCCTCTTCGATGTTGGCGGCAAAGCCCGCCTTCTTGACGTCTTCCTTCTTGCGCTTCGACGCCTTTTCCTTCTTGGGGGCTTCGGCCTTCTTGTCGTCTTCAGCCATCGTCGTGCTTCCTTGTCTTCATGGACGGGGTGTTCTCCAGGTCCGCGGTCTTTCTCCGCGCTCCGGAGCCCGGGTTCACTGCACTCTCAACTTCACTCGATGGTGGCGTCGCACTTCTTGCAGAAGCGCTTCTTCTTGCCGTCCACCGTGCGCGCGCCGATGCGGGTCGGCTTGTCGCACTTCGGGCACACCAGCGACACGCTCGACAGCGCGATCGAGCCCGGCTTCTCGACGATGCCGCCGTCAGGGTTGGCGCGGTCGCGGCCCTTCTTGACGTGGCGCTTGACCACGCGGAGCCCCTCGACGCGAACGCGCAGGGCCTCGCGGTCGATGGCGATGATCTTGCCGCGATTGACGCTCGCCGAGCGCTCGGCGCCCGACGTGACTTGAACCGTGTCTCCGACTTTCAGCTTCTGCATGACTCAGAGCACCTCAGGCGCGAGAGAGATGATCTTCATGAACTTCTTGGCTCGCAGCTCACGCGCGACGGGCCCGAAGATGCGAGTCCCGATGGGCTCGAGATCCTTGTTGATCAGCACGGCCGAGTTGACGTCGAACTTGATGTACGAGCCGTCGACGCGACGAATCTCTTTGGCGGTCCGAACGATGACGGCCTTCGCCACATCGCCCTTCTTCACCTTGGAGCCCGGCAGCGCCTCACGAATCGAGACCGTGACGACGTCGCCGATCGACCCGTAGAAGCGCGTCGAACCTCCGGCGATGTTGATGAGAAACACCCTCTTGGCGCCCGAGTTGTCGGCCACCTCGAACTGACTGGTCTGCTGAAGCATGGTCGTTTTCCTTTACGCCGGTGAGGCGTGACTTCAGGCCTGGCCAGCCTTCGAGATGACCTTCACCACGCGCCAGCGCTTGTCCTTCGAGAACGGGCGCGTCTCGGCGATGAGCACCTTGTCGCCCTCGTTCACCGTGATCTTCTTGGGGTAGTCGTGGTCTTCGGCGTGCGCCTTGTACTTCACGCGCAGCGTCTGGATCTTGCCGTACTGGGCGTGCGCCGCGCGGCGACGAACGGTGACGACGACCGTCTTCTGCATCTTGTTCGACGTGACGACGCCGATGCGGGTCTTGGGGCGCCCGCGGGAAGCATCAGCCGCTTCAGTGGTGGTGGTCTCAGCCATGGTGGTTCGTCCCTTACTTCTTCGCCGAAGCAGACTTCTGCTTCTGGGTAAGCACGGTCAGCACGCGCGCGAGGTCGCGCTTGTGGGTGGTGCGCTCGGCCGGGTTGTCGAGAGCGCCGGTGCGCAGCTTGAGCTGGTCCTGGAAGAGCGTCGCCTTGAGCTCGTCGGCGCGGCGCTTCAGGTCATCGGTGGACAGTTCGTTGAGTTCCTTGGCGGTTGCCATGGTCGTTCCTTTACAGGCTCTGCTCGCTGCGGTGGACGATGCGGGTCATCACGGGCAGCTTCGCAGCAGCCAGCGCGAAGGCCTCTTTCGCGAGGGTTTCATCCATGCCGCCCATCTCGTACAGCACGCGGCCCGGCTTCACGACGGCCACGTAGTACTCGACGCCGCCCTTCCCGGTACCCTGGCGGGTCTCGGCCGGCTTCTTGGTGATGGGCTTGTCCGGGAAGATGCGGATCCAGATCTTGCCGCCGCGCTTGATCTTGCGGCTGATGGCGATACGCGCCGCCTCGATCTGGCGCGAGGTGATCCACCCCGGCTGGAGCGTCATCAGCCCGTACTCGCCGAAAGCGAGCGTCGAGCCACGGTAGGCGAGGCCGGGGTTGCGGCCCTTTTGCATCTTGCGGTGCTTGGTTCGTGCAGGCTGAAGCATGACGGTCTCGTGTCCTTACCGGTTCGCGTTGGCGTTGGGGTTCTCGCCGCGCGGGCCGCCCTTGGTGGGCAGCACTTCGCCGCGACACACCCACACCTTGCAGCCAATGGTGCCGTAGGTGGTGCGGCCGATCGCGTAGCCGTAGTCGATGTCTGCGCGGAGCGTGTGGAGGGGCACGCGGCCTTCGCGGTACCACTCGTAGCGCGCCATCTCGGCGCCGCCCAGGCGGCCCGAGCACGCGACGCGAATGCCCTTGGCGCCGAACTTCATGGCGGTCTGAATGGCCTTCTTCATCGCGCGGCGGAAGGCGATGCGGCGCTCGAGCTGGGTCGCGATGTTCTCGGCCACCAGCTGCGCGTCGATCTCGGCCTTACGGACCTCGACGATGTTGAGGAAGACCTCGTTCTTGGTGAAGCGCTGCAGCTCCTTCTTCACCGTCTCGATGCCCGCGCCGCGCTTGCCGATCACGATGCCGGGACGCGCGGTGTGCACGTTCACCTTCACCTTGTTGGCGGCGCGCTCGATCTCGACCTTCGAGACCCCGGCGTGGTTGAGCGACTTCTTGACGTGCGCGCGGATCTTGATGTCCTCGTGCAGCCACTGCGCGTAGTTGCGCTCCTCGAACCACTTCGAGTCCCACGTGCGAATGACGCCGAGGCGAAAACCAACTGGATGAACTTTCTGTCCCACGATCTCTCCTGGATTCCGGTTGGTGTTACTTCTTCGCCTTCTTCACGGCGACGTCGCTCAGCACGACGTGGAGGTGGCTCGACTTCTTCTGAACGGGGGTCGCGCGACCCATGGCGCGCGGCAGGTACCGGCGCTGGGTGGGGCCCTGGTCGACGTGGATCGACTTGACGTACAGCTTGTCGATGTCGACCGCGCCCTTCGAGAGGTCCGTGGCGTTGGCCATGGCGCTCTCGATGAGCTTCTTGATGGGCAGCGCAGCGGCGCGCTTGGTCCACGTGAGGGTGTTGATGGCCGCCTCGACGGGCATGCCGCGAACGATGGCCGCGACCACCGAGATCTTGCGCGGCGCCATCCTGAAGAAACGAAGGTGTGCAGTCGCTTCCATGTGAATCAGCCCTTCTTGCCCGCAGGGGCGACCTTCTTCTCAGCCGAGTGGCCCGAGAAGGTGCGCGTTGGGGCGAACTCGCCCAGCTTGTGACCGACCATGTTCTCGGTGACGTACACGGGAATGAACTTGCGCCCGTTGTGCACCGCGAACGTGTGACCAACCATGTCGGGGATGATGGTCGAACGACGCGACCAGGTCTTGATGACCGTCTTCTTGTTGGCCTTGTTCATCGAATCGAGCTTCTTCTGAAGGCTCAGATCGATGAACGGGCCCTTCCAGGTTGAGCGAGCCATGAGTCAGTCTCCTTACGTGCTTCGGGGGCCCTGACGGCGCCCGGTGACGATGAACTTGTCGGTGCGCTTGTTCACGCGCGTGGTGAGACCCTTCGTCTTCTTGCCCCAGGGCGAGACCGGGTGGGGGTTACCCTGACCGGACTTGCCTTCACCACCACCGTGCGGGTGGTCGACGGGGTTCATCGCGAGACCACGAACGGTCGGGCGAATGCCGAGCCAGCGGCTCTTGCCAGCCTTGCCGATGCGGATGATCTCGTGGTCGATGTTGCCCAGCTGCCCGATGACCGCGCGGCAGTTGATGAGCACCCGGCGAACCGTGCCAGAAGGCATGCGCACCTGCGCGTAGTCGCCCTCTTTCGCCATCAGCTGGCCCCACGAGCCGGCCGACCGGATCATCTGCGCGCCGCGCCCAGGCTTGAGCTCGACGTTGTGAATGACGGTGCCGACGGGGATGTTCTGGAGCGGCAGGCTGTTGCCGGGGCGGATGTCGACGTTGGCGCCCGAGTACAGGGTGTCGCCCACGTTGATGCCCGTCGGGGCGAGGATGTACCGCTTCTCACCGTCGGCGTAGTGCAGCAGCGCGATGTTCGCGGTGCGGTTCGGGTCGTACTCGACCGAGAACACCTTGGCCGGCACGCCGTCCTTGTCGCGGCGCACGAAGTCGATCACGCGGTAGCGGCGCTTGTGACCGCCACCCTGGTGCCGGCGGGTGATGTGGCCATCACCGTTGCGGCCGCCCGAGCGTTTCATCGCCTGCGTGAGGCTCTTCTCAGGGCGCGCGCGGGTGATGTCGGCGAAGTCCGCCACCGTGGTGTGTCGGCGCGCGGCCGACGTCGGCTTGAATTTCTTGATACCCATTAGGCCGCCCCTCCCTCGAAGAGCTCGATCTTGTCGCCCTCTTTCAGGGTGACGAAGGCCTTCTTGAAGTTCGAGCGCTGGCCCATAGTGGCGCCGACGCGCTTGATCTTGCCGCGCATGATGAGCGTGCGAACACCGGTCACGGTGACCTTGAACTGCGAGGTCACGGCGTTGGCGATGTCGTGTTTGGTGGCCTTCTTGTCGACCACGAACGAGTACTGGCGGTGCTTCTCACGAGCCAGGTCGAGCTTCTCGGTGATGATCGGGCCCTTGATGACGTCGTAGAATTTCATGTTCAGGCCTCCGCTTTCGAGCCGCGAGCGCGCGACAGCGCCTCGTTGATGGCCTTGGCCGCGGCGACGGTCAGCACCAGCGTCTTGCGACGGAGCACCGACTCGACGTTCACGCCCTCGGGCGCGAGCACGTCGAACTTCTCGAGGTTGCGCATGGAGCGGTGCAGGCCGACGTTCGCCTTCGCGTCGATGACGAGCGCGTTGGCGAGCTTGAGGCCCTTGACCAGCTTCTCAGCGGTCGCCTTCGACTTCCCGTCCGAGGGGAACTCGCTGACGATGATGAGCGCCTTCTCGCCGGCGCGCAGGCTGATCGCCGAAGCGACGGCGTTGCGACGCACGGTGCGGGGTGGGCGGTAGGAGTAGTCACGAGCCTTGGGGCCCATGGCCTTGCCACCGCCGACCCAGTGCGACGCGCGGGTCGACCCCTGGCGCGCACGGCCGGTGCCCTTCTGCTTCCAGGGCTTCTTGCCACCACCCGACACGAGCGAGCTGTTCTTCACGCCCAGCGTGCCGCGGCGGCGGTTGATCTGCTGCATCTTCGCCGCCTCGTACAAGAGGTGCTTGTTGGGCGAGGCAGCGAAGATCTCGTCCGAGAGTTCAATCTCGGAGACCTTCTTCATCGACAAATCGACGACGTCGAACTTGGCCATGGCGTCCTCAGCTCTTGATCTCGACGTCGACACCAGCCGACAAGTCGAGCTTCATGAGTGCGTCGAGCGTTTGCTGCGTGGGCTCGAGAATGTCGAGGAGCCGCTTGTGCGTGCGGATCTCGAACTGTTCGCGGCTCTTCTTGTCCACGTGCGGCGAGCGCAGCACGGTGAACCGGTTGATCCGCGTGGGAAGAGGAATCGGACCAGACACTCGCGCGCCGGTACGACGTGCCGTTTCAACGATCTCCGTAGCGCTCTGGTCCAAGAGCTTGGAGTCGTACGCCTTCAGTCGAATGCGAATTTTCTGTGTTGCCATTCTCGGTCAACCCCGTTTCGCGACTATCTGACCAACGCTGACGGATGGGACCGTCCCAGGGAGAAAACCGAGGGCTGTCACAGAGCCGAACAACGAAGGGGCGCCGCGTATACCCGCACCTTCGTCAGGGTGTCAAGCGACTGAATGCGAAGATCGTGAATTGGGTGTTTCCGGTGTGATTTCCGGTCGATTCGCTTCAGGGCGACGACCTCGTGGAGTGCCTCAAGGCGCGCCGGCGCCGCGCTCGAGAACAAGGTCACCCACCTGAGCGGTGTGCGAAGTTGTTCCTGGGCGCCGCCCGCACCGAAACGATGTCAGCCCCCGCAGATAGAAGGCCGACGATCGGGAGGGGGCTGGATGGACGATCGAGAATATCGGGTGCTGCGACTTGCAGCCCGTCAGCAGGGGGTGATCTCGCGGGCGCAGGCGCTCGCCGAGGGCATGACCGAGCGCATGATCGACGGTCGCCTCGGTCGCGGCGCGTGGAGCAGGCTCTTCCCGGGCGTCTATCGACTCGAGGGCGCGCCGCGGAGCTGGCTCCAGACCGTCACGGCGGCGGCCAGCTGGGCTGGGCGCGGCGCCGCGCTGTCGCACCAGACCGCCGCCGCGCTCTGGGGGCTGGCTCGCTTTGGAGAGGCAGAGCCCATTCACGTCACGGTCGGCTGCTTCCTCCCGCCACCGAAGGGGCTCATCACGCACCAGTCAAAGCTCACCTCGAGAGACGTCGTCGTGCGGCGTGGGTTCCGCGTCACGTCGGTGTTCCGTACGGTGCTCGACCTCGCCGCGACGGAGCCAGAGGCCGCGGTCGAAGCGGCCGTCGACTCTGCGCTCGCCAAGAAGCTCATGAGGACCGAGGAGCTTCGGAGGTTCGTCGACCGCCACCGCGGACATCGGGGCGTCAGGCTCCTCAAGAGACTCCTGGAGCGGTACGAAGGAGGCGACGGCCCCACTGAGAGCGAGCTCGAGTCGAGGGTGCTCGAGACGATCGACGCCGCGGGCCTTCCCCGGCCCGAGCGACAGCGCACCGTCAGCCTCGGGGGCCGCAAGCGTCGGCTCGACTTCCGCTTCCCGGGAACCAGGGTGGTCATCGAGGCCGACGGCTTCGCCTGGCACGCCAACCCGATCAGCTTCGAGAAGGACCGTCAGCGAACGAACGCACTCGCCGCCAGAGGGTACGTCGTCCTCCACTGGACCTGGGCCGCGCTCGAGGAACGTCCGGGTGAGCTCATCTCGGAGTTGCGCCGCTCGCTCGGCATCCACGAGCGCCGCGCCGCCTGAACCAGGCGGATCTCTGGGAGCGCAGGCGAGCTGAACCGCTCCACGGCTCGAGAGGACCTCGTCGGCGCCAGGCCTTCACCGTGCCTCCCGCCGCGTCGGATGAAGGACGGACGGCGTGGGTCACCACGGTCGCCGTAGCCTCACCGTGGGTGACGCACACGCCGCGAGCGCGGCTCACCCGATTCCCGAAGGGCTGCGCGACCTGCGTCAGAGCTGCGCGGCGAGCACCGCCAGCTCCTCGGGAGCGAGAGCGGGCATGTTGGCCTTGATCTTCTCGATGAGGCCCTCGTCGCCCGTGTACTCGGCAGCACAGCCAGGGTGAAGATAGCCGGGCCCCGTCGCCGCGAAGGAGCCGGTGTCGACCTCGCGCTCGACGGCGACGCGCATGGAGTCCTTCTCGATCGCGCTCCCGCAGTGCAGGCACTTCGACCGGCTCGTCGAGGCGCGCTCTGCGTACGGGTACGCAGCCCTGGGGGCCCCCTTCCCGCTCGCCCTGGGTGGGGCCGCAAGAATGGCCTCGAGCTTCTCTCGGTCGGGGATCGGGCCGCCGAAGTTCACCATCGCCGCCCTCACCTTCGCCGGAACCTTGCCGGCAGCGCACGCGAGGTGGTGCCAGAAGTAGCTGCTGCCGCCGTCCGAGCTGAACGTGTTCGGCGTCTCTTCCCCGAACCGGAGCACCGCCTTGTCGATCTTCTGCTTGCAGGTTCGACACGTCGCTCGGTTCGACTTCGACTCCTCAATGAGATCGGGCATACGGCCGCGAGCCTAGTCGATTCGCGCTGAGAACAACGCGCCCCACCCGCAGCGTCGTCAGCGTTGTTTTCGGCATGGGCGGGCGCTCGAGCGAAGGGAGGTCAGTGACCCGGGCGCGCTTCGCGCTTGCGCTCGGTGTGCTGCGCGCACCGCCTCGCGGGGCGGAAGGCCACGGGGCTCCTGGCGGGGGCCTGCTGGGTGCGGGGGCGCGGGCGGGAGTCGACTGCCATCGACAGATCTCGACCCGTCGCGGGGGCGTCATCGCGCTGGTGCCTGGGTTGCTGGATGCCTTGCGCCAGCTCGCCGGCGATTCGGCCAGGCGGCGGCGCGTGGGCGCCCACCTTGTCCGCGCGAGGCGCTTCATCGCAGAAGCCAGCCTCGCCTCGTCGGCCTGCAGCAGCTCCACCGAAGAGACGCGCACGCGACCTCGAGACGGAGCTCCCGACGCGGACGCGGCGATCAGGCCACGCCCGGCCGGCGGCGCGTGGGCGCCCACCTCTCCGCGCGAGGCGCTTCATCTCAGTCGCCACCTCGCCTCGTCGGCCTGCGCAGCTCCACGAAGCCGCGCACCGCGCCCCCGAGACGGAGCTCACCGAGCCGGACGCGGCGGTCAGGCCACTGCCGGGCGGCGGCGCCTGGGCGCCAACCTTGTCCGCGCGAGGCGCTTCATCTCAGACGCCAGCCTCGGCTCTCGGCCTGCGCAGCTCCTCCGAAGACGCGCCCCGCGACTCGAGACGGAGCTCACCGAGCCGGACGCGGCGGTCAGGCCACGGCCGGGCGGCGGCGCGTGGGCGCCCACCTCTCCGCGCGAGGCAGTGCATCGCAGAAGCCAGCCTCGCCTCGTCGGCCTGCGCAGCTCCACGAAGCCGCGCACCGCGACCTCGAGACGGAGCTCACCGAGCCGGACGCGGCGAGCGCCAACCTGTCTGCGCGAGGCGCTTTATCGCAGACTCCAGCCTCGCTTCGTCGGCCTGCGCAGCTCCACCTCGAGACGGAGCTCACCGAGCCGGACGCGTCAGTCAGGCCACGGCCGGGAGGCGATTGGTGGATTGGGCCGGGCGGCGGAGCGTGAGCGCCCACCTGGCCGCGCGAGCGCTTCGTCGCAGAAGCCAGCCTCGCCTCGCCGGCCTGCGCAGCTCCACGAAGCCGCGCTCCTCGAGAAGGAGCTCGGCGAGCTCGCCGCGCCGGACACCTCGCTCAGGCCACGGCTGGGAGGCGATCGGTCGATTCGGCCGGGCGGCGGAGCGTGAGCGCCCACAAGACCGACGCGACGGCGAGCACATCGCCCGCGACCACCCCGCTCATCGGCAGCACCTGCGTGGCGCCGAGCGCGCTCAGCACCACCGCGGTGGCGAGCAACCGGCCCACTTCGAGCCTCACCGCCCACGACTTCGACTCCAGCACGGCGCTCCACGCCGTCGCGGTCGCCCAGATCACCAACGAGACGATGACCTTCTGCCACCACGAAAGCGGCGACTGCCCGTGAATCACCAGGAGCATGATCGGGAACCCCAGCAGCACCTGCACCACGAGGTACGGCTTGCTCCCCGGGAGCGCCACCGACTGAAACTTGATCTCTTTCCCGTCGACCGTCTTCCAGCCAGCGCCCTTCTTCCGCTCCGGCACCCCGGCAGGCCGCCACCCGGTCGGCATGAACCACACCCGCAGCTTGTCGAAGTACGACGGCGCATCCCACGCGTCGCGAATCACCTCACGCCACACCTGGAAGTTGATGAACGTCGGGTCCCACGTGTTGGGCGGGCTGGTGACGCCGTAGGAGCACTCCTCGGTCTCGTCTTCGTACGACCCGAAGAGCTTGTCCCAGATGATGAGGAAGCCACCGTAGTTCTTGTCCAGGTAGATCTCGTTGCGGGCGTGGTGCACGCGGTGGTGGCTGGGCGTGTTCATCCACGACTCGATCCACGCCGGCAACTTCGGCACCACCCGCGTGTGGGGAATGAGCTGGAGCACCAGGTGGAAGGCCACCATCGCGATCACCCACTGGGCCTCGAAGCCGATGAAGGCGAGCGGCCAGTAGAAGAAGAACGAGAAGAAGCGCTGGGTCACCGAGGCGCGCAGGCCGACGGCGTAGTTGAGCTCCTCGGTGGAGTGGTGCGGCATGTGCGCGGCCCAGCCGATGTTGGTGCGGTGCCCGAACCGGTGAAACCAGTAGAAGAGGAAGTCGACCCCGAGGAAGAGCGCCAGGCCCGTCCACACGTTGGCTTCGACCTTGAAGAGGCCGTGCTCCGACAGCCACCCCAGCACGGGGTACCACAGCACCGCGACCAGCACGTTGACGCACTGGTTGATGATGGCGGTGCCCAGGCTCGAGACCGAGTCCTGGAACTCGTAGTACCCGTTGTCGCGCTTGAGACAGAAGAAGACCTCGAGCGCGATGAGCACGAGCACGAACGGGGTGGCGACGGCGTAGATGTTGATCGGCATGGGCGCCCTCGTAGCGGCAGCGCCCCACCCTTTGCCTTAACCCGGGTTAAGAACGACGGCCGATGCTGACCGCGATGGAAGAGCGCGCGCTCCACGAGCGCTTTGGAGCGCTGGCGCCGCTCTCACCAAAGACCTGGAAGGCGATCGTCGCGCTCGGGTCACGGGAGTCGCTGGCCGAGGGCGCCTTCTTCTCGCAGCCGGGCAAGCCCGCGACGCGCTTCGCGGTGGTGATCTCGGGGCTGTTGCGTCACTACTACCTCGACGCGAAGGGCAAGGAGTCGGTGAAGGCCTTTCGCGGGCCGATGGAGCTCAGCGGGCCGTACGCCGAGATCGTCCAGCGCCGCCCCTCGCGCACCTTCATCGAGGCGCTCACCGACGCCGAGCTGTTCGTCTTCGAGGTGGCGGCGATCGACGAGGCGGCAGAGACGTCGCTCGAGCTCCAGCGGCTGGTGCGGCGCTTCGTCGAGGTGCAGTTCGTCGCGAAGGAGCAGCGCGAGTACGAGTTCCTGCTGCTGTCGGCCGAGGAGCGCTACCGCCAGTTCTGCGCGAGCCTGCCGGAGCTCGTGCAGCACATCCCCCAGCACCAGATCGCCTCGTACATCGGCATCACCCCGGTGGCGCTCAGCCGCATTCGGGCACGCGGGCGGAAGCGCGCAGAAAAACGAAGGCCCTGACCCCCGTGGATTTCTCCTTGGGGATCAGGGCCTTCAAATGGTCGGGGCGACAGGATTTGAACCTGCGACCACTTGCACCCCAAGCAAGTGCGCTACCAGGCTGCGCTACGCCCCGGAAATAGCTGACGACTTCGGTGAGACGCGCGCCTTCTGCCAGTCTGACTCGAGACCGTCAAGCAAGCATCGCTCACCACGACATCATTCGTCGTCTTCGTCGACGTCGGCGTCGGGGTTGTCGTCGAGGTCTTCTGCCGAGAGCTCGCCCTCGGGCACGAAGCCGTCGTTCAAGTCCGACTTGAGCCCCGTGGAGGGCACGAACACCACCACGCGACGGGCCGTGATCTCGATGGGCTGGCCCGACTGCGGGTTGCGGCCGGGGCGCGAGCGCTTGAAGCGCGGCTGGAAGATGCCGAAGCCGACGATCTTCACCTTGTCGCCGCGCTCGAGCGTCTCTTTCACCGTGTCGAAGACCATCTCGACCAGCTCTGCCGAGTCCTTCTTCGAGAAGCCCACCCGTTCGTAGACGTTCTCGATGATGTCCGCCTTGGTCATGGCCTGAATCGTACCCGCCACCAGAGGCGTGTCAACATGGCGACTTTGCTGAGTTTTCTGGCACCCTGCGTCAGAGGCCTCGCCGAGGCGGCAAATCGGCCTCGAACGCCCCTGGCAAAGCCCCCGAAATCAGGTGCGAAGCGCGCCTCCGAGGCGGCGGGTGACCTCGGCGACGATCTTCTCGTGGGCCTGCGAGACCTCGACGTCGGTGAGGGTGCGGTCGGGCGAGCGATAGCGCAGCCCGTAGGCGAGGTTCTTGCGCCCGCCCCCGACCTGGTGGCCCGAGTAGACGTCGAAGACCTGCGCGTCCTCGACGAGCGGCTGGCCGACCTCGAGGATCACCGCGCGCACCGCTTCGCTCTGCATCTCGACTGGCACCACCACCGCGAGATCGCGCAACACCGCGGGGAACTTCGAGAGCGGGCGGGCCTGCGGAACCAGCTGGGCGACCGACTGGAGCGCGGCCACGTCGAGCTGGAACAAGACGACGCCCGCCGGGGCGTCGAGCTTCTTCATCACGCGCGGGTGGAGCTCGCCCAGCGTGCCCAGCACCGTCTTCCCCTTGCGCAGCACGGTGGCGGAGCGCGGGTGGTACCAGGGCGACTCGAAGCGCTCGGCCGTCACACCCTCGACGTGGAGCGCCTTGAGCGTGGCCTCGACGATCGCGCGGGCGTCGAAGTAGTCGGCCTCGGCGTCCTTCGCGGTCCAGGTGCGCTGCCCATGCCGCAGGCCCCACACCACGCCGGCCACCTCGAGGGTCTCCCTGGCGACCGGCACCGCGCCCTGCCCGCCCGACTGCTCGGGCCGGTAGGAGCGCGCCCACTCGTAGAAGCGAACACCCTCGGTCTGGTGGCGCGACGCGCGGCTGACGTTCTGGACCAGCGAAGGGAAGAGCGTGGTGCGCATCACCGACTGCTCGACCGAGAGTGGGTTGGCGACCGCGATGGCGCCCTCCTCGGCGCTGAACGCCGCCAGCTCTCCGGGCGAGACGAACGAGTAGTTCACCACCTCGTCGACGCCCTGCCCGGCCATGGCCGCGCGAATGAGGCGCTCGACCCGCTGCGCCGGGCGCTCGGGCTCCAGCACCGACAGGCCGCGCGGCAGCGCCTCGGGGATCGCGTCGAACCCACGCACCCGCGCGATCTCTTCGATCAGGTCCTCCTCGATGCTCACGTCGACGCGCACCGAGGGCACCTCGAAGGTCGCCGCCGTGTCGTCTCCGGCGAGCTTCTTGAACCCCAGGCTGGTGAGGACGCGGTGGCACTCGACCGCCGGCACCACGACGCCGAGCAGCGCGGCCACCTTCTGCGTGCGCAGCGTCACCTGGCGGTTGGGCTTCGGCGAGGGGAACACGTCGACCCGGCCCTGAAGCACCGTGCCGCCGCCCAGCTCGGCGATCAACGCCGCCGCGCGGTCGAGCACCTCGGGCACCACGTTCAGATCGGTGCCGCGCTCGAAGCGATGCGACGACTCGGTGTGGAGCGCGTGCCGTTTGGACGACCGGCGCACGGTGGTGGGCTGAAACGTCGCGCACTCCAGCAGCACGCGGGAGGTCTTCTCGGTCACCTCGCTCGACGCCCCGCCCATCACCCCGGCCAGCACCAGCGGCGCGTCGCGATCGCAGATCAGCAGATCGTCGGCGTGCAGCGGGCGCTCCTTGCCGTCGAGGGTGGTCAGCTTCTCGCCGCCCTTCGCGGTGCGCACCACGATCTGCGCGCCCCCGATGCGATCGAGATCGAACGCGTGGAGCGGCTGCCCGTACTCGAGCAACACGTAGTTGGTGATGTCGACGAGGTTGTTGATGCCGCGCATGCCCGCCGCCTTGAGGCGGTCCTGCATCCACTGCGGCGAGGCCTTCACCGTCACGCCCTCGATCACCCGGGCGGCGTAGCGCCAGCAGCGCGCGGCGTCGTCGATGCGGATGGCCACCTTCGACGAGGCCGCGACCGCCGACTCCGCCAGCTTCGGGTCGGGCTTCTTCAAGGGCACGTCGAAGAGCGTCGCCACCTCGCGGGCGATGCCCAGGTGCGAGAGCGCGTCGGCGCGGTTGGGCGTCACGTTCACGCTGAACACCACGTCGTCGAGCCCCAGCGCCTCGGCGATCGGCTGGCCGAGCTTCGCGTTCGGGTCGAGGATCAAGAGGCCCGCGGAGTCTTCGGTGATGCCGAGCTCCTTCGAGCTGCACAGCATGCCGGAGCTGTCGACGCCCCGGAGCGCCGCCTGCTTGATCTCGACGCCGTTGGGCAGCCTCGTGCCCACCGTCGCCAGGGGCACCTTGTCGCCGACCTGGTAGTTCTTCGCGCCGCAGACCACCTGCAGCGGCGCGCCGCCACCGAGGTCGATCTTCGTCACCGAGAGCTTGTCGGCGTTGGGGTGTTTGTCGCTGGCGACGATCTGCGCCACCACGACGCCCTTGAGCGCCTCGGCGGGCCGCTCGATGCCTTCGATCTCGAGCCCCGCCATGGTGAGCCGGCGCGCGAGTTCATCGACCGACGCAGGGAGCGCGACGTAGTCCTTCAGCCACTTGAGCGAGATGCGCATGTCGTTGTTGGCCTTTTTCAGAACTGCGCGAGGAAGCGCGCGTCGTTCTCGAACATCGTGCGGAGATCGTCGATGCCGTAGCGGAGCATCGCCAGACGCTCGACCCCCATGCCGAAGGCGAAGCCCGTCACCTTCGAGGCGTCGTAGCCGGCGTGCGTGAAGACGTTGGGGTGCACCATGCCGCTGCCCAGCACCTCGAGCCAGCCGGTCTGCTTGCACACCCGACAGCCCTTGCCGCCGCAGAAGACACACGAGACATCGACCTCGGCCGAGGGCTCGGTGAAGGGGAAGAAGCTGGGCCGAAAGCGCGTCTTCGTCGAGGCGCCGAAGAAGGCGGTGGCGAACGCGGCCAGCGTGCCCTTGAGCTCGGCGAAGGTGACCTGCTCGTCGACGAGCAGCCCTTCGACCTGGTGGAACATGGGCGTGTGCGTCTGGTCGCTGTCCTTGCGGTAGACGCGCCCTGGCATCACGCCCCGCAGCGGCGGCTTGTGCGCGAGCATGGTGCGAATCTGAACGGGAGACGTGTGCGTGCGCAGCACCACCGGCCCCACGCCCTTCGGCAGCCAGGGGGCGTCGACATAGAACGTGTCCTGCATGTCGCGCGCGGGGTGATCGGCCGGCACGTTGAGGGCCTCGAAGTTGTACCAGTCGAGCTCGATCTCGGGCCCGGCGAAGACCTCGAAGCCCAGGCGCGAGAACACCCGCACGATGTCTTCGAGCGTCTGCGAGACGGGGTGGCGGCGGCCGAACGCGGTGGCGCGGCCAGGCAGCGTGATGTCGAGCCGCTCGCCCTTGAGCTCCTGCTCGAGCGCGGCGTCCTCGAGGCGGCGCTGCGCGCTGGCGAGCAGGCCCTCGACCTCGCCCTTCACCTTGTTGGCGATCTCACCGACGGCCTTGCGCTCCTCGGGCGCCAGCTTGCCCATGGCGCCGAGCACCGCCGACAGCTCACCCTTCTTGCCCAGGAAGCGGCCCTTGAGCGCCTCGAGGTCTTGCGCGGTCTGGGCCCTGGAGATCTCGTTGCGCGCGGCCTCGGCCAGCGCCTTCAAGCGGTCTTGCATGACGCTGGGCATTACCCGAAACGACGCTGCGGCTCTACGTCACTGACAGGCTGTGCGTCAGGCGCCGGACACGACTCGGGGCCGCCCCTCCGAGTGGAGAAGCAGCCCCGGTCGACGAGCCGTGACGCTGGCTCAGGCCTTCGCGAGCGCGGCGACGGCGTTGAAGCCGGCCGGATCGTGCACCGCGAGGTCCGCGAGGATCTTGCGATCGATGGCGACCTTCGCCTTGTTGAGGCCCGCGATCAGCCGCGAGTACGACAGGCCCACGAGGCGCGCCGCGGCGTTGATGCGAACGATCCACAGGCTGCGGAAGTCGCGCTTCTTGCGAGCACGGTCACGCGAGGCGTAGTCGAGCGCGCGCTCGACGGCCTGGTTCGCGCGCTTGTAGCAGTTCTTCCGGCGGCCCCGGTAGCCCTTGGCGAGCTTGAGGATTGAGTTGCGGCGACGACGCGCCTTGACGCCCTTCTTGACGCGCATGACTTAGTTCGCTCCGTACGGAAAGAGTTCCTTGACGACCTTCTTCGCGTCCATGTCGCGAAGGAGGCCGGTGCCGCGGTTCCGGCGGCGCTGATCCATCGACTTGGCGTGCGTGAACAGGTGCTTACCGAAGGCCTTGGCGTGCTTCACCTTGCCAGACTTCTTCACCTGGAGCCGCTTCTTCGCCCCACTGCGGGTCTTCAACTTGGGCATGACGAATTCCTTGAAAACTTCGGAAAAGGACGGCGGCACTACCGCCTCGCCCCGAGCGTGTCAACTGCCGTAGCAGCTCAGGCCTTGGGGGCCTCGGGCGCGGCTTCAGCCGGAGGCGCGGGCGCGGGCGCGGGGGGCGGCGCAGAGACATCGGCGCTGACCGGGGCGCGAGGCGAAGACGGCGCGACCCCCTTGCGGGCGGCCTTCTCTTTCTCGGCCTCGAGCACGGCCTGGCGGTGCAGATCGCGCGCGCGCTGGGCCACCTTCGGGTTCGGCCCGAGGATGATGAACATCGTCTTGCCTTCGAGGCGCACCTGCTGGTCGACGACCGCGATGTCCTTGGTGTCCTTCATCACGTCGTCGAGGATCGCCGTGCCGAGCTCGCGGTGGGTGATCTCGCGGCCGCGGAACATGATGGTGATCTTGGCCTTGTTGCCCTCTTCGATGAACTCTTTGACGTGGCGGAGCTTGGTCTCGTAGTCGTGCTCCTCCGTCTTCGGGCGGAGCTTGACTTCCTTCACCTTGACCACGACCTGCTTCTTCTTCGCCTCGTTCGTCTTCTTCTTCTCTTCGTACTTGAACCGGCCGTAGTCCATGATCTTGCAGACCGGTGGACGGGCCATGGGGTTGACTTCGACGAGGTTGAGCCCCTCGGCCTGCGCGCGCGCCAACGCCTGGTCAGTGGGCATCACGCCCAGCTGTTCACCGTTCGCCCCGACGACACGGACTTCACGGGCTTTGATGCGGCGGTCTGTTCTCTGGTCGCGTGCGGTAGCGATGGCAAATTCTCCAAAAGGAAGTGAAAGAGGCGCGCTTCTTAGCGATCGGCACCCTCAAGTCAAGGTGAGCCGGACATCGCCGTGACGCCGTGGGGGGCCTTGTGGCGGCGCAAGCGTCGGAGCGATGGTCGCTTTGCAGCGCAGCGCAGACCAGCACCGGGGGCCGAATGGACATCACCGACGTCAAGATCTTCCCGATCGAAGAGGACAAGCTTCGCGCGTACGTCACCATCACGCTCGACAATTGTTTCGTGGTGCGTGACCTCAAGGTGATCAGCGGCGCGGCAGGGCTGTTCCTGGCGATGCCCGCCAAGAAGCGAAAAGACGGCTCGTACAAAGACGTCGCCCACCCGCTCAACGCCGAGACGCGGGACCGGTTCGAGAAGATCGTGCTGGCCGAATACGAGAAGGTGGCGGCGGTGGTAGGCCCACATTGAAGCTGTGGGATTGATCAGGTACGCCGCAGGCCATGCCCGTCAGCCACGACTACAAGGTCTTCTCAGGCAACTCGAACCGTGGCCTCGCCGAGCGAATCTCGGAGTACCTGAAGCGGCCGCTCTCGAAGTGCGACGTGGCGCGCTTCAGCGACGGTGAGATCCAGGTCGAGATCGGCGAGAACGTTCGCGGCTTCGACGTCTTCGTCATTCAGTCGACCTGCCCGCCGGTGAACGACCACATCATGGAGCTGCTGATCATGTGCGACGCGCTCAAGCGCGCGAGCGCGGCGTCGATCACGGCGGTGGTGCCCTACTACGGCTACGCCCGACAGGACCGGAAGGTGGCGGCGCGCACCCCCATCACCGCCAAGCTGGTGGCCGATCTGTTCGAGACGGCGGGCGTGACGCGGGTGGTGTCCATGGACATGCACGCCGGGCAGATCCAGGGGTTCTTCAACATCCCCACCGATCACCTCTACGCCTCGCCGGTCTTCCTCGACGATCTGCGCAAGAAGTTCCCCACCACCGACGACCTGGTGATCGTCTCGCCCGACGCCGGCGGCGTGGAGCGGGCGCGCGCGTACTCGAAGCGGCTGAACTGCCCGCTGGCGATCATCGACAAGCGGCGCCCGCGCCCCAACTCGTCCGAGGTGATGAACCTCATCGGAGACGTGAAGGGCCGCGACGCGATCATCATCGACGACATCATCGACACCGGCGGCACGCTGACCCAGGGCGCGGTGGCGCTGAAAGAGAAGGGCGCGCGCAGCGTCTACGCGTACATCGTGCACCCCATCCTCTCGGGGCCGGCCATCTCGCGCGTGAACGAGTCGGTGCTGGAAGAGCTGGTGGTGGCTGACACGGTGCCGCTGAGCAAGTCGGCGCAGTCGTGCGCGAAGATTCGCGCGGTCGGCTCGGAGCGCCTCTTCGGCGAGGCGATCGCCCGCATCTACCGCGCCGAGTCGTTGTCGAGCCTCTTCGTATGAAGCCGGCCCAGGTCGCGGCGCGGCTCTCGGCCGAGGTGGCGGGAGACGTGCTGCAGCCTGGCGACGCGGCCTTTCTCGACGCCGCCGCGGTCTTCAACCGCGAGTTCCAGCACCAGCCGGCGCTCATCGCGCGCTGCACGACGACCCGCGACGTGGTGAGCACGGTGCGGGCCGCCACCGAGGCCGGGCTCCCGCTGACCGTCCGCAGCGGGGGGCACTCGCACGGGGGCTCGTCGGTCGGCGCTGGCGCGCTCGTCGCCGATCTGCGCGGCCTCGACTCGATCGAGGTCGACGAGGCCGCCATGACGGTCACGGTGGGAGGCGGCATCGGCGCGGGCCCCCTGGTCGAACACCTGCATGCTCGCGGGCTGGCGGCGGTGACGGGCTTCGAGCCGCGGGTGGGCCTGAGCGGCCTGGCGCTGGGCGGCGGCTATGGGCTGCTCTCGCGCATGCACGGGCTGGTCTGCGACGGGCTGCGCGCGGCCGAGGTGGTGCTCGCCGACGGCTCGGTCGTCACCGCGAGCGCGCACGAGCACCCCGAGCTGCTCTGGGCGCTCCGAGGCGCGGGCGCGAACTTCGGCGCGGTGACCCGCATGACGCTCGACGTGCGCCCCCTGCCGCCCATCTACGGAGGCGTGATCTCGTACCACGCCGGCCGCAGCGACGAGCTGTTGCCGCGCTACGCGGAGTTCGTCTCGGCCGGCGTGCCCGACGCGACGACGGTCTACGTCGGCATCGACACCGTGCCGAACGGGCTCTCGACGTTGTCGCTGCTCGCCTTCCACCTCGGCGACCTCGCCGAAGGCGCGCGGGCGATCGCGCCGCTGACCCGGTGGGGCCGCCCGGTGGCCAGCGAGGTCGGCGAGGTCGATCTGCTCGCGCTCCACGCGCCGGGGCGCGACACCTTCCCCGAGGGCTTCAGGCATGCGTGGCGCAGTCACTTCGTGCCGACCTTCGAGGCCGCGACCGCCGCCGCCCTGGTGCCGGCGATCGAAGAGGCCCGGGCGTTCAGCAGCTGGACGGTGATCGAACACCTGGGCGGAGCGATCGGCGCCATCGACGGGGCCGCGACGGCCTTTCCGCACCGCCGGGCCGGGTTCGGGCTGGTCAGCGCCTTGAAATGGGAAGGCGACGCGCCCGCGGGGCCGCTGGCCTGGCAGGAGCGGCTCTGGCGCGAGCTCTCGCCCGGCTCGCTCGGCTCGTACGTCAACTACGTGTCACCGAAGCACGGGCCCGAGGCCGTCGCCGCGGCCTTTGGGGCCAACCTGCCCCGGCTCGTCGAGCTCAAGCGCCGCTTCGACCCACACCGGGTCTTCTGCGGCAACGTCACGATCCCGCCGGCGTGAGGCCCCAGGCCAGGAGCGTCTGGCGGTCGCGCTCCGCGTCGTCCATCGCGTAGGCGGCCACCAGCTCGGCCTTCGGCGTCTCGCTGTAGCGCGCGCGGGGCCGCTCGGCGGTCAGGGCCTCCACCACCAGGTCGGCGACCGCGCTGGCCGGGGCCGCGAGGGCGCGCGCCTGGGCGAGCCGCGCCCGCACCTGCGCCCACGGCTCCTTCCAGGCGGCGCGCGACGAGGGCGAGGCGGCGCGCTCGGCGCGGAGCATCTGCGCCTCGAGGCGTGTCCAGAGCGGCGTCGCCACGGGGCCGGGCTCGATCAGCGAGACGTGGACCCCCGCGCTCGAGAGCTCCATGCGCAGCCCGTCCGAGAGGCTCTCGAGGGCGAACTTCGACGCCGAGTACGCCGCCGTCCCCGGCGCGGTGAGCTGGCCGGCGCCCGAGCTCACGTTGACGACTCGGCCGCGGTCGGCGCGCAGCCGCGGGAGCGCCGCGCGGGTGACCCGAAAGACGCCGGTGACGTTCACCTCGAGCAGCCGCGCGAGGTCGGCGGGTTGGGTCCACTCCAGGGGCGCGGCGAAGGCGAGGCCCGCGGCGTTCACCAGCCCGTGAAGCCGGCGCGCCCGAAGACCGCGCCGCAGCCGCTCGACGAGCCCGAGCACGTCGCCTTCCTTCGTCACGTCGAGGCGCACGGGCACCACCCGGCGGCCGTAGGCGGCGAGCAGCGCACCGGCGGCGCGGTCGCGTCGAACTCCAGCGAACACCCCGAACCCCCGCTGCACCAGGGCGTCGAGGGAGGCCGCGCCGATGCCCGACGAGGCGCCCGTCACCACCACCCAGTCGCTCGGTGTCTTCATGGCGCGGGAGTGTGGCGCGCCCTCTCATCGCTGCCCAGTCTGGTGTACGAGCTCCCCATGCGCCTTCGAGTGCTCGTGCTCACGGTCTCGTGCCTGGCCTGCAGCCCCGCGGTGAAGCCCTTCCCCGACGGCTTCCTCTTCGGCGCGTCGATCGCGGGCTTCCAGGTGGACATGGGCTGTCCGACGCTCCCGGCGGCGCAGTGTGAAGACCGCCGCAGCGACTGGTACCAGCTCCTCACCAACCGCGCGCAGGTCAGCCCCGCGGTCGCCGCGCACTTCACCTGGGACCCGCCGTCGTCGGCGCCGGGGCACTGGGAGCTGTACGAGCAGGACTTCGCCCGCGCCAAAGACGAGCTCGGGCTTGGCGCGCTGCGGCTGTCGATCGAGTGGAGCCGCGTCTTCCCCAACGCGACCGACGGCCTCGAGGGCGCGGCGCTGGAGGCGGCCGCCAGCCGCGAGGCGCTCGATCGGTACCACGCGATGTTCGCCTCGCTGAGGGCCAGGGGCCTGACGCCGATGGTGACGCTCAACCACTACACGCTCCCGGTGTGGATCCACGACGGCCTGGCCTGCCACCAGGACCTGGCGACGTGCACCAACCGCGGCTGGCTCGACCCGGCGCGCCTCCACCGCGAGATCGCGAAGTACGCCGGCTTCGTCGCGAAGGAGTTCGGCGCCGAGGTCGATCTCTGGGCGACGCTCAACGAGCCCTTCGCCGTGGTGATCCCCGGGTACCTCCAGCCGGGGAAGGACCGCGTGAACCCGCCCGCGGTGTCGCTGCGCTTCGACGAGGCGCGCCAGGTGGCCATCGCCATGATCGAGGGCCACGCGCGCATGTACGACGCCGTGCGGGCCAACGATCTCGTCGACGCCGACGGCAACGGCAAGCCGGCCGAGATCGGCATCGTGTACCCCATCGCGCCTGCGCTGCCGAAGAACCCCGAGCGCGCCATCGACCGGCGCGGCGCCGAGAACGTCTTCTACCTGAACAACCAGCTTTTCCTCGACGGCGTCATCAACGGAACGATGGACGCGAACATCGACGGCAAGCCCGACGGCCCGCCGCGCGACGACCTGGTCGGCCGCTGCGACTGGCTGGGCATCAACTACTACTCTCGGGTGAAGGTGGTGGGCACCGAGACGCCCAGCTTCCCGCAGTTCTCGGCGCTCTCGACCTTCGACCCCTTCTCGCTCGAGCTCTGGGATGACACGCCGCAGGGCCTCTTCGACGCCATCTCGTGGGCGAAGGGCCGCTACGCCAGGCCGATGTACATCAGCGAGACGGGCGTCGACGCGGCCCCCGACGCCGAGCGCACCGCGAGCTGGTTGGTGCGGTACCTGACGGTGACGCAGAGGGCGATTCACGCGGGCGCCGACGTGCGCGGGTTCTTCTTCTGGTCGCTGCTCGACAACTACGAGTGGAACCACGGCATGGCGATGAAGTTCGGGCTCTACGCCGTCGGCGCCGACGCGCAGAAGACGCGCACGCCCCGCTCGGCCGTGGGCGCCTACCGGCAGATCACCCGCGCGAAGGACGTGCCGCTCGAGCTGAAGCAGCGGTACCCGGTCGAGTGAGGGTAGCGCGGGCAGGCCGGCCCCCGCCGGGCCCCCCCCGCTGCTCCCTTGAGCGAGGCACCTGGCGGCCGATGGGCAGCCCGGGTCCACCAGGCTGCAGGCGCCCTGCGACAGGCTCCGGCAGTGCTCATCAGGTCGTGCAACAGACGCTCGCGGCCCGAGGGACAGGTGGGCGACTCCGTTCGGCCGGTGCGCTACGGAGCCTCCATGCGCCGAATCGCCGCCGTGACCCTGACGTTCGCCGTCGCAGCCTGCCGCTCGGCGTCGGGGGTCGACGCGGGCCCGCAGGTGGCGGCCCCGCTGCCGGCCGCGCTCGCTGAGATCGACGCCGCCCTCGCCAAGCGCCAACAGGGCGACTCCGCCACGGCGACCACCATGCTGCTCGACGCGGCGGCGCACGCGAAGGACGCGAACGACCTCCCCGGTCAGGCCTGGGCCCTGCACCGTGCAGGAGACACGCTCCTGGATCAAGACCGCTGCGGCCCCTCTCGCGCGCGCTACCTCGAGGCGCTCGAGCTGCACCAGCAGCTCCACGATCGCGCGAAGGTGGGCCTCGCCGCCAACGATCTCGGGCTGTGGGCCAGGCGCTGCGAGTTCGACGAGGCGCTGGGCTGGTTCTCGCTGGCGACGCTCTCGAGGCGCGACGACCCGAAGGGCCTGGCCACCAGCGCCAACAACCTGGGCCAGACCTTCTGGAACCTCAATCGCCCTGACGAGGCGCAGGTCGCCTGGGATGAGGCCCTCGGAGCCGCCGAGCGGGCGAAGGAGCCGGTGCTCGAGCGCAAGGTGCTCGCCAACCTCGCCCTCCTCTGGGTGCTGCGCGCCGAGGGCCGATACGACACCGACCCGCTCGAGCAAGAGCGCTCGATCGAGGCGCTGCTGGCGCGGGCCGAGGCCTCGCTCGCAGGCGACGCGGGCCCCGACGCCATGACGGCCGATGACGTCATCGCCGAGCTCGAGCGCCGCAGGACCCGCTTCGAGGAGCGCGATCCCGCCATGCAGCCCATCGCCGAGGGCTCCCCTGCCCTGGCCCGGGCCCGCGACTACTTCCGCCGGTCGATCGAGGCCGCCAGGCGCGCTGGCGAAGACCCCCTCGTGGTGTGCAACGCCTTCGGCGTCTACGACGATCGCTGCGAGCTCCTCAGCCCGAAGAGGCCGTAGCGCGAACCGTCAGAGCCGCTCGAGCGGGGTCTCGAGCAGCTTCCGATCGGCCTTGCTGAGCTCGAGCTTCGCGAAGAGATCGGGCCTGCGCGCCTTCGTCAGGTGCAGCGCGTGCCACCGCCGCCAGCGCTCGATGCGCGCGTGATCGCCGCCTTGCAGCACCTCGGGCACCACCATGCCGCGGAACTCGACGGGCCGGGTGTAGTGCGGGTGCTCGAGCAGGTTGGCCTCGAAGCTCTCGGTGGTCGCCGACGTCGCGTTGCCCAGCACGCCTGGCACCAGCCGCGCCACCGCGTCGATCACGCACAGCGCCGCCAGCTCGCCGCCGGTGAGCACGAAGTCGCCCAGCGACAGCTCCTCGTCCACCCACGCCAGGGCGCGCTCGTCGACCCCCTCGTAGCGGCCGCACACCAGCACCGCCGAGCCCTGGGCCGCCAGCGCGCGCGCCTTCTGTTGATCGAAGGTCGCCCCGCGGGGGCTCATCAGAATGACCCTCGCCCCGGGCAGCCGCGCCTTCGCCGCCTCGATCGCCCCCACCAGCGACTCGACCTTCATCACCATGCCCGCGCCGCCGCCGTAGGGCGTGTCATCGGTGTTGCGGTGCTTGTTGTGCGCGAAGTCGCGCACGTCGGTGACGGTGAGCTCGAGCAGCCCCTTGTCGCGCGCCTTGCCGAGGATCGACTCCGACGTGTAGCCGCCGATCATCGTCGGAAACAGCGTGAGGACCTCGAAGCGCATGGTCACTTCGTGTCGTCGAACACCAGCGGCTTCAACACGATGGTGCGCGCCGCGAGGTCGACCTTCACCACGAAGTCCTCCGCGAACGGGATCATCTCTTCGCGGCCCTCGTGGGTAAGCACCAGGTTCGGCACCGGCCCTGAGCTCCACACCTCGGACACCACGCCGAGCGGGCGCCCGTCTTCGGTGCTGGCGACCAGCCCCACCAGATCGCCCTGGAAGAACTCACCCGCTTCCGGAGCGTCGACCTCGTCTCGGTGCACGAACACCGTCGACCCCACGAGCGCGTCGGCCGCCTCGCGGCGCGACAGCCCGTCGAGCTCGATCAGCACGTCACCGCCGGGGCCGTCTCGCACCGTCGATAGCTCGAACTGGCTCGCCACGCCGTCCTTCGAGGTCAGCTGAATCCGGTCGACGGTCCCCAGCGCAGACGACGCGGGGTCGAACGTCTTGATCACCAGCGCGCCCTTGAGGCCATGCGCGCGAGAGACGTAGCCCACCTTCAGCCACTCGTTGACCGAGGGCGAGCTCACGGCTGGGGTGCGGCGAGGTTTCCGTTGGCGTGCTGCCCGGCGCGGCGGTCGTCGACCAGCTCGAGCCTCACCTTCTCACCCTTCTTCTGCGCGGCGTGGGTGACGACGGTTCTCAGCGCGTTGATGGTACGGCCGTCGCGGCCGATCACCTTGCCGACGTCGTCTGGCGCCACCTTGAGCTCGTAGAGCGAGTGATCGGCCGCCGGGGTCACCGTCAGCTCGACCACCTCAGGCTTGTCGACGAGCGCCTTCGCGAGAAAGACGATCAGGTCTTTCACGGCGAGGCTCAGGCCTTGGCGACAGGCTTCTTGGCCTTCTTGTACAGGTTGCCCACCGTCTCAGAGGGCTGCGCGCCCATCTTGGTCCAGTGCGCCCAGCGGTCCTCGTTCACCGCGAAGCGGGCGGGGCTCTCGTTGGGGTCGTACATGCCGATGTTCTCGATGAACCGGCCATCGCGGGGCATGCGCGAATCAGCAGCAACCACGTGGTAATAGGGGCGCTTCTTGGCGCCAGCGCGGGCGAGACGGAGGACGACGCTCATCTGACAAACTCCTGAAAAGACGTTGGGGATGCTTGCCCTACACGGTTTGGGCCCAATGAGTCAAGCAGAGGCCCTCGCGGTTTCCGTAGACTGCCTGGGTGATTGCGCTCCTCTTGACGTCGGCGCTGGCCGGCGTGCCCTTCGACCTCCCCACGACGAGGGCCGAGGCGGTGATGCCCGGCGATGCGCCTGCCGTCGCCAACACGAACGCTCACGTCGTCGTCGTCTGGAGAGACCGCAGGAAAGACGCCCTGCGCGGCACCGTCGAGCGCGCGGTCGTCGACCAGCCTGAGCTGTGGTGGAACCGGGTGCTGCCCAGCGGGCTCCCGCAGGCTCGAGCCGGGTGGCCAGGCTGTGTCACCGAGGCGGGGTTCTCGTTGGCTGTCACCGCCACTCCTTCGACGGGGAGGGCGTACGCCGGGTGGATCGAGGGCGGCGCCGGGAACGCTCGCATCAACCTCGCGCTCCTGGACACCGACGGCGGCGCTTCGTGCGTGGGCGCCAGGTTCCCGACCAGCTCCAACGACGCGAGCGAGTTGACCCTGGGGTGGCTGGGGAGCTCGGTGCTGACGGCGTGGCGATCCTCTTTCAGCGCCCGCTACGGGTGGTGTAGCTCGGCCGGGGTCTGCGCGGCGAACGCCGACACGCTGCCGGGCTCGGCCGGTGAGGGCTCATTTGGCGCGGGGGTTGGCGCGAGCGCCGCGACCCTGGTCGCGGTCAGCGGGGGAACGAGGACGACCTCTTTCCTGGTAGAGAACGCCGCGTCGGGCTCCCTGATGCTCACCCCCGACACGAGCACCTCGGTGGTCGTCGACAGCTTCGCTCAGGCGATCGCCCTCAAGACCCCGGCGGGGGCATGGGAGCTCGAGGGCCCTTTCGGCACGCTCCCCGCGATGACCGCCCGGCCGCTCGCGCTCGTCTCGACCCAGGGCGGCACCACCCTCGTCGTCGTCGAGAGCGCCACGGCCGCCGGCCTGGCCGTCTTCCCCGACGGGGGGCGAGTGACGAGCGCGATCTTCGGGGCCGCCGCTGACGTCGCGTTGACCCGGGAGGGACCGGCCGCGCGGCTGGCCCTCGTCGACAACGGCGCCGTGTGGACTCGCTTCGTCGAACCGAATGCGAACGCGCTCAACGTGGGCCCGGCGCACGCCGTCGCGATCGCGCCTCCACTCCAGCGCAACCCCTCGCTCGGCTGGGTGCGCGACCGCTGGGTGGTGATCTCCGAAGAGCTGGGCGACGCAGGGTGGACCGCGCGGCTGACGCCGTTCTTCGCCGACGCGGGGCTGTTGCAGCCGCAGACAGAGCTGTTCGCCCCGACCCTCGCCACGGGCGCCGGAGCGCCGGTGCTCGTCACGGGGACCGACGGCGGCGCCTTCGTTCGCCTCAAGACCCGCAACGACACCACCACACACACGCTCCTGGTCGACGGCGGCGCCTACGCCCTCGGCGCTACCCTGTTCGCGAGTCCGCCGGTCGACTACGGCACGGTGACGCACGCGAACGTGGTGCATTGGAGCCCGAACTCGATGCACACCTCCATGGGCGCGAGCTCGTTCGCCCTGGGGCAGCTCGCCGCCGCTTCGGCGGTGGTCTCGGACGGCGTGTGGATTCCCTTCCGCAGCGCGATGGGCGAGGTCGGCCTCGCGTTCCTCGGCGACCAATCGACGACCGCGACGGTGCGCCCCCTGACGCTGGGGCCGGCCGAGCCGTCAGCCCCCATCTCGATCGCGTCGACCTTCGACGGGCGAGGCTGGGTGCTCCTGGTCTCGTGGCTCACCGACACCAAGCTCGAGCTGCAGACGATGGCGGCCGACGGCGGGCTGCTGACGCGGAGCTTCCAGATGGTCAGCGGCGGCCCCAACCGGGGCCTGGCGAGCACCGGGTGGAGTGGCGACTTCGCGGTGGTGACCACCATCGGCGGCGACGTGACCGTGTGGCGCGTTGGCGCGAGCGCAGACGTGCAGGGCGCGCTGCTGGCGGTGAACCCGTCTGGAGATCAGGCCGGCGACCCCGCCATCGCCTCCGCCCCGTCGGGACAGCTCGCCGTCGCGTGGCCGGCCTACGATCCGGTGGTCCGCTCCGTCGTGACCCGGGTGACCTTGATCGATCGACGGGCCCCCGACGCGGGGCCGTCAGTCGACGCCGGAGTCACCGACGGTGGCGCCAGCCGAGACGCGGGCTCTTCGACGGACGGGGGGCCAGCGATGGACGGCGGGCACGACCCCGACGCGGGCTCGGTGCCGGACGCAGGCGCAGCGCCTGACGCGGGAGACGCCGACGCCGGTGCGGCCAACGACGCGGGCCGGCCCAACGACGCAGGAGCGGATGTCGACGCCGGCCTGCCGGCAGACGCGGGCAGCGGCGACGCCGGTGCGCCGTCCGACGGGGGCTCCGAGGGGCCAGGATCGCTGGTGTTCGTCCCCGTCTGCGGTTGCGCCGGAGCCCCCTCGGCCACGTCTTTGATCGGCGTCGCGCTGCTCCTCGTCGTCGCGAGCCGACGGCGCTTGAAGAAGCCGTGAGTCGCTTCCACCGCCGAGGCGTTCCTCCTATGGAGTCGGGATGATCACTCGTGCGCTCTTCGTCTTCATGGTCGCCTGCGGGGTGAGCGTTGGGCTCGCCGGCTGCGGCGTGTCGCAGTCACGCTGCTCGCAAGCCACCTGCACCGTCGGGTGCTGCGACTCGAGCGGGGCCTGCGCTTCGGGCAATACCCAGTCGGCCTGCGGAGCTCGTGGTGCGGCCTGTGTCGGCTGCACGTTCGGGTTCCAGTGCCTCGGCGGAGCCTGCATCGCGACCGGCAACGGCACCGGTGGAGGCTTCGCGACGGGCGGCGGCAACAACACCGCGGGCGGCTCAGCGACGGGCGGCGGCAACACCGCGGGCGGCTCCGCGACCGGCGGCGGCAACACCGCGGGCGGCTCAGCGACGGGCGGCGGCAACACCGCGGGCGGCTCCGCGACCGGCGGCGGCGACACCGCGGGCGGCTCCGCGACCGGCGGCGGCAACACCGCGGGCGGCTCGGCGACGGGCGGCGGCAACGCCGCGGGCGGCTCGGCGACGGGTGGCGGCAACACCGCGGGCGGCTCCGCGACGGGTGGCGGCAACGCCGCGGGCGGCTCCGCGACGGGTGGCGGCAACGCCGCGGGCGGCTCGGCGACGGGCGGCGGCAACACCGCGGGCGGCTCGGCGACGGGTGGCGGCAACGCCGCGGGCGGCTCGGCGACGGGCGGCGGCAACACCGCAGGCGGCTCCGCGACCGGCGGCGGGACGGCGGGCTGCGCCGCCTCGTGCGCGGGCTGCTGCCTCAACGGCGTTTGCCAGCCTGGCAACACCACCGGCGCGTGCGGCGCCCGGGGCGTCGCGTGCTTCGCCTGCTCCACCAACCAGTTCTGCTCGGCGGGCGCCTGCACCGGCGCGAACACCGGCGACACCGGCGCGACGTGCACCGTCAACGCCGACTGCAAGCAGGCCCTGCTCGGAGGCGCGACGCGCGAGTGCCTGGCGCCGTACCGGCCCGATGGTGGCCCGTCGGGGTGGCCGGGCGGGTACTGCAGCAACGCGGGCTGCAGCTCGTTCCTCGACTGCCCCGGCACCACCGGCTCCTGCGGCCGCGACGGCTTCTGCTACAACACCTGCTTCCCCTCGAACCTGGGCCAGGGCAACTGCCGACCCGGCTACGTCTGCTCCGATGCCCTCACCGTCGACGGCGGCACCTTCGCCCTCTGCGTGCCCGACTGCAGAAACCCCGGCAGCATCTGGTGCGGCCCCGGAGGCGTCTGCAACAGCAGCGGCTACTGCCAATGAAACCTTGAACGAAGTGCTTGACGGCCCGTCAGGCGCTCGGTATTTCGCGCGTCCACTTCGTCGCCGAACGGACGCAGTGAACAACGGAATGCGGGAATAGCTCAGCGGTAGAGCATCGCCTTGCCAAGGCGGGGGTCGAGGGTTCAAATCCCTTTTCCCGCTCCATGATGAATCGAAAAGCCCCGGTACCCCCGGGGCTTTTTGTTTTTCGGCCTCCCCTTCACTCCCCCTGCTCGCTCGAGGAACCTCTGCTCATGTCCTGTACTTGAGAATGGTTCGCAGTTGCGACTAGAGATCGCCGCATGGCTCCCACCTATGGCGTCGTGCACCTCGTTCACCTGCTCTGCGGGATCAGCTTCATCGGCGTCGTCTTCTTCGAGGTGATCATCCTCGAGGGCATTCGAAAGCCGCTGGGCCCCGAGCCCATGGCCGCGCTGGAGCTGGCGGTGATCAACCGCGCCCGATCGATCATGCCGTGGGTGGTGGCGGTGCTGTTCGCCAGCGGGGTGTTCATGGCCTGGGCCCACCGCGGGGCCCTGCTGCTGGCGTTCACCGCGCCCTCGGCGTTCGGGGTGTTGCTCTGGGTGAAGATCGTCGCGGCGCTCAGCGTGGCCTGCCACTTCGTCTACGCGCTCAAGACCGCGTCCGATGGCTGCATGAACTCGCGCAAGTTCAAGCTGCTCCACCTGAGCGTCGCCTCGCACATGGCCGTCATCGTGGTGATGGCCAAGGCGATGTTCTACGTCTCGTGGTGAGCGCTCAACGCGAGTGCTGCTCGACGATGCGCTTGAGCCCCGCCAGGGGGATGCGGAGCCAGTCGGGCCGGTTGTTGAGCTCGTACTCCACCTCGTAGACCGTCTTCTCGAGCTCGTAGAACTGCAGCAGCAGGTCCTTCACCTCGTCGGAGGCGGGCGCCAGCGGGCTCTGCCCCAGGGTGTCGAGGTAGGCGCGCAGGTAGGCCGCGCTGACCCAGCTCGTCCAGGTCTCGGCCCACGGGGCCAGGCGCTCGAGATCGTCGGGCCGCACCCGCCCGGAGCGCAGCACCGCCTCGGTGGCGTAGCTGAACGAGCGCATCATGCCCATCGCGTCACGCAGCGCGCCCCGCTTGAACCGCCGCTCGTTGATGGGCCGGGCCGGCTCACCTTCGAAGTCGATGATCACGAAGTCGTTGCCGGTGAAGAGCACCTGGCCGAGGTGGAGATCGCCGTGACCACGAATGCGCTGCGCGTCGACGCGCGTCTGGGTGATGCGGCGCAGCACGTTGTCGAGCAGCCGCTCGCCGGGCAGCACGACGTCGAGCAACCCCCGAACGTCTTCGTCCAGCGCGTCCTTGCGGCGGCGCAGCGTCTCGAAGGTGCGCGCGAGGCTGACGTGCGACCACTGGTAGATCGACTGGACGTGCTGCGTGGTGAACGCCTCGGGCGCGAACGCCGGGTTGGGGGTCTCCTGGCCCAGCAGGAGCTGCACCTCGGCGGTGCGCTGACCGAGCTTTCGCGCCAGGGAGAAGTAGCGGCCGCACAGCTCGGTCATCAGCGGCGGCACGGGCTGTCGTGAGCGCTCGCAGAAGCCGCCGGCGGGCGGCGCGGGCGCGGGCTCCTGCTGGCTCAACACGCGCTCGAAGAAGAGCTCGATCTCGGCCAGCGTCAGCTTCCACGCGTCGCCTTCGTTGGCCACCAGCTCCTGCGCCACGCCCAGCACCGCGCCCTGTCGGCCGCCCCGCCGGTAGTGCACGGCCCCGAGGTTCGCCGGCACCAGGCGGGTCGCGCCCATGCGGCTGGAGAGCACCGCGCCGACCTCGATCTCGGGGCTGAGGCCCTCTTCGACCAGCCGGTAGAGCTTCAGCATCACGCTGTCGCCGATGAAGACGACGGTGTTGGTCTGCTCCAGCTCCGGCACCTTGACGGCCGGCCGGGTGGCGAGCGCGTTCGCCAGCTGCGCTTTGAGCACGCCCTCGGCCTCGGCGTCGATCTCACCGCCGCGCTCGCCGTGGCGACCGCGCGCCTCGAGGATGGGCCAGACCGCGTCGGCCGTCGCGAAGACGTCGAAGAGCACGCCGGTGCGAGACGGCGCCCCAGGCACGCCCCCCTCATCGAGCACGCGGGCGATCAACGCCTGTGGGTGGCGCTGCTCCCGGCGGTCGGCCTCTTCGCCCGCGAAGAAGCCCACCGGCACCGAGTAGGTCTCGGGGGCGCCCTCGACGTACTCCACCTGCAGGAGCACCACCACGAACGCACCCGGGCCGTCGGTGAGGGGCACGCGATCGATCACGTGGGCTTCTTTCACGGTGCGCGACTTGCCGCGGAACCACCGCTTGCCCGACACGTACCGCAACAACGCCGCGCCCAGGTCGCCCTCGGCCTCTCGGCGCAGCAGCTCGCGCCAGGCGCCGCCGTTGGCGTCGAGCCGAGGGAGCTCGCCGCGCTCCGAGAAGCTCAGCGGCTGCCTGAGGCGGAACCAGAAGAACGCGTGCGGCGACAGCGTGAGCAGGTACGGCGCCTTGCCGATGGGCGGGAACCGAACGTTCGAGAACATCTCGACCGGCACCAGCCCCTCGAAGGCGCTCAGATCGAGCTCCACGTACTGGGGGAAGCGCGAGAGGTTGGCCACCACCAGCGCGCGTCGATCACCGTCGGTGCGCAGGTACGCGAGGATCTTGTTGTTGTCGGGGTGCAGGAACTCGATCGCCCCGCGGCCCAGCACCTTGTGCTTCTTCGACACCGCGATCAGCCGGCGCGTGAACCACAGGAGCGAGTTCGAGCTCTGCTCCTGCGCTTCGACGTTCACCGCCTCGTAGTGGTACTCGGGGTCGGTGACGACCGGCAGGTACATGCGCTGCGGGTTGGCCCGCGAGAAGCCGGCGTTGCGGTCGGCGCTCCACTGCATGGGCGTGCGCACCCCGTCGCGATCGGCGAGGTAGTAGTTGTCACCCATGCCGATCTCGTCGCCGTAATAGAGCACCGGCGTGCCCGGCAGCGAGAACAGCAGGCTGTTGATCAGCTCGACCTTCTGCCGCGACTTCAGCAGCGGCGCGAGGCGTCGCCGAATGCCGAGGTTGAGCCGCGCGTTCGGGTCGTCGGCGTAGACCTGGTACATGTAGTCGCGGTCCTGGTCGGTCACCATCTCGAGGGTGAGCTCGTCGTGGTTGCGCAGGAAGGTGGCCCACTGGCAGTTCGCGGGGATCGCCGGCGTCTGCTTGAGGATGTCGATGATGGGGAACCGGTCCTCCAGCTGCAGCGCCATGAAGATGCGCGGCATCAGCGGGAAGTGGAAGTTCATGTGGCACTCGTCGCCGTCGCCGAAGTAGGCGGCCGCGTCTTCGGGCCACTGGTTGGCCTCGGCCAGCAACATGCGGTCCTGGTACTTGGCGTCGACGTGCGCGCGCAGCTTCTTCAGGAACGCGTGCGTCTCGGCGAGGTTCTCGCAGTTGGTGCCCTCGCGCTCGTAGAGGTACGGCACCGCGTCGAGCCGCAGCCCGTCGACGCCGAGGCTCAGCCAGAAGTCGAGCGCCTCGAAGATGGCCGCGTGCACGGCCGGGTTGTCGAAGTTGAGGTCGGGCTGGTGCGAGTAGAAGCGGTGCCAGTAGTAGGCCTTCGCCACCGGGTCCCACGTCCAGTTCGAGGTCTCGAAGTCCTTGAAGATGATCCGCGTGTCCGAGTAGCGGTTGGGCGAGTCGCTCCACACGTAGAAGTCGCGCAAGGGGCTGCCCGGCGGCGCGTTCCGGGCGCGCTCGAACCAGGGGTGGTCCTTCGAGGTGTGGTTGATCACCAGCTCGGTGATGATGCGCATGTCGCGCGCGTGGGCCTCGCGCAGCAACGTCTCGAAGTCGGCCATGCTGCCGTACATCGGGTGCACCGAGGTGTAGTCGGCGATGTCGTAGCCGCCGTCGCGCATCGGTGAGGGGTAGAAGGGCAACAGCCACAGCGCGTCGACGCCGAGGTTCTTCAGGTAGTCGAGCTTGCTCACCAGGCCCGGGAAGTCACCCACGCCGTCGCCGTTCGAGTCGCAGTAGGCCCGCACGGGGATCTCGTAGATGACGGCGTGCTGGTACCAGTTCGGGTTGGGCGTCAGGCCGACGCGGCGAGCTCTCTCAGCGATGGGGGCGTTCATGCGGGGCTCCGGGGGAAGGCAGGTCAGGGGAAGCGTAGGGTCAGCGTTTCGCGCTCAGGGCTGCAGCGCCACCGTGGAGCAGACGCGCGAGGGCGCCGGCGCGGGGCGTCTGCCCGGCCGCTCTCGAGAACGAGCGGTAGCCCGAGATGGTGCCCGCCACGGCGGCGGCGGCGTCGAGCTCCGCGCGGCCGATGCTGCGGCGAGCGGGGAAGAGGAAGCGGCCCAGCACCAGCAGGTAGGCGTTGAAGGCCTCGCTGAGCTGCGCCGAGCCCGACTCCTTGCCCTGCTCGAGCAACCCGCGCGCCTGGTGCAGCAACAGCTCGCGCGACGGCCACGCGCCGAAGAAGCCCTCGTGGGCCACGGCCACCGCCGAGAGCCGCTGCGCCAGCTCGGGCCCGGGCGTCGCCACCCGCAGGTAGTCGAGATCGAGCGCGTCAACCGAGTCGCGCACCAGCGCGGCCACCAGCGAGGCCTTGGAGTCGAAGTAGTTGTAGAAGGCGCCCTTGGCGACGTCGGCCCGCTCGGTGACGTCTTCGATGCGCATCAGGTAGACGCCGCGGTCGCCGATCAGCTCGAGGCCCGCGTCGAGCAGCGCCTGGCGCGTGGCGCGCTTGCGGCGTTCGCGACGACCGGGCGCCTGCTCCTCGCGGGGCGCCGGGGCCGTCACGCGCCACCCGCCGGCTGGGGCTTGAAGAAGACCGCGGCGAGCGGCGGCAGCGTGACGCTCAGCGAGAACGGCTTGTCGCGCCGGGGCGCCGGCGCTGCGTCGACGCCGCCGAGGTTGCCCTGGCTGCTGCCACCGAAGATCTCGGCGTCGGTGTTGAGCAGCTCGACCCAGCGGCCCGGGCGCGAGACCCCCAGGCGGTAGTTGGCGCGCGGCACCGGCGTGCAGTTGAACACCGCCAGCACCTGCGCGTCGCCCTGCCCTCGCCGTAGGAAGGCCACCACGCTGTTCTCGGCGTCGTCCACCTCGGCCCACTCGAACCCGCCGCCGCCGCAGTCGAGCTCGTGGAGCGCGGGCTCCTCGCGATAGAGCCGGTTCAGCTCGCCGACCAACCGCTGCAGCCGCGCGTGCACGCTGCCCTCGCTGACGAGGTGCCAGTCGAGGCTCTCGTCGTGGTTCCACTCGCGCCGCTGGCCGAACTCGCCGCCCATGAAGAGCAGCTTCTTGCCCGGCTGGGCCCACTGGTACGCCAGGAGCAGGCGCAGGTTGGCGCGCTGCTGCCACTCGTCGCCCGGCATCTTCGAGAGCAGCGAGCCTTTTCCGTGCACCACCTCGTCGTGCGACAGCGGCAGCAGGAAGTTCTCGTTCTGCGCGTACATCGCGCGGAAGGTGAGCTTGTGGTGTTGGAAGCGCCGGTGAATCGGGTCCTCCCGGAAGTACGAGAGCGTGTCGTTCATGAAGCCCAGGTCCCACTTGAGCCCGTAGCCCAGGCCGCCCAGGGAGGTCGGTCGCGTCACCATCGGCCACGCGGTCGACTCTTCGGCGATGAGCTGCACGTCGGGGTGCTCGCGGTAGAGCGTCTCGTTGAGCGTGCGCATGAAGTGGAGCGCCGCGAGGTTCTCGTTGCCGCCTTGCTCGTTGGGCACCCACTCGCCCGCCTTGCGGCCGTAGTCGAGGTAGAGCATCGAGCTCACCGCGTCGACCCGCAGCGCGTCGGCGTGGTAGGCGGTGAGCCAGAAGTTGGCGCACGAGATCAAGAAGCTGCGCACCTCGTTGCGCCCGTAGTTGAAGACGGCGCTCCCCCACTCTGGGTGGTGGCCCTGGCGAGGGTCGGCGTGCTCGTAGAGGTGGGTGCCGTCGAACGAGCCGAGCCCATGCGCGTCGTGGGGAAAGTGCGCGGGAGGCCAGTCGAGGATGACGCCAAGGCCCCGCTGGTGCAGGTGATCGACCAGCGCCATGAAGTCCTGCGGGGTGCCGTAGCGGGCGGTTGGCGCGAAGAAGCCCGTCACCTGGTAGCCCCAGGAGCCGTAGAACGGGTGCTCCATCACCGGCATCAGCTCGACGTGCGTGAAGCCGTGCGAGACGGCGTAGTCGGCCAGCGGCGCGGCGAGCTCGCGGTAGCCCAGCACCCGGTTGCCGTCTCCGCGCCGCCACGAGCCCAGGTGCACCTCGTAGATCGACATCGGCGCCGAGAGCGCCTGCTTCGCGCCACGCGACGCCATCCACTCCGAGTCGCCCCACGTGTAGTCGAGCGCGTGCACCATCGACGCGGTGCCCGGTGAGGGCTCGGTGAAGAACGCCAGCGGGTCGGCCTTCTCGAGCACCTCGCCGTTCGCCGCCGTCACCCGGTACTTGTAGGCGTCACCGGCGTTGACCGACGCGACGGTGCCCTCCCAGACGCCGAGGTCGCTCGGGCTCAGCCGCGCGATGCCCCGCCGCCCCCAGTCGTTGCCCGCCGAGATCACCTGCACCTCGCGCGCGTTCGGCGCCCACACTCCGAAGTGCACCCCGCCCTCGACCGGGTGCGCGCCGAGCCGCTCCCAGAGCCTGGCGTGGGTGCCGCTCGCGAAGAGGTGCCGATCGAGGTCTCCGAAGTGGCTCATGGCGGCTCGTTTCAAGGGGTGCTCGTCACAGGAAATACTCGAAGGTCTTCTCCGAGCGGCGCTTGCGGCGAAGGGTGAAGAGGTGGGCGGGCACCTCGCGTGGGTCGAGCTCGACGTAGCTGCGCCGCCCGCGCCAGAGGAACCGCTGGCCGCTCAGCGCGTCGTGCGCCTGGAAGGGCTCGTCGGCACCGACGCCGAGCGCGGCGAGATCGAGCTCGAGCCAGCCGCCCTGGGTGTGGTGCGGGTCGAGGTTCACCACGCACAGCACCGCGCTGCGCTGGTCGGCCGACGTCTTGCTGTAGGCGAGCAGCTGCTCGTTCGCGATGGAGTGAAAGGTGAGGCCTTCGTTGCGCCAGAGCGCGGGCTCGGCGCGGCGCACCTCGTTCACGCGGGCGATGAGGTACCGAAGCGAGGTGGGGTCGTCGAGGTTCCAGGCGCGCAGCTGGAACTTCTCGTTGTCGAGGTACTCCTCGGCGCCCTCCCGAGCCTGCCGCTGCATCAGCTCGTAGGTGGGCCCGTAGATGCCGTAGCTGGCCGAGAGGGTGGCCGCCATCACCAGGCGCGAGACGAAGGTGGCCCGCGTGCCGAACTGCAGGTGCTCGGGGAGGATGTCGGGCGTGTTCGGCCAGAGGTTCGGCCGCAGGTACTCCGACAGCGGCGCCGCCACCAGGCCGCTCAGGTACTCGGTCAGCTCCTGCTTCGTCGTGCGCCAGGTGAAGTACGTATAGGACTGCGAGAAGCCGGCCTTGGCGAGCCCCTGAAGCAGCCGGGGCCGCGTGAAGGCCTCGGCGAGGAAGATCGCGTCGGGGTAGCGCTCCTTCACCTCGGCCAGGCACCACCTCCAGAACGTCAGCGGCTTGGTGTGCGGGTTGTCCACGCGGAAGACGCGCACGCCCTGCTCCGCCCAGAAGAGGAAGACGCTGGCCAGCTCGGCCCACAGCGCCTTCCAGTCCTTCGAGGCGAAGTCGAACGGGTAGACGTCCTGGTACTGCTTGGGCGGGTTCTCGGCGTACTGAATCGAGCCATCGGCGCGGTGCACGAACCACTCGGGGTGCGCCTTGACGTACGGGTGATCGGGCGACGCCTGGAAGGCGATGTCCATCGCCACCTCGATGCCGCGCGCCCGGGCCTGCTCGACCAGCCGGCGAAAGTCTTCGAGCGTGCCCAGCTGCGGGTGCACGGCCTTGTGGCCACCCTCAGCCGCGCCGATGGCCCACGGGCTGCCGACGTCGTCGGGGCCGGCGGTGAGCGTGTTGTTGGGGCCTTTGCGGTGCGTGCGGCCGATGGGGTGAATGGGCGGCAGATAGAGCGTGTCGCAGCCCAGCTCGGCGACGTAGGCGAGGTGCCGCTCGACGTCCTTGAAGGTGCCGTGACGCCCCCCCTCTCCGAGCGAGCGCGGGAAGACCTCGTACCAGCTCGACCGGAGCGCGCGCACCGGGTCCACCATCACCTCGCGCGGGGCCTCGAGCCTCGTGGCGGCGCTGGTGTCGGCCCATCGCCGCACCACCTCGCGCAGGGGCGACGCCAGCGCGATCGCCACCCGCTCGGCCTGGGGCGCGGTGGAGCGCAGCGCCTTCGCGGCGTCTCGCAGCACCCCATGCGCGGTGGGCTCGCGCGTCGCGCGCTCGGCGGCCGCCTCGAGCAGCCCCGCCGCGCCCAGCAACTCGAGCGACACGTCCTTGCCTGCCTTCGCCTTTCGCCCGAGCCCCCAGCCGTGGCTGGCCCACTCGTCGAGCCACGCCTCGAGCGTGAACTGCCAGACGCCCGGCGCGTCGACGGGAAACGAGGCCGAGAACTGGTCGTTCCCCAGGGGCTCGAGCGGCACCTCGTGAAAGGGCCCGCCCCGACCGCGGCGAAACCGCACCACGCCGTCGATCAGATCGTGCCCGTCGATCAGGAGATCGGCGGTCACCACCACCTGGTCACCCACCACGCGCTTGGCGGGGAAGGCGCCGCACTCAACGCTGGGCATGACCGAGTCGATCACGACGCGGCCCCGCGCCTGGGCCGGTGGCTCGCCCAGGGGACGACCTTCTTGCTGGCTTGGACGACCCATGCGCTGACCTCAGACAGGAGAACCGGGAGCGACAAAGACCGCTCCTCAAACTTGACTGCGGGTCACTGTTTTGGCCGACGCGCCCCGACCTGTCAAGCCGAAGCGGTGAGCTCACGCACCACCCGGCAGATGTCTCCGCTCGTTGGACCCACCGGCCGAGCCCGACGCTCGAGCTGAAGATGACTCATGGTCATGCCGCCGCGGAGAAGAGCGCAGCGCACGACGCCGGAAGATGCAGGCCCGCCTCGCCGACGACCGGCCGCCCCCCGGGGCCGCCGAACCGCGCGTCGCTCGAACACCACAACAGCTGCAGGCCGCCAACGCCGCGCGGGCGAGGAACGGTCGCGGGCTCACGCCGGAAGTTGAAGACGCCGTACATCGAGGGCGCCCCGAGGCGGGTGAGGATCAGCCAGCGTTCCGCTTCGTGCACCTCGACTCGAGCCAGGTCCTTCCGGCAGTTGCGCAGGGCCTCGATCGCGCGCCGCAGCGCCAGCAAGTCCCTCGTGCACGCCAGCAGCTCGGCGTGTGGCCGCCGCCCTGGCGCCCCCCAATCGAGCTTGCACGCCTCGAACGTCGTCACGGCCTGTGGGTCGGCCAGCGGGCCCTTCGCGCCCAGTGCGACCAGCTCACGAGCCCGCCCCTCGCGCACGGCGCGAGCCAGCGAGGCGTCCTCGTGACTGGTGAAGTAGTAAAACGGCGCGACCTCGCCCCACTCCTGGCCCATGAAGAGCATCGGCAGGTTGGGCGCCCAGCACAGCAGCGCAAGCTCGAGCTTCTGCTCCTCGAGCGACAGGCGGTGTGCGCTTCGGGCGCCGAACGCGCCGTTGGCGACCTGATCGTGGTTCTGGGTGAAGATCACCAGCTGCTCGCCCGGTCGGTCGGCCGAGCTCGAGCCGTGCACCCCGCCGCGGTACGTCGACCACCTCCCGTCGAGCACGAAGCCGTGGGTGAGCGCCTGCGCGACGTCGGCCATGCTCCCGAAGTCCACCGCGTGGCCGGCCCGCTCGCCGGTGAGCGCGGCGCGCAGCGCGAGGTGGAAGTCGTCGTTCCACTGCGCGTGCACCGAAAGGCCCCCCTCGCTCGTGGGCTCGAGCAGGCGCACGTCGTTGCGGTTGGTCTCGGCGATCACGAAGGCCTGCTTGTGGTGGCGGGCCGCGTGCCCGTCGACGGCGCTCACCAGCGCCCCCACCACCCGCGCGTCGAGGTGTTGCGCCGCGTCGAGCCGGAGCGCGTCGACGTGAAACTCCTCGAGCCAGGCGCGCGCGCCGGCCACCACGTGCCGCACGACCGCGGGGTTGTCGAAGTCGAGCCCGTCACCCCAGGGCGTTCGTCGCTGCTCGCTGAAGTAGGGCCCGAACTCGGGCAGCCGATTGCCCTCGGGGCCGAGGTGGTTGAACACCACGTCGAGCACGACCGCGAGCCCCGCGCCGTGGCAGGCGTCGATCAGCCGCCGCAGCGCCTCGGGGCCGCCGTAGCTGCTCTGAGGCGCGAACCAGAAGACGCCGTCGTAGCCCCAGTTGCGCGCTCCGGGGAACTCGGCCACCGGCATCAGCTCGACCGCCGTGACGCCGAGCGCCTTCAGGTGCCCCAGCTTCGAGATCGCCGCGTCGAAGGTGCCCTCGGGGGTGAAGGTGCCGACGTGGAGCTCATAGAACACGTACTCCGTCTGCGGCAGGCCGGCCCAGGCGCCGTCTCGCCAGGCGAAGGCTCGCGGGTCGACCACGCGCGACGGGCCGTGCACCCCCTGCGGCTGCCAGCGTGAGGCCGGGTCAGGGCGCAGCGCCCCGCCGTCGAGCCGGAAGCCGTAGTCGTCGCCTGGCGCGGCGTGGGGGGCGAAGGCCGCGAAGACGTCGCCCTCACCCCTCGTCAGCTCGACGCTGCGCGACGCCTGCCCCAGCAACACCGCCTCGACCCGCTGGGCACGCGGAGCCCAGACCGCGAAGCGCACGCCTCCCGGCTCCACCTGCGCGCCCAACCCGAGCCCCTCGGTGGGCGTTGAGAGCGGCATGGGCTACCCGGCCAGCCGCGCGTCGAGCGCGGGCACCAGCGACGACGCGCGGGCCGCCAGCGCGCGAATGAGGCCCGCCTGGCTCGAGCGCTCCTCTCGCGGGCGCGCCGCGAGGGCCAGGGCCAACGCGAAGCAGGGGTCGAACGCCGCGCACGTCTTCGCGCGCGCGACGTGCTCGGCCCGGAAGCCGGGGGGGACCCGCAGTGTCCAGTTGTCAGGGTGCACCACCCCGGCGCGGTTATAGAGCTCGTGGCTCCCCAGCAGATCGAACACCCACAGCATGACGTGGCGCGCCCGCGTCGTGAACAACACCGCGAGCTCGCCACCGGCCAGGTGGTCGCGAGACCGGGCGAAGTGCAGGCCAAGCTCCGCGCGGCCGACGCCATCGGGGGCAAGGCACGCCACCACGTGCTCGCGCCGCGCCGCCGCGACCTCGTCACTCCAGCGCTCCGCCGTTCGCCAGATCGTCGGCGTGTCGTGGGTGCCCACCATCACCCAGTCTTCGGGGGCCGCGTTGGCGGGCAGGTAGACGTCTGACGGGTCGACCACGTTCGCCTTCTGCGTCACGCGGAAGCGCCCAAGCCCGTGGCGCGCGATGACGCGGCCCAGCGGCGCCGGCATGGTCGAGAGCACCTCGCAGGCCACCGAGTCGCTGCCGCGGCCGGCGGCGCGCGCGGCGTCGAGCAGCTGGTCGAACGTCTGGGCGTAGCGGGCCACCTGCGCTTCCCGCAGGTCCGTGACGAAGGCGTCGGTCCACGGCTCGACCCGGCGGTCGAGCTGGCCTGGCTCGACGAGGTCGAAGGCCGCCACCTCATCGTGGCCAACGCCCTCGCCGACCGAGAACAGCCGCGCGCCCTCGCGCACCGCCTGGTGCTCGTCGCGCGCGCCCTCGCGGTAGATCCAGGGGCAGACCAGGCCGTGCGGGTGATCGACGCGCAGCCCGTCGTAGTCGCGGAAGAGCCGGTAGAAGCGCTCCTTGCGAAACGCCGACGCGCCCGGCTCCTGCGCGGGGGACAAGACGGGGTAGCCCCACGGCTGGCCCTCGGGGTTGGTGCGGCTGGGGGGCGCGCCCATCGCGTAGCCCTCGAGCATCAACGACGCGTTGGCCCAGCGATCGGCGTGCGAGAGCCCCACCTGCAGATCGGCCCACACGCGCAGGCCGACGTCGTGGGCTCTCTCGGTGAAGCGGCGGTGCTGGTCGGCGAGCAGGTATTGCTCGCGGGCGTAGCGCACGAGCTCGAGGTGGTGCTCGCGCAAGAGCGCCTCGAGGCGGTGGCGGCGGACCGTCGCTGGCGCCCGCGCGTCGAAGAGCTGGGCGTCGGTGCGGTCGGGCCACGCGCCCGGATCGGTGTCGCCGTGCCGCGTCGAGAGCACCCGGTGGAGCGCGTCGGTCTCGAGCCAGCGGCCCTCGCGTTCCCGAAAGCGCGACAGCCCTGCCTCGAGCGCCTCGAGCCTCGGGTCCCCTGCCCTCGCGAGGCGCTCCCACCGCGCATGCAGCGCGGCCCACCGCCGGTCGCTCGTCGAGAAGGCGCGCGCGTAGTCGCTGCGGTCTCCGGCGATGGCCGGCGCGGGCTCGTCGTCGACCGAGAGCGGCCCCTCGTCGAGCACGGCCCAGGACAGCTGGAGCCGGGAGCGAGAGAACGCGGTGCCGTCGTAGGGTGAGAGGTTGTGCCGCGAGATCTCGCCTGCTGGCCCCAGCTGAACGGCGTTGAACCCCAGCGCCGAGAGGAACTCGAGGAACGCCTCGGCGCCCGCGCCGCCGATCGCGCCAGCGCCCACGTCGAGCGGCCCATCGCTCGGCAGGCAGCGGTCGTGCACCGCGCAGGAGAGCCGATCGATCCCCAACACCTTCAGCGCTTCGGTGACGAGCTCCCGCACCGGCCGGAAGGTACGGAGAACCACCCGCCGAGTCGAGCACGCGAGGCCGCCTGGTCAGCGGCGCAGCAGTGACGCGATCGCCTCGCCCAGCTGGGCGCGACTGAACGGCTTCTGCAGGTGCGCCACCTGGGGCTCGCTCAGCAGCCGCGTCGCGACCTCTTCAGGGGCGTAGCCCGAGCAGATGATCACCGGAATGCCGGGCCTCACGCGCCGCAGCGCCGCGAACGTCTCGGCCGCGGGCCGCCCTGGCATCATCACGTCGAGGAGCACCACCTCGGCCGCGCCCCAGGCGCTCAGCTGCGCCTCGGCGTCGAGGCCGTCTTCGGCCACGCGCACCTCGAAGCCCAGCGCCTCGAGCAGGCGACTGGTCGCGCGACGCATGAGCGGGTCGTCGTCGACGAGCAAGACGGAGCCCGCGCTCGTGCTGGACTGCACCATGTCGTCGCCTTCCCCGCTTGCGCGCCCGGCGGGACTCGAACCCACGACCCTCGGCTTAGAAGGCCGATGCTCTATCCAGCTGAGCTACGGGCGCCTGCACTGCTGCCCTTCAAGTCGGGGTGGCCGGATTCGAACCGACGACCTTCTGCGCCCAAGGCAGACGCGCTACCAAACTGCGCTACACCCCGTGTTGTGAGCGCGCCTTCTGGCCCACATGGCGGTGACGCGCAAGCACGGGGATCACTGACATCGGGGGCTTGTGCGAAGGGCTGACTTTGACCACATTCCCGCAAGTCCGCATTGCGGCCGGGCCGGCCCCCTTGCAACGTAGACCGGTGACTTTGATGCCCTTTTGGCGACGTGGCCTGACGGCGCTGGTGGTGCTGGCGCTCGCAGGTTGCCCGAAGAACGAGCCTCCCCCCGAGGTGCCGCCTCCGCTCGCCGAGTGCGACGGGGTGGCCGAGCGCACGCCGATGCGCCTGCTGACGCGCGCGGAGTACGACAACACCATCGCCGACCTGCTCGGTGACGTCAGCAATCCCTCGAAGGACTTCCCGCGCGAGCCCATCGTTCACGGCTTCGACAACGACGCCAGGTCGCTGCTGGTGAGCGACGAGTCGGTGACCCGCTACCTCGAGAGCGCCGAGGCGATCGCCGCGGGCGTGATGGCCACCCGGAAGGAGCGGGTGCTGCCGTGCCAGAGCCGCGACACCGCCTGCGCCGACGCCTTCATCTCGACCACCGGCCGGCGGCTGTTCCGCCGCGCCCTGACGGTCGAGGAGCGCGCCGCCTTCAAGGTCTTCTTCCAGCAGGTCTTCGCGTCGCAGAACGGCAACTTCGAGGTGGCCATCGAGTGGACGCTGCAGGTGATGCTGCAGTCGCCGCAGTTCCTCTACCGGTTCGAAGAGGGCGAGGTGCCGCCCAGCAAGTGGGACATGCGCACGCCGCTGCTGGGCGTCGAGCTCGCCAGCCGCCTCTCGTACCTCCTCTGGGCGTCGGCGCCCGACGACACCCTGCTCGACCTCGCCGAGGCCGGCCAGCTCGACGACCCCTCCGTGCTCGAGGCCCAGGCCCGCCGGCTGCTGGGCGACGCGCGCGCCATGCGCGGCCGCATGCGCTTCGTCTCGTTGTGGCTGCGCGCCGACGACATCGCGCGGCTGAGCAAGGACCCGGTCAACTACCCGAACTTCTCGCCGCAGCTCGCCGCGTCGTGGCAGCGATCGTTCGAGCTGTTCCTGCGTGACTCGCTCTCGCGCGAGGGCAGCCTCAAGGCGCTGCTCACCAGCGACCGCCTGTACGTCAACGATCTGATGCAGGCGTACGCGAACCGCAGCGGGCTCGACGCCGAGTTCACCCCCGTCGCCATGCCCGACTCCCAGCGCCTGGGCGTGCTGACGCAGCCGGGGTTCCTGGCGCGCCTGTCGTCACCCGATCAGTCGTCTCCGATTCGGCGCGGCATCTTCGTGCTCGAGCACCTGCTGTGCCAGCCGCCGCCGTCGCCGCCGCCCGGGTTCAACCCCGTGCCGCCGATGGCCAACACCGGCGCGACCACCCGCGAGCGCTTCAAGCAGCACTCGGTCGACCCGAACTGCTCGGGCTGCCACGCGCTGATCGACCCGGTGGGCTTCGGCTTCGAGCACTACGACGCCGTGGGCGCCTTCCGCGTCAGCGAGAACGGCCTGCCCATCGACGCCAGCGGCTCGGTCTTCGCGGCGCACGACGAGAAGCTCTCGGGGCCCTTCAACGGCATCGGCGAGCTGGCCCGCCGCCTCGCCGACTCGCGGCAGGTGCACGACTGCGTCGCCTCGGAGTGGATGCGCTTCGCCATGGGCCGCGGGCTCGGGGCCGGCGACCAGTGCAGCCTCACCCAGGTGCAGGACAAGTTCACCGCGTCGCAGGGCCGGTTCGACGATCTGCTGGTGGCCATCGTGATGAGTGACACGTTCCGGACGCGTCCGGCAGGAGTCGCGCGATGAAGCGCCTGAGCCGACGAAACGTCTTGCGCGGGGCCGGCGGCGTCGCCGTCGCCCTGCCCCTGCTCGCCGACTGGGCGCGCGCCGACGGGCCGCCGCCGAAGCGGTTCATCGCCTCGTACGTGCCCAACGGGGTGTTCACCCCGCAGTGGTTCCCCACCGCGGGCGCCGACGAGCGCACCTTCACCCTCGGCGCGATCCACCAGCCGCTGGTGCCCTACAAAGACAGGTGCCTCTTCGTGCAGGGCATCGACATGAACGTGGCCATTCAGGGCACGGGCGAGATGCACCAGCGGGGCCTGGGCGCGCTGCTCACCGGCGCCAAGCTCAACAGCGGCACCTTCATCGGCAACGACGGCAGCTCGGCCGGCTGGGCGAAGGGCAAGTCGATCGATCAGGAGGTGGCGCTGATGATCGGCCAGACGACCCGGCTCTCGAGCCTGCAGCTGGGCGTCAACGCCCAGGAGCGCGACGTCTCGGGCGTGATGAGCTACGGCGGCGACGCGGTGCCGCTGCTCCCGCAGAACGATCCGCGGGTGACCTTCCGCAACCTCTTCATGGACGGCGCGCCGGGCCCGATGCTCGACGCGGTGCAGGCCAGGCGGAAGTCGGTGCTCGACGCGGTGCTCGATCAGGTCGCGGTGGTGAAGCGGCGCATGGGCGCGGTCGATCAACAGCGCCTCGACGCCCACTTCACCAAGGTGCGCGAGCTCGAGCGACGGGTGACGGCGCTGCCTCCCGGCACCTGCCCCGCCCCCATGGCGCCCGGCGAGCTGAACCCGCTCACCGAGGCCGCGATGCCCGAGGTGGCGAAGCTCCAGCTCGACTTCGTGCTGCTGGCCTTCCAGTGCGATCTGACCCGCGTCGCCACCATCATGTGGAGCGACGCCAAGAACCACCGGGGCATGCCCTTCCTCGGCATCAACTCCTCGATCCACAACATCACCCACTACGGCGACTCCGACATGGGGCGCCTGAAGCTGATCGATCGTGATCGGTGGCAGATGCAGCAGTTCGCCTACATCCTCGAGGGGCTCAAGAACGTCGCCGACCCCAACGGGGGCACGCTGCTCGACAACACGCTCGTCTTCCAGGGCAGCGACGTCTCGCGCGGCAACGTGCACTCGCACGACGACATGCCGCACCTGCTGGCCGGCGGCGCGGCGGGCTGGCAGATGGGCCGCTTCGTGAGGTTCGGCGGCCAGCAGCACAACAACCTGCTGGTCTCGATCCTCAACGCCTTCGGCGGCACCCACACCACCTGGGGCGACCCGGCCTTCTGCACCGGGCCCCTGCGCGGGCTGTGAGCGCCGGCGCCGCGCGTCAGTAGGGCACGTACTCGGGGCGCGGGTGCTGGCTCCACTTCTGAATCGAGGGGCGCTTCCAGTTCGCCTCGACGTAGGCCCGCACCTTGGCCGGCAGCGGGTCGGCGTTGGCGTTGAGGCGCTGCAGCATCATGGCGAGATCGGCGTCGGCGATGCACCACTGGCCAAAGAGCGTGGTGCGCTGATCCGAGAGGAGCCGCTCGCAGGCCGCCAGCAGGCGCGCGACGGCGTGCTGGCCGCCCTGGCTCAGCGGCCGGGTGGTGGTCTCGTACCAGACGGTGGCGGTCGAGCGCTCCTCGCGAATGGGGCCCAGATCGCTGCGCACCCACGCCATGATCTCACGGCAGATCCCCCGCTCCTTCAGGTCTTCGGGGAACAGCCGCGGGTACTTCGGGAAGGGGAAGGTCTCGGCGAGGTACTCGATGATCGCCTGCGACTCGGCGAGCCAGTAGTCGCCGTGCTGCAGCGCCGGCACCCGGCCGGTGTGGGCGAGGTACTGCGGCGCGCGGTGCTCCTGCTTCGGCAGCGACACCTCCTTCACCGTGTACGGCAACCCCTTCTCCTCCAGCGCGACGAAGGCCGACATCGCGTACGGCGAGATCCAGTGGTGGTCGATGTAGAGGGTGAGCGGTTCCATGCGCCCGTCGTAGCGCATCGCGCGCGGTCAGGGTGAGGGCGCGGCGGCGGCGAGCCACTGACGATAGGCAGCGCTCAGGTTCGCGCGCTGGAGGAAGACGAAGCGGCGGCCGGCGTCGCGCACCAGCTCGCCAGAGGCGAACAGCGCGAGGCCGTCAGGCGTCGTCCACCCGTCGGCGAAGGGCACGATCGCCAGGCCCCAGGCGAACCCCGGGCGCGCGCGCGACAGGGGCAGCACCGCGCCGGTGTCGAGCTCGACCAGCAGCGCGTCGTGATCGTCGCCGGCCCAGTCGACGTTCGGCCGATCGATCGCGCGGGCGAGCGGCGCCGGCAGCGAGGTGCCGCCCAGCATGAAGCGCGTCGTCGGGTGGCGCTCGAGGAGCCCGCGCAGCTCGTCGGCGCGCTCGGCCAGGCGGGTGCCTTCGAGCGAGATCGTCGCCCACCCGCTCCCGACGAGCGCGTCGATCGACGGCCCCAGCGGCCCCAGCGGCGCAGCGAGGTGCAGCCGAAGGGTGTGCGCACGCGGCGGGCGGGCGCCCAGCGCCAGCAGCGCGCTCATCGGGACGGCGGCGCTGAACTGCAGGCCCACCACGCGCACCGTAGAGGGCAGCGCGGCGAGCACCGACTCGAGGCGCGCGCGCGACTCGGTGCCGTTGCACAGCAGCGTCACCCGCGAGAGCGCTCCGAAGACGGGGCCGGCGAAGGCGCGGCCCAGGCGCTGCGGCTCCAGCCGGTCGCGGGGCCCCAGCCAGAGGCTGCACGCCACCACGTAGCCGCACTTCCACGAGACGTGATCGAAGCGCAGCTCACTCAAGACGTGGCGCTCGCGGCGCGTCGAGGCGTACTCGCCCAGCAGCTCGGGGTCGCTGGTGCCGTCGCGCAGCTTCAGCTCGTACGCCGCCATCAACGCGTGCGGCGCCTGGTGCTCGATCAGCCAATCCGCGAGCACGTGCCAGCGCCCCTCGTCACCAGGCCGCGCGGCGACCGCGTCGAGGAGCGCCTCGGGAGGCTCCCCGCGGGCCACCACCCGCTCGAGATCGACGACCTCGAAGACGAGCCCCAGCGACGGCTCCACCCGATCGCCGGGGAAGAGGTCGCGGCGCCGCTCGACCAGCGCCTCGCCGTTGACCCGCAGCGCGCCGCCGTGGCCCGGGTGCGCCACCGTCCACCGGCCAGCGGGGTCGATGGTCAGCCCGGCGTTGGTGCGGCCACCCCACCCGTCGCGACAGAACGCGCTCCAGGCCTGCGGGTCGACCGAGACCACCACGTCGCAGCTGGGGTCGAGGCCGAGGGTGTAGTGGCCCGAGCGCCCTTCGAGCAGCTCGCCGCCGCCGGGGAACGAGACGGCCACCCCGGCCGGGACCTGCAGCAGCTTGAGCCCGAGGCGCGGCACCAGGCCTTCGTACCGCGTGGGCGGCTCAGACGTCGATCTCGTCGACGTCGCCCGCGCGCTCCATGATGAAGTTGAAGCGGGCCGAGACGTCGCGCCCCATCAGCTCGTTGATCACCTTGTCGGTCTCGAGCTCGTCGTCGACCGACACCTTCAGCGAGATGCGCTTCTTCACGTCGAGCGTCGTCTCTTTCAGCTCGTCGGCCGTCATCTCGCCCAGGCCTTTGAAGCGCATGATGTTGGGCTTCGCGTTGCCCTTCACCTTCTCTTTGATGATGCGGTCGCGGTGGTCTTCGTCGAGCGCCCAGTACGTCTCTTTGCCGATGTCGACGCGGTAGAGCGGCGGCTGCGCGATGTAGACGTGCCCGCCTTTGATGAGCTGGCGCATGTGCCGGTAGAAGAAGGTCAGCAGCAGCGTCGAGATGTGCTGGCCGTCAGCGTCGGCGTCCATCAGGAGGAAGATCTTGCCGTAGCGTAGGCGCGACAGATCGATCGCGTTGCCCAGGCCGCAGCCCAGCGCGCTGGCGATGTCCTGGAGCTCCTTGTTCGCGCCCACCTTGTCGCTCGAGGCCTGCTCGGCGTTGAGCACCTTGCCGCGCAGCGGGAGGATCGCCTGGGTGCGGCGATCGCGCCCCTGCTTCGCGGTGCCGCCTGCGGAGTCACCCTCGACGATGAACAGCTCGCTCTCTGAAGGGTCGGCCGAGGCGCAGTCCGACAGCTTGCCCGGCAGGTGGGTGCGGTTGACGGGGCCCTTGCGCGAGACCGCCATGCTGGCCGCCCGTGACGCTTCACGCGCCCGCGCGGCGAGGATGATGCGCGCGATGATCGCCTCGGCGATCGTCTTGTTGTCGTTGAGCCACTTCTCGACCGCCGGCCGCACCACGTTGTCGACCTGCCCCTGCACCTCGGGGTTGTTGAGGCGCTCCTTCGTCTGGCCCTGGAACTGGGGCTCGACGACGTAGGCCGACACGATGCACAGCATGCCCTCACGAATGTCGTCGGCGGTGAGCGTCACGCCCTTGGGCGTGAGGTTGTGCGTCTCGATGTAGTTGCGCACGGCCTTGACGATGCCCGACTTGAGCCCGTTCTCGTGCGTGCCGCCGCTCTTGGTGGGAATGCCGTTGACGTAGCTCTTGACGAACTCGTCGGTCGCCTCGGTCCACACCAGCGCCAGCTCGAGCCGAATGCCGTTGTCGTGCGACTTGTAGAAGGGCTGGGTGGCGGCCGGAACCACCGCCTTCTGCCGCTCGGTGGCGAGCTTGACGATGTACTCGGCGATGCCGCCGTCGTGCTTGAAGGTGAGCTCGACCTTCGGCGACTGGGTCTCGTCGATGAAGACGACCTCCATGCCCTTGTGCAGGTAGCTCTTCGACTCGAGGCGCTCGCGAATCGTCTCGGCGTCGAACTTGAGCCTGGGCCCGAAGATCTCGGCGTCGGGGGTGAACGAGATGCTGGTGCCCGAGCCGCGCACGTTCGCGCCGGCCTTCAGCTTCGTCTTCGGCACGCCGCGCGCGTAGCTCTGCTCGTGCAGCTTGCCCTCGCGCTTGATGCGCACCTCGAAGTCGCTCGAGAGCGCGTTCACCACCGAGCTGCCCACGCCGTGCAGACCACCCGAGTGCGTGTAGTTGCCCTGCTTGAACTTGCCGCCCGAGTGCAGCGTGGTGAGGATCACCTCGACCGCGGGCTTCTTGTACTTGGGCATCACCGCCACGGGAATGCCGCGACCGTCGTCGGTCACCGTGACGCGCTGCCCGCCCTTGTGGAGCGTCACCTCGACCCGGCTGGCGTGGCCGTTCATCACCTCGTCGACCGAGTTGTCGACGATCTCCCACAAGAGGTGGTGGTAGCCGTCGGCCCCGGTGCCGCCGATGTACATGCCCGGGCGAATGCGCACCGGCTGCAGCCCCTCGAGGACTTCGATCTCGTCAGCGTCGTACTTGCGGTTGGCGGCCATCGGTCACTTCTCCTTCTTGTCGGTCTTCTCGGCCTCGGGGAGCACGACGATCAGCGGCTCGCGCACCACCGTCTTCACGGCGTCTTTCTTCGACATCTCGCGCCCCTTGCCGGCGCGGCTGGTCACCTCGTAGCGCCCCGGCGACAGCGTGAGGGTGCGGCCCTTGTTCGTCTCGAGGGTGATCGACTGGTCCTTCTTGCTGGTGCAGAGGAAGGCCATCACCTCGTCGTCGGGCGCGACCTTGATCACCGTGACGCCCTTGCCCGGCCCGGCCAGCTCGTTCACCTCGTTGGCCTTGCAGACCAGCGCGAAGGTCTTGCGGGTGACGACGGCCAGCAGATCTTTCTCTTCGCAGGGGCGCACGCCGATGAGCTCGTCGCCGGTCGGCGGCCTGGCGTACCGGCGGCCGGCGCGCGTCGACACCTCGGTGTGGGGGGCGAGCAAGAAGCGCAGCCCGAACCCGCGCTTCGACACCGCGATCAGCTTCTCGGGCTGTGGCAGGCGCTTGTCGAGGGTGACGGCGCCGACCACCCGCTCGCCGTCGTCGAACTTGAACAGCTTCTGCACCGGGTCGCCGTAGCCAGTGGACGCGGGGATGTCGTTGAAGCGCGTGACGTAGGCGGTGCCCAGGTTCGAGAAGAACACCACGTTCGACTTCAGCGAGCCCGACAAGAGCACCATCAGCTCGTCGCCCTCGCGCATGCGCGTCGAGGTGGGATCTTTCAGCTCGCGCACCCGCTTGACCCACCCGTCGCGGGTGAGCACCACCTGCGCGTCTTCGTCAGAGATGAAGGCGTCTTCGCTGTACTCGACCTCTTCGACCGCGCCGCCGATCTTCGTGCGCCGCTTGTCGCCGTAGATCTTCTTCAGCTCGAGCAGCTCGTCGCGCACCACGTTCCACCGCAGCTTGTCGCTCTTGAGCAGGTCGGCGATCTCCTTCGCCTGGGCGCGCTTCTCTTTGGCCTCTTTCTCGATCACGAGGATCTCGAGGCGCGCCAGCTTGTACAGCTTCATCTCGAGGATCGCCTCGGCCTGCTCGTCGCTGAGCTTGAAGCGGGCGATCAGCTTGCCCTTGGCGTCGGCCTTGCCATCCGACTTGCGGATGATCTTCAGCATCTCGTCGAGCGCGTCGTAGACCTTCTCGAAGCCCTCGAGCAGGTGCAGCCGGGCCTTGAGCTGGGCGAGATCGAACTGCAGCCGCTTGGTCACCACCTCGAAGCGGAAGTGCAGGAAGTGCTGGAGGATCGACTTGAGATCGAGCCGCTTGGGCGTGCCGACCTCGGGGTTGTCGGTCGGCACCAGGCAGGTGAGGTTGACGTTGAAGTTCGTCTGGAGCGCGGTGTGCTTGTACAGGTACGCCATCACCAGCTCGGCGTCCGAGTCCTTCTTCAGCTCCATCACGATGCGCACGTCTTTGGTCGACTCGTCGCGCACGTCGGTCAGGGGCGGCAGCTTGCGCTCCTGAATGATCTCGCCGATGCGCTCGACCAGCGTGCCCTTGTTCACCGCGTAGGGGATCGAGGTGACGATGATGTTCTGCCCACCGCGGGGGCGCTCCTCGGTCGTCCACTCGCCGCGCACCCGCACCGAGCCCTGGCCGGTCTCGTAGATCTCGCGCAGCTCCTTCTTGTCGTTGAGGATCTGCCCGCCGATGGGGAAGTCGGGGCCCTTGACGAACTTGAGCAGGTCCTTCGTCTCGAGGCTCTTGTCCTTGATGAGCTCGACGCAGGCGTCGATCAGCTCGCCCGCGTTGTGCGGAGGAATGTTCGTCGCCATGCCGACGGCGATGCCGGTGGTGCCGTTCATCAGCAGCTGCGGCAGCTTCGCCGGCAGCACGATGGGCTCGACGGTGTTGCCGTCGTAGGTGGCGCGGAAGTCGACCGTCTTGCGCGAGATCTCAGAGAGCAGATCGTCGGCGATGCGCGCGAGCCGCGCCTCGGTGTAGCGGAAGGCGGCCGGCGCGTCGCCGTCGAGCGAGCCGAAGTTGCCGTGCCCGTCGATGAGCGGGTAGCGCAGCGAGAAGTCCTGCGCGAGGCGAACCAGCGCGTCGTAGATCGCGGTGTCGCCGTGCGGGTGGAACTTGCCCATCACGCTTCCGACGACGTTCGCGCACTTCTTGTGCTTGGCGTCGAAGGTGATGCTCTCGTTCCACATGCCGTACAGAATGCGGCGCTGCACCGGCTTGAGGCCGTCTCGCACGTCGGGCAAGGCCCGCGCGGTGATCACCGAGAGCGCGTAGTTGAGGTACCGACGGCGCGCCTCGTCAGCGAGCTGAATCGGCTTCTCGTTGTGGCCGCCGCCGCCCGAGCTCTTGCCCTTGCCGCGACCGCCGCCCTTCCCGCCACCGCCCGCCTCGCCCGCCTCTTCCAGCATGCTCATCTGTTCAGCCATCGCGCCCTTTTCCATCGTTTTTCCCGTGCCTTATTCGGCGTGTTGCGCGTGCTACAGGACTGTTCGCGGGCGACCTTACCCAGCATCGATCGACACACAAGAAAATGACTGCACGAACGTGTAGGTGCGTGTCGGCCCGATCGGGCGCTCGTCCGTTCGACGGACGTGCGTTCCCAGAGCACTCGGGTAGTGTCGCGGGCGTGATCTCCCTCCTGCTCGTGGTGCTCGCCGCGCCGGCCCAAGGCCCCGCTGCCTCCCCGTCTACGCTGCCCAACCGGGCCTCGCTCTTCGTGGTCTCGAAAGAGACCGCCGAAGCCAGCGGCGCCAGGGTCGAGGTCGAGCTGCGCAAGGCCCTCGACGAGCGCTCGGTCGCGCTGACTGATCTCGAGTCCCTCTTCCCCGATGATCTGCCGGCCAACAGGGGCGCGGCGCTGATGAAGGAAGGGGTCGACGCCGTCGACAACCTCGACTTCGACGCGGCCAACGCGAAGTTCGCCGAGGCGCTCGAGTTCTGGAGCCAGACGCCCGCGCACGCCGACGTGAAGGAGCTGGCGACCGCGCACCTGCACCTGGCCAACATCGCCCTCCAGACCGGCGGCAAGCCCGGGCAGAAGGTCGCCGCCGAGAACATCGGCAAGGCCCTGGTGCTGCACCCCACCCTCGAGCTCGACCCCAAGTACTTCGGGCCCGACGTGAAGAAGCTCCTCGACAAGGGCCTGGCCGACCTCAACAAGGCGCCCAAAGCGGCCCTGAAGATCGTGTCGGCGCCGCTGGGGGCCGAGGTGATGTTCCGCGGAGCCGCCCTGGGGGTCACCCCGCTGGCAGAGGCGCCCTCGGTGCCGCTCGGGCGCCACCTCGTCACCGTCAAGCGCCCGGGCTTCAAGCCTGCCGGCGCCTTCGTCACCGTCACCAAGGACGGCGGCGAGGCGTCGATCGAGCTGGCCGAGGCCGAGGGCTACGCGCAGGCGCTCAAGTCCATGCGCGCGCTGGTGCCCGCCAACCTCGGCAAGGGTGTTCCACAAGCGGCCCGAGACGTGGCCAGCACCATGAAGTCGCGGTTCCTCATCGTCACCGAGGTCTCGCCCGGCGGCGACGGCCAGCTCGAGGTGTGGGACGTCGAGACCCGCGCCCGCCTCAAGGACGTCGCCCTGCCAACCGACGGGAACTTCGGCCCGGTGATCGACAAGGTGAAGGCCTTCCTCGCCAATCCGTCTCCGGTGGCCGTGGCCAAGACCTCTACCGTCACCGCGACCGCGGAACCCGCCTCGGGTGACTCGGTGTTCTCCAAGTGGTGGTTCTGGGCGGCCGTGGGCGGCGTGGTGGTGGTCGGCGCCGCGGCGACCACGGTGGGCGTGGTGGCGTCGCAGCCACAGCAGGCGGCTCCGGCCCAGCCCGGCTTCAACCCGGTGTTGTTCCCTCTCTAAAGGTCCTCATGCGCGCGCCCCTCGCCCTGCTGTGTTGCCTCGTCGCGACGGCGACGGTGGCCGCGCCTCCTCCGACCGAGCGCCGAATCGCCGCCCTCATCGTCCCCATGGACAAGGGCGCCGAGTCGCACGCCCTCAAGCTCGAGGGCTTCATCGGCGACGCGCTCAAGGAGTACCCGGGCTTCACCGTCAAGACCTCTGACGAGCTGTTCGGCATCCTCCCTGACGAAGACGCCGCCGCCAGCCTCAAGCGCGCGCAGACCGGCTTCGCCGAGTCGAAGGCCGACTTCGACAACCGGCAGTACGAGCCGGCCGAGCGCAAGCTGCGCGCGACGCTCAAGGAGTACGACAAGGCCGCGGCCGCGATGAAGACCTGCGGCGAGCTCTGCGACGCGTGGGCGATGTACGGCGCGGTGCTCCAGGCCCGCGGCGAGGTGGAAGAAGCGAAGCTGGCCATCCTCAACCTCATCGCCCTCTCGCCCACCTTCGAGCTCGATCGAAAGAAGTACCCGCAGGGCTTCCTCTCGCTCAAGGCGCAGGTGGCCATCAGCCGCAACGCCCAGCTGCGCGGCAACATCGCAGTGAAGACGAAGCCCGCGGGCGCGCGGGTGTTCGTCAACGGCGAGTTCCAGGGCTTCAGCCCCGTCACGCTCCAGACCCTGCCCATCGGCAAGACGATGCTCCGCGTCGAGAAGCCGGGCTTCCGGCAGGTGGGCACCATGATCGAGGTGACGCCCGACGACGTCGAGTACTCCCCCGAGCTGATCGCCTCGTCGGGCTTCAAGGCCTTCGACGCCCTGATGGATCGCCTGGCCGCCGAGGCGCTCAAGGACAAGGGCGGCACCACCATGGGCAGCGTCGCCAAGACCCTCGGCCTCGACCGCGGCCTCATCACCATCGTGAAAGATCTCGAGGGCGGCGGCACCGAGGTCACCCTGGCGTACTTCGAGCTCAAGACGGGCAAGCGGCTGGCGGTCAAGCGCGCCACCATGCAGGGCGACGAGTTCGGGCAGATGAAGAGCGAGATTCAGCGCATGGTGAACTGGGTCATCAACAACGCCGAGGGGCCCGGAGACAAGGTCAGCCGCTCCGGAGACCCGCTCGACAACCGCGCCGGCACCGAAGAGTGGAACTCGGAGGACCGCGGCGGCCGCACGCAGCAGCGCGAGAAGAAGAAGAAGGGCAACGACCCGCTCGACGGGGTCAGCGGCACCGAAGACTGGTGACGCCCAGAGACTTGCCCCACGCCGCGCAGTAGACCCGCGGCATGGCTCGTCTCGTCGCCGCTCTCGTCGCGCTGCTGTCGGCGACGTCGCTGTCTCAGACCATCAACCTCGCCAACGCCGACCCGTCTCGCGGCGTGACGCTGCTACCCGACGCGCTGGCCTTCGCCGACGAGTCCACCGCCCTCACCTACAACCCCGCAGGCCTCGGCCGGGTCGACGGGTGGAACGTCATCTACGTTCACGAGCGCAGCCAGACGCGAGGGCTGACGGGCAACGCCGCCTACGCCGCGACGGGCATCGGCGACGCCTTCGGCCTCGGCCTGGGCGTGAACGCGCTCGCCGGGGGCAGCAACCTGACGCGGCTCTCGGTGGGCACCTCGTTCGGGCCCCAGGCCTTCTCGGGCGGCGCGAGCGCGAGCTGGTTCCTCAACGGCCCGACGCGCGGGCTGTTCGCCGTCGATCTGGGCCTGCAGTCGCGCCCGGTGCGGTGGCTCAGCTTCGGCGCCACCGTGCGCAACGTGAACGCGCCCGCCAACGCCGACACCGCCTTCGCGCGGGAGTGGGGCCTGGGCGTGGGCGTTCGGCCCTTCGAAGAGGTCGTCACCCTCGGCGTCGACTGGTACTTCCCCGAGCAGCGCCTGGGCGAGCTCAGCCGCCTCCAGTACACCGCGAAGGCCACCGTCATTCGCGGGCTCCGGGTCTCGGCCGGGGTCAGCCATGGCTTCACCCCGCAGTCGCCGCTCGCGTTTCAGGCGGGCGTCGGCGTCGATCTCGAGAACTTCGGGTACACCCAGGGCTTCGGCACCGCCAACGGCGGGTTCGATCTCCAGTTCATGGGGCGCGTCTCGGGCGACAAGTACGGCTCGATCGTCCCCAGCAAGAAGCTGGCGGTGATCTCGGTGGGCGACCTCGGCGCCGAGGGCGGCGCCACCCTGGGCGCCCTGCTCGGCGTGGCGTCGGAGGACCGCTACCTGCGCTTCCTGCGCTTCCTCGATCGCGCCTCGCGAGATCCCGACCTCGCGGGGGTGCTGATCAAGATCGAGGGCGCGGGCCTCGGCATGGCCCGGGCCGACGAGGTGCGCGCCGGCATCGAGCGGCTCCGCGCCGCCGGGAAGAAGACCTACGCGTACATCTTGAGCGCCGGCGACGCCGAGTACCTGATGGCGTCGGCCTGCGACGGCATCTTCGCGGCGAGCGAGGCCATGTACATCGTCGACGGCGTGCGCTCCGCGGTCACCTACTTCGGCGGCGCCGCGGAGCAGCTCGGGGTCACCGTCGACGTGGCACGGGTCGGGGCCTACAAGTCGTTCCCCGATCAGTTCACCCGCAAGGACATGAGCGACGAGCAGCGCGAGACGCTCAACGCGTACCTCGACACCGCCGACGCCGTGCTCACCGAGCGCGTCACCGCCCGCCGCGGCCTCACCGCCGAGGCGTGGAAGGCCGGCCTCGACGAGGGCATCAAGCCACCCCGCCGCGCGAAGGAGCTCGGGCAGATCGACGAGGTCGTCACGCCGCAACAGCTCGACGAGCGCGTCAAGGCGGCGCTCCCCGATGGCAAGGCCACCCGCTCGTACCGGCCCTTCGATCAACGCGACACCCGCTGGGGCGGCCCGCGGAAGATCGCGGTGGTGCCCGTGCTGGGCAACATCGCGGGGGGCAAGAGCCAGTCGTCGCCCATCGGCGGCGCCATCGCGGGCGCCGAGAGCTTCATCGAGGCCCTGCGCGAGGCCACCGAAGACCCCGACGTCAAGGCCATCGTCCTCCGCGTCGACTCGGGCGGCGGCGACGGCCTCGCGTCCGATCTGATGTACCGGGCGGTGCTCGAGGCGAAGAAGAAGAAGCCCATCGTCGCCTCGATGGGCGACGCCGCGGCCTCGGGCGGCTACTACGTCGCGATGGGCGCCGATGAGCTCTGGGCGAACCCCACCACCCTCACCGGCAGCATCGGCGTCTTCTACGCCAAGCCCGCCATCAAGGGCCTCGCCAACCGGTACGGCGTCACCCAGGAGGCGATCACCCGCAGCAAGCTGGCCGGCGTGGCTGACTTCTTCGAGCCGTGGACCGACGAGCAACGCGCTGCTGCCCAGCGGTGGATCGACGACTTCTACGACACCTTCATCACCGAGGTCGCCGCGAGCCGGAAGATGAAGAAGGAGGACGTCGATCAGGTCGCCCGCGGCCGCGTCTGGAGCGGGCGCGACGCGAAGCTGCACGGGCTGGTCGATCAGCTCGGCGGGCTGATGGACGCGGTGCGCGCCGCCAAGGTGCGCGGGGGCATCGAAGAGGGCGACGACGACTTCCAGCTGGCCATCTTCCAGGCGCGCGGCAGCCTGCTGGGGTCGCTCCTGGGCGTCACCGCCCCGACCCTGCTGGAGCAGCCGCTGCCCAACGCCTCGCCCCTGCCCCAGGCCCTGGAGCCGATCGTCAAGCAGCTGGGCCCCTACGGCTGGCTGTTCGGCCCGCCCGCGGTCCAGGCGCGCCTGGAGTTCCAGGTCGACCTGCGCTGACGGCGAAGAGGCGTGCGGACCGCAGGGGGAGCTGCTACACCCACCTTCGTCACCTCGATAGGTCCGGTCAGTCGACGGCCCCGGGGTGATTCAGGGTCGCATCGATTGGTGGCCTCACGGCGACGTGCTCCACCCGGTGGCTTCAGACCCTGCCCCACCACGACGCTGGAAACGCCGCGACGGACGCTTCCGTCACGGCGCGCGAGAGGCCCATGAGCGAAGAGAACGAACCGAACGACCCGACCGCCCCCACGCCGCCCAGCGCCCCCGCGAACGCCGGTGGTGGTGATGATGGTGGTGATGACGACGGCGGCGACGAAGGCCCCGACGACGGCTCCGACGAAGGCGGTGACGCCAACGCGCAGCAGGCCGGTCAACCCGGGCAGCCGGGCCAGCCCGGTCAGGGTCGCCGGCGCCGGCGCCGTCGCCGCCGCAAGGGCAACCCGGTCTTCTTCACCGAAGACGGCCAGGCCTTCCGCAAGGTGATTCAGCCCGACGGCCAGGTGGTGAACATCTTCCTCACCGCTCAGGAGCTCGAGCAGCACAAGCAGCGCCTCGCGCAGCAGCAGGCCACCCAGCAGCAGGCCACCCAGATGCGGGTCGCCCAGCAGACCGGCCAGCCGGTGCAGGTGCCCACGCAGATCGTCGAGGGCGTGCTCGACACCGAGGTGAAGGGGCAGAACGCGATGCTGCGCTCGCTCAAGCGCAACCTGCTGCCCGGGCCCGACGACGCCGAGATCCCCAAGAACCTGGTGCAGAAGCTGCGGCTGCGCGCCGGCCAGTACCTCACCGCGAAGGCGCAGATGAAGGGCCTCAAGGGCACCATCGTCAGCGTCGAGACCGTCGACGGCGTGCCGATGGACAAGGCCACCCGCGCGCCCCACTTCAACGATCTGACGTCGGTCGACCCGGTGGAGCGCCTCAAGCTCGAGCACTCCCACGCCGAGATGCTGACCCGCGTGCTCGATCTGATCGCGCCGCTCGGCAAGGGCCAGCGCGCGCTGATCACCGCCCCGCCGAAGACGGGCAAGACGATCATGCTTCAGAAGATCGCCCAGGCGATTCTGCTGAACCACCCCGAGTGCCACGTCATGGTGCTGCTCATCGACGAGCGCCCCGAAGAAGTGACGGACATGCGGCGCAACATCAAGGCCGAGGTGCTGGCCTCGAGCAGCGATCAGTCGCCCGCCAACCACCTGCGGGTCGCCGAGCTCGCCATGGAGCGCGCCCGCCGGCTCGTCGAGAACGGCAAGGACGTGGTGGTGCTGCTCGACTCGATCACCCGCCTGGCGCGCGCCTTCAACAAAGAGGTCGACTCCTCTGGGCGCACCATGTCGGGCGGCGTCGACTCGCGCGCCCTCGAGCGCCCCAAGCGCATGTTCGGCGCGGCCCGCGCCACCGAAGAGGGCGGCACCCTCACCATCATCGGCACCGCGCTCATCGACACCGGCAGCCGCATGGACGAGGTGATCTTCGAGGAGTTCAAGGGCACCGGGAACAGCGAGATCGTGCTCGACCGGCTGCTCGCCGAGAAGCGCATCTGGCCGGCCATCAACATTCCGCAGTCGGGCACCCGCAAGGAAGAGAAGCTCTTCGTCTTCAAGGAGTACGAGAAGGTGAAGAAGCTGCGGCAGATGCTCTTCTCGGTGAAGCCCGTCGAGGCCATGGAGGCCCTCATCAAGCGCCTGAGCCGGTACACGTACAACGAAGAGTTCCTCGAAGAGCTCTGACCCGCGGCGGGGCTGAAAAACCGGTCGCGGCAGACGAGGGCGGGCCCTAAGCTCTCGAGCGTCGATGAGCCTCGGATCCGGTCGTTGTCACTACCACCCCGATCGCGCCGGCCTCGGCATCTGCGTCGAGTGCCGCAACGTGATCTGCGTGGAGTGCACGACGCAGTTCGAGGGCATCAACCGCTGCGCCACCTGCCTGGGCAGGCGCCTGGCGAAGGCGCGGCAGCAGGTGGCCCGCAACGACTGGTCGTTCGGCAATCTGACCCTGGCGGCGCTCTGCGTGCTCCTCGTCTTCGGCGGCTTCTACGGGCTCGCCGCCCTGCTGGCGGGCTGAGCGATGGCCGTCGACGCGCTCCAGCTCAGGCCGCGCAGCACCCTCGCCCTCTACGACGCGGCCCTGCGCGCCGCCGCCGGCTCTTCAGGGCTCTGGGTGCTGCTGATGCCGGCCTCTGCCGCGCTCGTCTTCACCTTCTTCACGCTCGCCGAGGCCGTGCAGCGCGGCCAGCCGCTGCTGCTGCCGGTGCTCGGCCTCACCGCGGCGTGGGTGTTTCGGAGCGTCTCCCAGGGCGCCGCCAGCCACTTCCTCGAGCAGCAGATCCTCTCGCAGGCCGAGCCGACGGCCCGCTCCAGCCTCCTCCTGGCGCTGCGGCGCGCACCCGGGCTGATCGTCGCGGGGACGATTCAGCTCGTCATCGACGCGACCATCGCCCTCTTCACCTTCGGCATCGGCTTCTTCTTCGTCGGCGCGCACCAGGCGATCTTCGCGGCGGCCATGCGAGGCGAAGGCAGCGCGCTGGGGCTCTACGGCACCTCGTCGCGGCTCCTGGGCGCGGCGCGCCACACCGCGCCGTTCCTGAGGCTCTGCAACTCGCTCCAGCTCGTGCTGGTGATCAACCTGCACGTCGGCGTCGCCTTCTTGATGCTGCTGGGGCAGCAGCTGCTCGCGCTCGATCTCAACTTCGTCTCGCGCTTCGCGTCCGTCGACAACCCCACCTGGGTGGCGACGATCTTCGTGGTCGCCTTCGCGCTCTTCGAGCCGGTGCGCGCGGCGACCGGCGTGCTGCTGCTGATCGACGGCCGGGTTCGGCAGGAGGGCCTCGACCTGGTCGCGCAGGTCGAGCAGCTCCCCCGTCGGAGGCGGCCGAAGGCGCCCCTCGTCGCGACCGCGCTGCTGGCCATGCTGCTGGCGGCCCCGGTGCTCGCGCAGGCCACGGGCGAGCCCACGGCGCTGCGCCACCGCGTCGAGCGGCTGGTCGACGAGTGCGAGATGTCGGGCCGGGTGAGGCAGGAGCAGCTCGAGCGGCTCGACGGCGTCTCGCAGCGCGACCACTCGGCCCTCACCCGCTTCATCAGCCGCGTCGAGCGCCGCGCCTACGACGAGCAGGACTGTGACGCCGCCGAAGACGATCTGCGCGAGGGCCTCAAGGAGCTCGACGCCGCGCTGGCGCTCTCGAACGCCGCCGCGGCGCAGGCGGCCCGCGAAGACGCCCAGAAGATCCTCGCCAGGCCCGAGTTCCAGGTGATCGAGAAGAAGCCCGCCGAGCCCGAGGCCCCGCAAGCCGACGAGCCGCCCAGCACCTTCTGGAAGTGGGTGCAGAAGCTGCTCAAGCGCTTCTTCGAGTGGCTCCTCGAGCGCGACGACCAGCCGACCATTCGCGAGCCGGCCTTCGGCGGTGAGATGGCGGGCGCCAACGCGGTGATGATCGTCATCGTGGTGGCCCTGGTGGGGTTGCTGGTGTTCCTGCTGCTCCAGTTCCGCCGCAAGCCCGACGACGACGAGGCCAGGGGTGAAGCCGCCGCGCTCGGCGAGTCGCCGCTCTCGACCGACCCGATGAGCGCGCTCTCGAAGCGCCCCGAGACGTGGGCCGGCCTGGCCGACACCCTGGCGGCGAAGGGCGAGTACCGTGAGGCGATTCGGCACCTGTACCTCGCCCTGCTCTCGCACCTGCACCGCGGCGGCGTCATCGACTACGACCCCACGCGCTCGAACTGGGACTACCTGTTCGGCTTCAAGGGCCAGGGCGAGGCGAAGTCGGCCTTCCGCGAGCTGACCCGCCGCTTCGACTTCGCCTGGTACGGCAACCTCGACGTCACCGACGCGGCGTACCGCGCCTTCCGCGTCATCGTTCAGCCGCTCCTCTCGACGGGCGGGGGGCCGGCCGATGCGTGACCGGTTCCCGCTGCTGATGATCTCGGGCCTCTTGCTCCTGGGCGCCTTCGGCTCGTTCGTGATGAAGGGCGCGCGGCGCGGCGCGTTCGCCGATCGGCTGTCGACCTACCGCTCCGAGCCCAGCGGCGCGCGCGCGGTCTTCCTGCTGCTCGGTGAGGCCGGGCTCCCCGCCGAGCGGTGGCAACAGAACTTCGAGGTGATCGATCGCGGCACCTCCCTGGTGCTCCTGGGCACGGCCTTCCGCGACGCCACCGACGTCAAGAGCAGGAACCCCGGGGCGGCCGACGCGGGCTTCTTCGATGACGCTGACGAGCTCACCGACGAGGAGCGCGAGGAGTTCAAGGAGCGCGGCCTCAACGCCTACCGGAGCCCGCCCGTCACATCGGACGAGACGAAGAAGCTGCTCGAGCACATTCGCAACGGCGGCACCGTCATCTACGCCCCGTGGGATCAGGACGAGAACGATCTGCTCACCGCGGTCGACGTGTACCTCGAGCGCGCCGAGCACCGGAAAGAGCTCACCACCCTGGTGCCCGCGCAGCCCTCGCGTTTCACGGTGGGCGTGGAGCGGCTCGAGGCGCGCGTGCGCGTGTGGCTCGATCTTCCACCGGGCGCGGTGGCGCTGCTGGTGGACGAGGGCGCCGAGAAGACGGTGGTGGGCCTGGTGCCCTACGGGCAGGGGCGGTTGATCATCATCGGGGCCCCGGAGCTCGCGATGAACGCCGCCCTCACCCGCGCCGACAACGCGCTGTTCTGGACGGCCGTGGGCCGGGCCCTCGCCTCGACCGGCCCCATCGCGTTCGACGAGTTCCACCACGGCTTCACCGGAGATCGCTCCATCGCCGAGTTCGCCGCCCGCTACGGCCTGCAGTTCGCCGCCGCCCAGCTGTTGCTCGGGGTGATCCTCTGGGCCGCCTCGCTCAAGCGCTTTGGCCGGCCTCGGCAGCCCCCCGACGCCGCGCGCATCGGGGCCACCGACGCCCTCTTCGCCACCAGCCGCCTGTACCGCGAGGGCAAGCACCACGGGCACGCCGCGTCGTCGATCGCCAGAGCGCTCGCCGCCGAGTTCGCCACCCGCGCCGGCGTGTCGGCCCGCGCCGAGCCCTCCGAGATCTCGGCCGCGCTCGATCTGCGCGGCCGAAGAGACCTCGCCAACGCGCTCCTCGACGTCACCCGCGCCGCCAACGCCGCCAGCAGTGACGCCAACGTCGAGGCCGTGGCACGCCTCGCCGCCCTCGCCCGCCTCAAGCTCGACGCCTCATCGAAGAAAGGCCGCACCGAATGACACCCACTGGTGGTCCCATTGCGCCCGTCCCCGTCACCGCAGCGCCCTCTGCCGCGGTCACCATCGCCCACCAGGTGCGGGAGGCCGCGCTCGCCGAGGTCCGCAAGGCCGTGGTGGGGCAGGACGAGGCCCTCGAGCTGATGCTCTGCGGGCTCATCACCGGGGGCCACGTGCTCCTCGAGGGCGTGCCGGGCGTCGCCAAGACGTTGATGGCGCGCGCGCTGGCGCTGAGCGTGTCGGCCGAGTTCCGCCGCATTCAGTTCACGCCCGATCTCATGCCGGCCGACATCCTCGGCACCAGCGTGTTCGATCTGAAGTCGCAGTCGTTCGTGCTGGTGAAGGGGCCGATCTTCACCGACCTGCTGCTGGCCGACGAGATCAACCGCGCGCCGGCGAAGACGCAGTCGGCGCTCCTCGAGGCGATGCAGGAGCGCAGCGTCTCGCTCGAGGGCAAGCACACCACCCTGTCGCCCATCTTCACCGTGTTCGCGACCCAGAACCCGGTGGAGTCCGAGGGCACCTACCCCCTGCCCGAGGCGCAGCTCGATCGGTTCCTCTTCAAGATCGACGTCGGCTACCCCAGCGACCAGGAGGAGGAGTCGATCCTCCAGGCGGTGCACCGCGGCTTCGACTCGGGCGACCTCGCGCGCGCCGGCGTCAAGGCGGCCATCACCCAGGCGCAGCTGATGGCGGCCCGCGACTCCATGCGGCAGGTGGGCGTCGAGCCGGCGGTGCTGACCTACGTGCGAAAGCTGGTCGCGGCGACCCGCACGTCGAACCGCATTCGCCTCGGCGCGGGGCCGCGGGCGGGCGTGCACCTGCTGCTGGCCTCGAAGGCGCTGGCGGCGCTGCGGGGCCGCGCCTTCGTCACCCCCGACGACGTGCGCTACCTCGCCCCCCCGGTCTTGAAGCACCGGCTGCTGCTGTCACCCGACGCCGAGCTCGACGGCGCCACGCCGGCCGAGGTGCTGCGCGAGGTGGTGAACACCGTCGAGGTTCCCCGGTAACCGTGATCCCGTCTGCGCGACTGTGGGCGACGCTGTGCCTGCTGGCGATCCCCACGATCGCCGCGGGCTTCATCACGGGCCTCTGGCCCCTGGTGCTGCTCGTCGACGTCTCGCTGCTGACGCTCGCCGGCCTCGACTGGGCGGTGGCGCGCCGCGCCTCGGTGAAGGTGGCGCGCGAGCTGCCGCACCGGTTTCAGGTCGGCGTCGAGAACAAGGTGGTCCTCGACGTGGTGAACCCGGGCCCGCAGCGCCTGGTGCTCGCCCTCAAGGACGACAGCCCAGACGGCTTCGGCGCGAGCCCGGAGCAGCTGCACTTCACGCTCTCGGCCAAGAGCCGGGTCCGGCTGCCCTACGTCTGCACGCCGAAGGGCCGGGGGCGCTTCGAGTTCGCCGATCTCACCCTGCGGGTGCGTGGGCCGCTGGGCCTGAGCTGGCACGAGCGCGTGATCGCCGCCTCGACGCAGGTCTCGGTCTTCCCCGACATGCGCGGCGCGAGCCGGCTGCTGCTGTCCGACGCGGCGCTCGACTTCGTGAACCTGGGGCTGCGCCAGCTGCGCCGCGACGGCCGCGGCACCGAGTTCGCGCGGCTGCGCGACTACGCGCAGGGAGACTCGGTGCGTGACGTCGACTGGAAGGCCAGCGCCCGGCGCGGCAAGCCCGTCACCCGCGTGATGGAGTCGGAGCGCTCCCAGACGGTCTTCATCGGCGTCGACGCCGGCCGCAGCATGGCCGCGCAGGTCGACGGGCTCTCGAAGCTCGATCACGCCGTCAACGCCGCCCTCTTCCTGGCCTTCGTGGCCATCAGGAACGGAGACCGGGTGGGGCTGGTCGTCTTCGCCGACGGGGTCAAGTCGTTCCTCCCGCCGGGCTCGGGGCGCGCGCAGTATCGGAAGATCGTCGACACCCTGTACTCGTCGCGGCCGAGCCTCACCTACGTCGACTACCTCGCGCTCTTCAAGGAGCTCAACGTGCGCCTGGTGCGCCGCAGCCTGCTGTGCGTCTTCACCGACTTCCTCGACGAAGATCAGGCCGCCACCATGGTGGGCCCCATGCGCCGCCTCGCGAAACGGCACGTGCCGGTGTGTCTGTCGATCAAAGACGCCGCGCTCCACCGGCTCTTGCGCACGCCCCCCCCTGACGCCGAGACCGCCTACCAGCACGCCGTGGCCAGCGAGCTGCTGCTCGAACGTGAGGCCGCCAAGCGAAAGGTGGGGCAAGATGGCGTCGCCGTCATCGACGTCGAGGCCGACGCGCTGTCGCTCGCCGCGGTGAACAAGTACCTGGAGATCAAGTCACGCGGCGCGCTCTGACGCGCCCCTTTCGAAGGAACCCCCATGAAGGTCTTCTGCCCCAACTGCGGCACCGAGAACGACGGCACCCAGGGCAGCCGCGTCACCTGCCGCGCCTGCACGGCCAGCTTCGAGGTGCCCATCGAGCAGGGCCAGGCGCCCGCGCCGCAGGCGCCGACCTTCGGAGGCCAGCCGGTGCAGTCGTTCGATCGCCCGGCCGCGCAGCCCGTGCAGGCGCCCGCCCCCATGGTGCAGCCGCCGCCCAACGTCTGGAGCCCCAACGCCCCCGGGAGCTACTCGGCGCCGCCTGCGCCTGGCGGCCAGACCAACACCCTCGCCATCGTCTCGCTGGTGTCAGGCCTGGTGGGGTGTCTGTGCCTGCCCGCGCTCGGCTCCCTCACGGGCATCATCACCGGCTTCGTCGCGCTCTCGCAGATCAACGCGGCGAACGGCGGCCAGAAGGGCCGGGAGCTGGCCATCGGCGGCATCGTCGTCAGCTTCCTGGGGTGCTTCGGCTGGCTCGCGTACTTCGTGATCGCGGCCATCAGCGCGAGCTGACGGCTCGGTCAGCTCGAGGCCTCGTGGCCCGCCGCGCGGCGGATGAAGGCCGAGAGCAGGTAGGCGTACACCCCCCCGCCGACGACCAACGCGAAGCCGATCTTGAACCACACCGGGAGCCGCGGCGGGTGGATCTGCGAGATGGTGCCTTCGATCAGCCCAGCGAGGATGAAGAGCACGATGGTGCCCAGCACCAGCTTCACGGCGGTGGCGCCCTCGTGCCGCAGCGCGACGCGACGCGACAGCCCCCGCGGCGCGACGAGCCCACGCGCGATGGTGAGGCCCGCCGCGCCCGCGAGGCAGATGGCGGTGATCTCGGGGATGCCGTGCGGAAGAATCCACGCCCAGAACCACGCCGCGTGCCCCTTGGCCGCGTAGACCCACGCCAGCGAGCCGAGCAGCACGCCGTTGCCGAAGAGCAGCACCGAGGTGCCCACCCCCGCCGTGAGGCCCAACGCGAACGCGAAGAAGGCCACCCCGATGTTGTTGCGCATCAGGAAGGCCGAGAACGCCGCCTGCTCTCCGACGCCGGAGCCCTCGTTCTTCTGCTCCGACTTCACGCGCTCGGTGGGGTCGAGCTTCTGGTGCGAGGTGGGCACCAGGTAGGGGGCGGCGTCGGGGTCGAACATCATGCCGACCCAGCCGAAGCCCGCGCCCGCCACGAAGAGCAGGGTCGAGGCGACGATCACCCGCCACTCCGCCATCACCAGCTCGGGGAAGCCGTGGGTGACGAAGCGCAGCACCTCACGCGGCCGCACCCTCCGGCCCGGGTAGGTGACGGCGTAGGCCCGGCCGACCAGATCGTTGAGGTACCCGCTCACGTCGGCGGCGCCGGCACGCGCGCGCACCCAGAGCAGATCGGACGAGGTGGAGCGGTAGAGCCTGGCGAGCGCGCGCGCGTCGTCGAGGGCGAGCGTCTTGAGGCCGGCGCGCTCTGCGCGGTCGAGCAGGCGCTCGAGCGCCTCCCACTTCGGCCTGCGCAGCGAGATGAACTCAGGCAGCTCCATCGGCCCGGCAGCGTAGCAGGGCTTTCCGTCGCGTCAGCCGTTAGCGAAGCCTAGGCTCGAGCCCCGTGTCAGAGCCCCTCGCGTACCTCGACCGAACGGAGCGCCGCGACTTCCTGCGAACGTTCGGGAGGGTCGCGGCGTGCGTCGCGACCGCCTTCGCGCTCTCGCATGCCCTCGGCCTCCGTTACCTCCCCAGCGCGCTGGCGCTCGCCTTTGGTGGAGCCGTGTTCCTCGCGCTCCCGCACCTCGAGCGCGCGGTCGGCCACCGCGCCTGCGGCCACGTGATCGGCGCCACCATCACGGGCCTGGTGACGTTCGTGGCGAGCCTGCGGGGCGACCTGCCGGTCGGCGCGCTGGTCTTCCTCTGCCTCGTACCGCTGGCCGTCGAGTACCTCTCTGGCGTGTGGGCCGCGGCCGGCTGGGCGGCGGCGGGTGTCGCGGTCACCGCGACGTTCCTGTGGCGCGTCGAGACGGGCCGGGCCACCACCATCGAGGCGCTCACCAGGCCCGAGGTGCTGGCGCAGAAGAACGCGCTCGAGGCCGCCTCGGTCGTCGGGCTGCTGGTGCTGCTCACCTCGCTGTCCATCGGTCTCGAGCGACGCAGACGCCGGGTCGAGCGCCTTCGAACGGGCAAGCTCTCGGCGCGCATTCGGCGGCTGTCGGCCTCGGTCGCGCACGAGCTGAACAACCCCCTCGCGTGGATGTCGAGCACCTCGGCGTTCTTGAACAGGACGCTGAGCGTCGGGAGAACGCCGCAGCTCGACCAGGAGCTCGTCGAGTGCTCCAGCGAGCTCGTCGACGGCACCCGGCGCCTGGTGCAGTTCTCGGAGGATCTGAGGGCCCTCGGCGCCGCCACCGACGCCCCCTCGTGCGGCGACCCGCGCAGGGTGCTCCGGCTGGTCAAGAGCCTCGCCGGCGTCGCCCCCGCCGTCGCCCTCCCCGACG